>NZ_JASNFO010000002.1:0-425954 GCF_032027725.1 Pseudofrankia coriaricola | reverse complement strand
ACCGGGGTTTTCTGGAAGCCGGTCTTCCACATCCTTGAGGACGTGATCGGCGAGTGCTGGCTGCTCAACGCCCGGCACCTGCGCAACGTCCCGGGCCGCAAAACGGACGCGGCCGACGCTGCGTGGATCGCCGAACTCGTCGAGTACGGCCTGGTCCGCCCGTCGTTCGTCCCCCCGCCGCCGATCCGGGAGCTGCGCGATCTGACCCGCTACCGCAAGGCGCAGATCGAGGAGCGGACCCGCGAGACCCAGCGCCTTGACAAGGTCCTCCAGGATGCGGGGGTGAAGCTGTCCTCGGTGGCCTCCGACCTGCTGGGGGTCTCCGGGAAGGCGATGCTGCAGGCGCTGGTCGCCGGGACCACCGATCCGGTGGTGCTCTCCGAGCTGGCCCGCGGGCGGCTGCGCCGCAAGCTGCCCGCGCTGCAGGAGGCGCTGACCGGGTTCTTCACCGGCCACCACGCGATCATCGTGCGGGAGATCCTCGCGAAGCTCGACTACCTCGACGAGGTGATCGACCGGCTCTCGACCGAGATCGACCGGATGATCGCCCCTTTCGAGGCGAAGGTCGCCCTGCTGGACACGATCCCCGGGGTTGACCGCCGCACCGCGCAGTGCCTGCTCGCCGAGATCGGCGACGACATGACCGTGTTCGGCAGCGCCGAACACCTCTCCTCCTGGGCGGGCCGCTGCCCGGGCCAGTACGAGTCCGCGGGCCGGTCCAAGGGTGGAAAGACCCGCAAGGGCTCGAAGTGGCTGCGGCTCTACCTGCACGAGGCCGCCCGCGCCGCCTCCACGACGAAGGGCACCTACCTGTCCGCCCAGTACAAACGGATCAAACCCCGCCGCGGCGCGGCCAAGGCCCGCGTCGCGGTCGAGCACTCGATCCTCGTCGCGATCTACCACATGCTGGAGCGCGGCGAGCCCTACCACGACCTCGGCGCCGACTACTTCACCCGCCGCCAGGACCCCGCCCGCCATGCCGAAAGACTCAAGGCCCAGCTCAACGCCATCGGCTACGACACCGTCATCACCAAACGACCCGACCACGCCACCCAGGCCGCCTGACCCGGCGCGGTCACCCCACCGAAGGTGCCCGTTCCAGCGTGGGCGCCCACCGGAAGGCGCCTGTCCCAGCGTGGTCGCCTCGCCCTGGGCCGCGTTGCGCTGATCGGTCACGTTCTATTTCCCTCTAGGAGTGCCACGGTGGTGCGTCCGCCGACCTTCAGCGCGGTCCGCGATGCAGGCCGAGCGATGCCACTGCGAGGTCTCGACCGCTGCTGAACGGCCCTGAACGAGACCAAGACTGAGACCGCATGGCTCGCGCGGCGACAGGTGAGTGTGGCACAGCGCGGCAAGAACCATCGCCGAGGCCGCGTGACAAGTCCCCTCCCCGGCCAAGGGCTTGGGCGCCGGGATCCGGCGTTGATCGACGTCGCCCAGGTACCCTGCCTTGGGAGCCGAGACTTTGACCGGTGACGTGCTGTTGCTGGAACAGTGCTGCTCTAGCCATGTGGAAGTGTGCGGCCAGCATCTATCCGGTTGGACTCGGCTGATTGTCACGCGGTCGGACGCCGTCCGTTCTCGTCCCGTCCCCGCCGCGACTCCTGGGGCAATGGATCGGGCCGAGCATCGTCGCCCCGGGGGCTGGCCGCCGTCCCCCTACTGACCGAAGGTCCGGGCCAGGAAGGTGACGGTCGGGGCAAGCTGGGTGCGCATGAAGGCCGGGTCCTCGTGACCGGCTCCGGGCAGCACGGCCAGCGTTGCGACTGACCCGGCCGTCCGCAGCGCGTCGTAGAGCCGCCGGGCCTGCGCGACCGGCACCACGCAGTCGGCGTCCCCGTTCGCGATCCGGAACGGCGGCAGCGACCGTCCGGCGACGATATAGGTGAACGGGTTCTCTGCCGGTCCGAGGTGGCCTGGGATGCTGGCGAAGTCGGTGGGGCCGTACCAGTCGACGACGGCCTGCACGGTGGCCGGGACATCGGAGTTGCCCAGCGCGGGATCGTCGAAGACCGTGCGTTGGCCGCCGGTCAGGCCGACCATGATCGCCGAGTAGGCGCCGGCCGAATTGCCCCAGGCAGCGAACCGGTCCGGGTCGAGGCGGTAGCGGGTGGCGCCCGCTCGCAGGTAGCGGACGGCGGCCTTCGCGTCCTGGACGGCGGTGATCGGGTCCTGCTCGAGCCGATAGTTGATGCTGGCCACGGCGTAGCCCCGGGCGGTCAGCGCGGCCACGTCAGGCACCTGGACCTGCACGACGTCGTTGCAGCTCGTGGGCTTGGGCGGGGTCACGGTCGGGTCGTACCGGTCGGCGATGGAGCTCTTGTCACCGGTCCGCCAGCCGCCGCCGTGGATCCAGATGACCAACGGCGCCGGACGGCCCGCGGCCGCGGGCAGGTAGAGGTCGAGCCGCTGCTCCGGGGACGTCCCGGCGTAGGCCACGTCGTAGACCGTCCGGGGCGCCGACACCGACGACGCCGACGACCCAGCGGCCGCGGGCGTCGCCGCGCCGCCGGACGGGCTGGAGCCGGCGCATGCGACCAGCCCCAGGACCATCGCGCCCACCCAGACCGTCGCCGCCAATACCCTGCCGCACCGCGGGAGGCGAGTCGACGGACCGGCGGCAGAGAGTCTCATGCCGTGCACTATCCGCCGGAACTACTTCGGTCGCGGCGGCTGCCCGTTAATTCCGAGGCACAGCGTGGAGACGAGGAAGAATACGCCGCCGAGCAGCCGGACACCCACCGGAGCCGGGGGCACAAACGTTTCAGCGCCTTTGCCGCTGAGCAGGGGCTGACCAGCGGATCTGGTCGCCGCGGACGCTCGACTTGCCGCGTCCACCCGCCGCGAAGCCTTCCGGCGCAGTGGGCGGCGAAGGCGGTGACGGTGGGAACGATGTCGCCGCCGATGACGACGGAGCACGCCCGCGGCGGCAGCGCTGCAACGCGACCCCGGCAGACCTGATCGATGCCGGCCGACTGCGCGCCGGCGAGCGGCTCGTCGGGAGCCGTCGCGGCCGGCTGTTCCCAGCGACC
The DNA here is from genome assembly GCF_032027725.1 of Pseudofrankia coriaricola. Lineage (NCBI taxonomy): Bacteria > Bacillati > Actinomycetota > Actinomycetes > Frankiales > Frankiaceae > Pseudofrankia > Pseudofrankia coriaricola. The sequence continues at coordinate 422,922 of NZ_JASNFO010000002.1, read as the reverse complement.
GTGACGGCCGACGGCCGAATCCGCACGGCCTCCGGCGAAATCCACCGCTCGCCGAGCGCCGCGGCCAAGGCCGCCACCGGAGCTTCCAACCGGGCGACTGGCGGTTCTGGCGCGTGGAACGAACGACCCGCACGCTGTTTGAAACCCGTGCTGAGTGCCCGCTGTCGTCCGGCGTCCGGCAGAACGGCTGAGGAGTTCGGTTTCGCCGTCCGCGCCGTACCGTCGACGCCCAGGCCGCCTCGCGGACCGCGCTGGGCCGTTGACAACCGCCGCGGCCGACTGGACGCCTGCGTTCGAGATCGTCGACCTCCGAGACGATCTCGAGACGACGGTCGGTGTTCACATCAGTGAGTTGGTGTCGTCGACCAGGCCGCGGGGCGTCTGACCGCGCAGGGCCCAGGCCAGGTACAGCACGGCCCCGAATGCCAGGTAGTAGGCGAGATCAGGTTCGCCGCGACCGGGCTGTTGCCGGCGGCGTGGGCGGCTTTCACGCCGTCGAGGTAAAGGCGTCGGGCGGCTTGAGCGTGGCCGGCGTCCATCGCGACCCACCCGGCGAGCTGACACAGCTCCGCGACAGCGGACAGCAGTCGATATCCGAGGTGCTCGTCGTAGGCGGCGTCGTCGAGTACGGCGGTCGTGGCGGCGAGTTCACGGGCGACCAGCTCGTGAAGGTGCTTGCTGGCGTTGTCTCTGGGGGCTCGGACCTACGCCGGCCGTCGGTCGCGAAACCGCTGGTGGCGGCGATGCGGTGCGTTTCGGGTGAGGGCGCGTGGCTCAGTCGCGATGCCGGTCACCCTGTTTGACCAGCGCAAATAGCTCAACGATGATCGTTCTTGGGTGCCCCCGGCGGGGAACCTCGTAGAAGGGGGAGGCGCTGACCTGGGTGTTTCTGTCGGGCAGCTGGTCGTGGAGGCCAGTTTCGAGGTCCGGCAGGGCAGGCGATGAGCGCATCATCGCCGGTTCCGGCGTCGGACGCACGTGGACGCGGTGTGGCATTCATGGCCGTGACTGTGATCATGGAGCTGGTGGTCGGCCTGACGTTTTTGTTCGGGTTCGGCAACGTGTGGCTGCTGGCGCTACGGCTGGGGGTGCCGGTCTATGTGGCGCCATTGGTCGCGCCGGCGGTGGATCTGTCGGTCCTTGGCCTGTTGATCGCGATCCGGGGGCTTGCCGTACGGGGTGCGCCTCGCGCGGAGATCCGGCCGGCGCGTCGGCTGCTGGTGTTCGCGAGCTTTGTGACCTTGGCGCTCAATGTCGCTGAACCGGTCGTTGCTGGGAATCTGGGCAAGGCGGCGTTCGACGCCGTCGGCCCACTTCTCTTGATCGGCTGGGCAGAGGTGGGGCCGGGCCTGCTCCACGCCATGCAGCCGGTCGGTTCGCACGGCGCGCCACCGGTTCCGGAGCCGGCGCAGGCCGCTGGTGCGGAGGGAGAAGGCGGCCAGAACCGGCAGGTCGCTGCAGGGATGCGCGGCGCGGTGACGGGGCCGCGTCGGGTGGATCGGAAGGCGCGGGAGCAGGATCTGCTGCATCGGGCTCGGGCTGAGGAGGTGCTGCACTGGCAGGAGCACCAGCGGCCGATCTCCGCGGAGACGCTACGTAAGCGCCTGCACGTCGGCGCTCCGACCGCACGCGGGCTGGTCACCCAGCTACGCAGCGACATCCACACCCGGATCGGCACGGCCAGCGGCCCTGCCGGTGGCGAGCCGCACGAGGCCGTGTGACCTATTGGAAGGCGGCGAGCCCGCGCTTGCCGTGTCGGTGGGCGCGGGTCGCCGACGAGACCTATGCCCATTGCGGACCTGACTCGCTTCCTGGCATCGATCCGGATGAGCGCACTCCGTTCGACTGTGACTATATGGTTACGATGCGTCTTGTGTGGGGGTAGCGGCTCGGATGGCTGTGGGGTGCGTCAGTGGCAGGTGTCTCGGGAGGTTCGGGTGGGCGGGGTCATGGGCGTCGTGAGCCGCCCGAGATGGTTTTCACCGTCGAGGTCATGACCGGTCCCTACGCAGCCGACCTGGCCCGAGCGCAGGCCAAGGCGATCCGAGACGTCTGCGACTGGCTCGCACAGCAACGCACCACTGACCCTCCGCCGGACGAGGCGACCGACCCTTGAGCACGCCTGTGAAGGTGCGGCGTGAGGTCTGCGGGCGACGCCTAGGCCACGGTCATCGCGAGCTGGATCGGGATGGACTTCTCCGTCGAGGTCGAGACCGGGGTCGAGGGTGAGCGCCTAGTCCGGGTAGAGGCCGATGCGATCAGGGAGATCTGCAGGTGGATCGCGCAGTGACGTGCCGCCGACCCCTCGGAAGGCGGCGAGGGGCTGCGGGTTGGAACCGGCCGGGACGAAACACCGGGCCCATCACTCCGGTCGGCACTGGTGAGTGGCGCTAACCGGCCAGGGCGCAGGACGCCAAGTCCGAGAGGCCCGAGTGCTCTCGCCTCGATCCTGGGCCATCCGTGTGAGCCACTCCGCGATCCAGAGGTTGCGGGCTGCCAGACTCCGGCGTGGCAGCTTAGGAACCGAGGTGCGTAGGTTCTCAGCCTGAGACTGGACCTAGGAGAGGAGGGCGGGTGGGAAGCCAACCCCTCAGTACGGGCTGGCGTTCGTTGCTGTTGGCGAGCGACGAGGCGGATCAAGCCGAGGCCCTGATCGATCCTCTGATAGATGTGAGGGCCCACCTAGGTGTCATGGCTGGTCCGCGGCGGCGCGGACCGGTGTACCGATGGCTGCCATACAAGGAGGCATTCTCCCCCGGCCTCGTCGAGGCCATACTCGAGCATTGGAAGAAGATCGACGGACCACTCCTTGATCAATTTGCTGGCGTCGGCACGAGTCTGCTCGCGGCGGCTGCGAGCGGCGTCCCGGCTCTCGGTGTCGAGTTGCTCGCGTACCCACGGTGGGCAGCGAACGCTGTCTTAGGCGCGGCGGGCGCCGATCCTACGGCTCTTCTCGAGCTTTCGAAGAAGGCCATCGACCTGAGCACGGCGGTCGACCAACCGATGCTGCCAGTGCCGGCCGCTGCTTGGGCGCTTCCACCGGAGGTCTTGGGGCGGCTGGTTGGTCTGCGGGAGGCACTTCCGCGCCGGGGATCTTCGCGGGAAGCGAATCTTGCGCATCTCGCGCTGCTGACCGCCGTAGAGCCGGTCAGCCAAGCGGTGAAGGACGGGACGAGTCTCCGCCACCGTGAGCGGCGCCGGGCTGGGCGTACGGTCCGGCCTGGCCGAAAGAATCAGCTGGTGACAGATGGGGACGTCGAGGGCGCGTTCCGTTCGGCCGTCGAGCGCATGGTGGACGATTTGGAGCATCTACCGTTACTTCCAGCCGGGACTCGGGTTCTTGCTGGTGATGCTCGTTGTCTTCCGATTGAGGCGGGCGCCGTTGGTGCTGTCTTGACTAGCCCTCCTTATCCGAATCGATATGACTATTCTGCTGTCTACCAGCTTGAGCTCGCCTTTGGTGGCTTCGTCAAGTCGAACCAGGATTTGCGAACCGTTCGTAGATCGTTGCTGCGGTCTCACCTGGAGGCCCCAGATCTCGACAGTCCCGCTCTTCGGGACCCTGCATGTCTGCAGGTGCTGTCCCGGGTCGCCAGGGCCGCCGATGGCGCTGAAAAGCCGGACCGGCAACGGGGGCGCGCGCTGCGGATGCTTGTCGGCTACTTCGATGACATGACACGAGTCTTGAGCGAGACCCGGCGTGTGCTGCGGCCGGGCGCGCCGGCCGCGCTGGTCGTGGGAACGCAGACCTACTTCGGTGTGCCCGTGCCTACGGATCGGATGCTTGGGAGCATCGCCGAGGGCGTTGGACTCCAAGTCGAGGGCCTGTGGGTGCTGAGGCACAAACGAGTCGCTGTGCAACAACGAGCACACGGTGGGGGAGGTCGTGAGAGCGTACTCCTGCTACGGCGTCCCGCCTGACTGGCGAGCACCGCTAGTGAATAGAAATCCTTCAGTGATGTTCTGTGGCCCTCCGCCTACCAGGTAGCCGCGGTCCAGCCCCCTATTGAAGCTTTCACAGCCAAAGGCAACGGCTAGACACTTATGACAACCGCCGCGCTCGGAAAGGCAAATGGGGTCGTGCACACAGGTCCAGGCGGCCGATGCTGCGGACTCGAGCCATCGTCGGAGGTGCTGTTCGGCGAGGGTCGCGAGGCCGCCCAGGTTGAAGCTCGTGTATTTCGCTACATAAATGAGTGTGCTCGCCTGTCGCTCCATGAGGTATTCGCTGACGCTGTTGGACGAATAGCTGGAGTGCGCTGCGAGAGCATGCATAAGCAGGTGGCTGTATGCATGTGTCGCCCGACGGATAGCCTGCGCCGCCTCGCCTGGGTCTCTGGCGCAGGTCGTGTCCAGCAGCCACGCCCGGGCCAGTGGGTCGCCGGCGTTGGGGGGTGGGGGCGCCGCCCAGCCGTTCGCGGCGCACCAATGCCAGAGGATGAGCGGATCGAGTTCGATAAGCAGGCCTTCGGTACGAGCTTCTACAGCTACCAGGGGTAGACGATCGCCTTCATAGTGCGGCAGCGGCTTGAGCTGTGCCCGGGTCGGCTGGTTGTGTTCGCGCGTATAGCCGTAGCCGATGAGTGCGATCGGGAAATCGCGGACGACGCTGACCCGGGCGAGGCCTTGATCGCGCGCGGCGGTGAGCCCATCCTTCACGCGGCTCGCCAGGGTGGGATGGCCGTCGGCTTGCAGGCGGTCGGAGATCGAGGCGAGATCGTCGACGGCGTGTTCGGCGTATAGGAAGGCGCGTTCCATGAGGCGGCGATCTGAGCGGGCTGTGTGGAACGTATCGGCCGTGAGAGCGTTCTCGGTCGCCTCCAGCGCGGGTGTGTCGCCGCGATTCGCATTCACGGCGGCGCTGAGTTGGTCAAGAATATCGGGTGGCAGGTCCGGCTGGAGATCCCGAAGTCGCTGTAGTGCTTCTTGCCCAGCTTGACCGGTCTTGGGTCGTCGTCCGCTTGCCTCGTCGGCCAGTCCGGCTAGGTCGGTAACCGCTCCGAGGTAGTGGCCAAGGGCGTAGTGCACGCCACGGGGGGCGGCCAACGCCGCCGTGAGGCGGGTTCCTCCGACGCTGACGAGCGTCAGATGGTGGCCAAAATAGGCCTGGCTGTCGCGGACGGTGACCGGCCGCCGCACGGCGTCCGCGGCTGAAGCGCCTGGACCCCGCCAAGTCATCCCGCAATTGCACCGCCGGAATGTGATCTCCAGTGGACGTCGGCACGTGAGGCAGCGGAATCCAGCGGTGCGGAAAGAACGGCTGTCCTCAAATGCGACCGGTCCGCTGGAGTGTTCCGGGCAGGAGGGTATGCGAAGGTCGGCGCGGGCGCCGCAGGAGTGCACCGTGAAATATCGCATCTGCTGATAGACGCCGGTGCGGCACTGCTTGCACGTACGCCGCTCTGGAATTTCCTCGACACGTTGCGCGCGAATTAGGTGTCCGCAGGCTCTGTTGCTGCAGAAGAGCCAGGTTGGGAAGACGTCAAACTCGACGGAGCGGGGCTCGACGAGACGGAACTCGTCCTCGTAGTCAGTCACTGGGCTGGGAAAGCCAGTGGCGACACCCCCTTGGGCGCGCCAGATCTCGAGCGTGTGTTCGAGTGCCTCCAGGACCGGAGCAATCCGGAGATCGTTGGGTGATCCGCCCGTGACAGCTCGCGTTTCGCAGAAAATCCCCGCCGCCTCGTGCTCAAACACCTGTCCCGGGAGGTGAGAGTATTCGACAGTGACGCGGGAGCGCTCCACGTTACCCCTCCTCTTCGTCGGAAATGACCACGTCGTCGTTGGTGGCAGCGGTGCCGCCGAGGAACTGAAAGCGTCGGCGGGCGGGATAGTTTACTGCCCCGAAGTCCGCGCTGGTGTCGACATCGCGTAGGCTTCGCGGTGGTCTAGGCCGAAGTGAACGGCTAAGCAGCATCTCGTGACCGGCTTCAATCGATTCGACGCGGGCCGACGCGAGATGATCCACATCGTCGGCGAATCTTTGAGCCATGTGACGGTCAAGCACCGGAGCGGTGAGCCCGTACGCCGCCCTGAGGGCGTGCCGGAGGAGGCGGATTGGGTCGGGACCGGTTCCTGCAGCTGCATGTGCGCGCATCCGCGCCAGAAGCTGTCGGGCCTGGTCAGCCCTGGTCAAATCCTGCGGCCCACCCGCAGCTGCGGGCCCCAGCGCGGATGTGTCGCGCCCCCATTGTTGAATGATTATAGCGGCGATTAGCCCGCTGACCGTCTTGAGCGGACCGTGCGTGCTGAACCTGTTAAGGGCGACAGGTTCGACGAGGACATTAACGTGTTCGTGTTGTGGTTGGAAAAAATGGAAGACGCTTCGATCTCGGACGTAGTTCCGGCCAAGGGCGGTGAAGACTATGCCAACGTCCGTTCGCCCGGCGCGACTACTGGCCTGCACATAGTAGGCAACTGTGCTCGGCATCCCCAGGACGAACAGAAGGTTGAGGCGCTCTAGGTCCACTCCATGGCTGATGAGGCTCGTCCCGGCAATGCCTGCGAGCCGTTCAGAAACATCAGAGGACGCGGTCTCGCGCTCGACGCGACGGATTGCGTCGCTGATTTCACCGAGTTTGTTCTGGCCGTTGAGGCGAACAGAACCGAAGCCGGGAGGGCGCAAGGCGGCGTGTCGCTCGTTGGCGGCCTGAACGCGGTCGGCGTCTGTCTTGCGATTGCAATAGTAACCCTGGAGTTCATAACGGAAAAGAAACTCGGTAATCTCATCAGGATTGATGTCCTGGAGCCCGAGAAGCGATACCGCGTCGACCGGATCGCTGTTTCTCAGGCGGCCGATTTCATCGCGTATCGCAAATCCTGTGGCGAGCGACACGTCGAGTGTATCCATCTGCGTGGGAAGGGTACCGACGAATACTCGGCGCACCAGGTCATCATGCTGCCGGGCGTAGAAGCTCTGGCCGTCCTCCCAACCGTCTGTCGGGAATCGTCGTGGGCGCAAGGCGTAGAGCTGAGTTACCTGATTTGCGTAGTCGCTAATTGTCGCGGTAGCAGCCAGGATTTTGCTAGGCAGTCCACTGCCGACGACACAGAGGTGCTGCCACAGTGTCTCGTAGTGCGCCGCGAATGTCCCCAGCTCCTCGCTAAGAAGGTGCAGCTCGTCTTGGATGACAAGTGCTGGCGCTGGGTCCTTGATGGCTATCTCTTCCCATTCTGTCCTTTCTCTGTTGCAGAACTGGCGTGCTAGGCAGCGTCCAGCGCGTCCCTGGGGATAGGTGATGTAACCGTGGTCGGGGCAGCGGTGGGTTGGCCCGTGAGTGAGATGACTGACATGCGCGTTGAAGGCCAGTGAGGCAATCTTGTCGACGGTGCAGACAACTACGGAGGGCAGATGCCGGAATACCTCGTCATCGGAGATATCGACCGGTAGCGCCTCACCGCATGTGCGGCACCGGTGCCGTACGACTACGGCTACCGGATCTGGTTCTAGAACGACCGAAGAGCTAGCACAGAAGGGGCATGTGGGGATGACGGTATTGGCCCGCCGCCATTCCTCTCCCTGGCGCGACATTGCGGCGACGTCTCGCCACCTTTCGTCCGCCGGGCTTGTGATCTTGTTTGGTGTATTGGCGCTTCCGACCCAGTAGCCGAGGCGGAACTCCTCCCCGGGATCGGCTCGGTTGCGGCGTACCTTTTCACACGAGGCGATTAGGCGCAGTACGCGTTCTAGCTGCTGGACTGAAAGCATCCGCAGTGGGAATCGGATCATGCTGGTAACACCGGAATGCTTACCGCGGAGTCGGTCGAAGAAGAGCGCGACAGCGACTATACCGTAGAGAGCTGCGCTCTTGCCGCCTCCAGTCGGGAACCAGAGAACATCAGCGACGTCCAGCTCGTCGAGGTCGGACAAGATCTGCCGTGGCTCGCCGCGTCCATTGATCCATGCTTCTTTGTCCGCAAGAGGAGCCTCGCGGGCGACAAGAGCTGGAAGATTGCATACTACGTAGATGATCTGAAAAAGCCGCCATGTGGTCGTGGTTGATTCACCCAGCTGGTTCAGGCCTTCACGCGTGTTGAAGAGAGCGAAGGCCTCGTTCGCGCGGATGAACGCACCCCCAATGCCTCGTCCGCCTTTCGCAATGTCGTTCGCGATCAATTCTAGACCTCGGGTGAACCGACGAACCTCGTCGGCGAATGCGTCGCGGTCCGCGGCGCATGCGGTCAGAGCAGTCGGAGGCAGGGTCGGACCAGACCTCAGGTAGTCGTCCCAATCCCGGAGGAACCCAATCATGTGATCAAGGAGGTGTCGTAGAGGCGGCAGTGGGTCGGTCGCAAGTTCGGAAAAGGAGGGTTGTAGCTCGGGGCGTGACTCATAGACTTGCTGACGGTAGATCGGCATCGTCGTGGTGGTGAGGCGTCCGTCAGCATGAAACGCAGCCTCGTCCAGGCAGCAGAAGCGACCGTGTGCCCAGACGCGTGGTTCTTTGCGATAGTCCCGCTCGACTACCCGGTACTCGCTCGGGATGACTGTTCCGTTGCCGATCGCGACGCTGAAGCCGGCGTCGTAGAGGGAGACCTCTGGCGTAAAACCTTTATCTCTGGCAGGATCTGGCGACTCGTTGACGAGGGTCACTGCGAGGCGAATGGACTTATCAGGGGTGCGCTGGACCGTGGCCTGAAAGGCAACCTTCGGCAACGGCGTCGCCCAGGTTGCTCGCTTATTGGCGTGCAGGTAGGCCGCGTACGACTCCTCTCCCTCGATCACCGCCTGACGCGGGATGCGCGTGGCGCTCCTTCCGGCCATGGGAACGAACAGACCGCCCGGCGCCCCTGAAGGCGGGAAGGAGGCTGTTCGGACGATCTCGGCGTGCTTGGTGTCGTAGGCGGAGCGCTCGCCGTACGTGTGGGGTCGCGCATCCGTAGGAACGGGTACCTCAAGCGCGTGCTCCACCGTGATCTCGTATCGGCGATAGATCAGCCGGAGCTGGTCTCGTGCTCCAGCGCCTGCCGCGTTAGCTACGGCGGAATCAGAGCCCGGTGAGCCAGCCTGCACGCCCGCGACGCTCGCGATGACTGCAGCCGCTACATCAGGCGGAAGGTCGACGAGTTGGTCTTCGCCCGGCGTCGTTGGCGCGATGAGCCCTGGCAGGTTGACGCCGATACCGTTGGCTCGCGCGTCGAGTTCGCTGTCGGCTTGGGCGATGTCGTCGTCTGTATCTCCCGGAGACACTTCCGGGTCGTCGGCCGAGGAGAGCCCTGACCGCTCGGCCTGTTGCCCATGGGTCGGCAGATGCTGCAAGTAGATCGCATAGCGCGCGCTGACCTTGAGGACGAGTGTCTCCGCGCAGGCCGAGACGAGTGCGGTCAGACCCATCTCGCTGGCTGGCAGGCGATCGACGGGGACACCGGGTTCAAAGGGTGTCCCGGAGGGCGACGTGGCAGGCGGAGTAGTCGTCGACTGGCGTGGCTGCGGCGACAGGACACCTAGAACGACTTGCTCACGGGGTCGGCGATCCTCGAGTTGCTGACCCTGCTCGTCGCGCCCGGTCAGCCGGTTGCGGGCGACGCCGATAAGGTGCTCGGCGAACCGAACCTGGTCTTGGTTGCGCTGCACGCGGGCACTGTGCGGGCCGCTGGCGCCGGTCTGGATCACGTAGTCTCTCGTTTCCTACGGAAGTCGTTGTCGGCAGGTTGATCCGGAACCCTGGCCGACGCAGCCGTGGGGACCGGATCCGCGTCGAGGACGCGCCACACGGTGATCTGGTCGAGAAGATCGGGCGCGTCTGGGCCAAGAGCGTCTTCGAGACGACTCCTGATCTCATCTCGGCTGCGAGAGGGATCGGCGAGGACTCGCCCGATGTCTTGGTGCACAGCCCGCAGCCTTCGCATAGTCTCGGCGATCGCTTTTGCTTCGTGGTTGACGAGGGGATGCCCGGCGAGGCGGCCGATCCGGGCGACGTCGGAAGCGTCACGAGGTCCGATACGATCGTCGTCGGTCCATTGCGCTACCGCGCCCGAGCTGATGGTTGAACCTTCGGAACTCATCTGCCTGGTGAGTTCCGCGGGACCACCCGCCAAGCTAAGAGCCTCCCGGAGGGCTTGGTCCCAGGCGGCGAGCAGCATTTGCGTAACCGGCCCGCGAGTTTGCACGAGTAGTGATCGGAAGCGATCGAATGGGCTGCAGCCGTCGAGTCCCACGAGAAGCATGCCGGGAGCGATGTCCGCTACGGCAAGCCGTTGTGTGCGGTCACCGAGTACGCGCATGACGAGGGTTGCCAGGGGGAGCCATACCTCGCAGGGCCGCGAGCCATCGCCGACTGCGAGAACCTCGAACCGTCGTCTCGGCGCGGGACCAGACGGGCTGGCATCTCCTTGGCCTTCCAAGGCTTCATTGAGCTCGTCGACATCGTCGATGTCCGGCAGGCTGGTCGGCCCCAGATCTGGGGAGACGCGGACGCCGAGCGCGGCGAGAGCCACGAGATCAGCGCCGCCGAGCAGACCGGCCCTGATCGGCGCGGCGTCGGCGACGTGGGGGGCCGCCGGCACGGCGCTCACGATGACGGCAGGCGGCACCACTGTGGGCACCGCGACGGTGAGCGTTGGGGGAAGCAACGCCGCGAGCAGTTTCTCGTCCGGAGGGATCTCTGCGAGCGCCCGCTGCAATAGCGCTGGTAGGCGTCGTGTCTCGTGCTGCCAGCACAGGACGTTCAACGGACCGACGTCGGCGCCGACCACCCGGCGGAGTTTGTCCCTCGTCGGCAACCCAATCAAGACGGAACAGCGAGGCGGCCCCCACGGCTGCACCTGACGCAGCGACCGCACGACCAGAGAACCATCAGTGGGCACGGGCACGCCGGCCTCGACGAGATGCGCAACGAGCGCGTCTCGGGCCGTGTTGCTGGGAGTCACGACGTCGAGGCTCATGCCCTGACGCACGCCCCTATCGATGCGTTCGAGGAGGGCCTCGGCCTTCGCGTTGCCAATCAGCAAGGTGCGATGCGCGGCCAGAATGGCCGATTTGAGCGGTCCCCAGACTGTTTCTGCCCAACCCCGCCACGCAGGACCGAGGTCCCGTGCTCGAACTTCCTCCAGATCCTCGAGACGTTCCGTCAGCGTCCGGGTATGCCAACGGCCGCAGGCTGCGTCATAGCAATCCAGCGGTACAGCGAGTTCGTTGAGCCGAGCGAACATGACGGCGGCCTCGAGCACGGGCGGAGGCAGGGGCCCGGAGGGACGTGACGATGAGAGGAGACGACCAGCTGTGGCCAGTTCGGGTAGCGCACCGACCTCGAGGGCCGCGGCGTGTCCCCGGACCGACGCCAACGCGGTCAATTCGTGGGTTCCGGCCGGGTCGGCTGCGGTGACGGCCGCCCAGCCGAATGACATGGGTGTCGACGGATCGGTAGCGGCAGAAGGCATCCCGAACAGGACGATCGTGCTCGTCGACCTCGCATCGGCCCGGGCGCTTTCGATCCACGGGTGGGCATGGTCATCAATGGCATCCACGACGGTGACCGACGAGGCTGGGCGCTCGCTGGGCAACCCAGCGCCGGGTGACCACAACAGAAGTCGATCAGTGGGGCGGGGCGGCCGTGGTCGGCCGCCGCCTAGCGGAACAACCTGGCCGTCCTGGCGGAGGCGACAGGGGTTTACCACGATAGAGATGGCCACGCCTGCCGCGTCGAGGGCAAGAATCTGACTGCGACGGACAGGGTTGCGGGTCACGAGCACGACCGGCCGTGGATCTCGAGGTGTAAACGGTGACGGGAACTCCGGCAGACGAAGCGCGGCAGCGTGGACAGCCGCAAGCACGGGAAGGCGGGAAAGTCCCGAGATGATCGGTAGCGTGACTGACGATCCCGTCTGCCCCGCTAGAGCAGCCATCCCGAGGACGCGACTCTCATACCTCTGCAACCCGCTGTCCCGCGACCATGCTGACAAGAGGGCGTCTGAACGCGTCCGGCTGTCCAACCACGTATGTACGTCCGTACTCATCAGCGCGGTCCCCCTGCCGCGAGCCGCGCAGGATGCCGGGAGGGATGACGGCGCCTTCCGGCCTTTACATCGCGGACCGGTTGACCTGGGCTCCAGGTCAGCTGGTTGTCGACCACGACCCGACCCTCGCGGGTGAGTCGTTCGGTGAACCGTCGCTGCGGCGCCCGCTCGCCATGAACCAGCATGACGGCAGCGGGATCTACTATCTTGATGATCTCAAGCAGACCCGGCCGATCTGCGTGCGCGCTCAGGTTATAGGTCTCAATCGCAGACGCGACTGGCACGGTAATCGGCTGGCCGTGCTCGTCGTTCAAGACGATCTGGCGCCTGCCGTTGGATGCCGTGCGGGCGAGGTCCAGCAACCTGCGACCAGGCGCCTCTTCGTCTTGATGACCACATAGGAAAAGCGCACTGTCGGGCTCCGGTAGCACAGCCCGCGCCCATGGCACGGCCGCGCCGCCCGTGAGCATCCCGCTTGTGGTGATGACGATGCCGCTCGTCATGCCACGGATCTCACGGCCGCGATGCTGAACCTGGCGCACTCCCCCCTTCAGGATCCGAGGAGCTCCTTGCATCTCATATATCTTGCTGATGTGTACGGCTAGGCCGTCAACCAGAATCTGTGCGTCTGGCAAATTTTCGCCGAGTAGTAGTGCTACTTCCTGCGCCCGGCCAAGGCCGAAAGCGGGAATGAGAACGCGACCTCCGCGGTTGATCACATCTTCGGCATGTCGCACGAGGGCGAGACCCTCTTGTCCGCGGTCGGGGTGAGTGCTGTCGCAATAGGTTGTCTCGATGATCAAAAGATCGGCATTTGTGGCGAGTCGAGGCGGGATCCTAGCGGCGCCAATGGTCCCTTGACTACGGTTGTCGATATCGCCGGTGATGACGACACGGTGTTCGCCGGCGGTCACAACGACTCCGGCTGCTCCGAGAACATGGCCGGCTGGGAAAAGGGTTATTTCGAAGTCCCCGACCTGCTGAGTCATGCCTGTGGGAAGCTCGCGCAAGCGGTCTTCGGCCTGTTCAACTTCCACTTCACCATATGCAGGCCGAACATTGTTTCCCCCGCCAGACAGCGATTCTGCTTCCGCCGCCATGATCTTCACGGCGTCGTTCCAGACGGTGGGAAGGAGCGCCATGGTTTCGGGGGTGCAAAAGACTTTCGCGCTGTGCCACTGGTCGACTACCTTTGGGACATAGCCGGCGTGGTCCGCGTGGGCATGAGTGACAACGATCGCGTCGACCGGTTCTGACAGTGCCGCCACGAGCGCCTCGGTGGCCGGCTGCTCGACCCGTCCGGTCGGAAGAACTCCTGCGTCTACCAACAGACGAGTGGCTCCTGCCTCGAGAAGTAGCGCACTCCCGCCGATGCAGTCAGAGCCGCCAACGGCTGTAACGCGCAGTCCCCGGTCACGCGTTTTAAATACCTCATCTCGTTGTGGGATCGACGGTAGAGCGTCGCGTTCGGGAGGGGTGAGCCCCACAGAGTATTCCTCGTTTTGGACGCTGGCCTGCCGATCTGATCTATCTGAGTACAGCTCGTCGAGCTCCAACGCAAGCATTCGCAGTCGAGCGATACGACGTTCAGCGCGAGATCGGGCAGGTCCGTGACGAAGGTCTTGGATGCTGCGGTCAAGCGAGGCGGCCTCGCGCTCGACGAGGTCGGCCAACCCGCGAGCGCGATAGGCGGTGTCCCCTAGGTTGTTCTCGAGACCGTGACGGCGCGTGGCCTCCCTTTTTGCCTCCTGGCGTGCCTCTTCCAGCAGTACCTCCAGCCGCTGACGCTCCTTCATCGCCGCTTCCCGCTCCTGGGTGTTCGCTCGACGCTGGGCCGCGAGGTCTTTGAGCGCCTTCTTCCGACCTCGCGAAAGCTCATCGGCATGCTTCAATGCGGCGCGTTCACGGCCCGATGGGAGCTGCGCGCGGAGACCGCCTACCTCCTGCCGAGTGAGGCGGAGGTCTTCTTCGAGGCGGAGGTTCTGGGTCTTGAGGGCGTCTATCTGACGCGTCAACTCGCGCGTCTGCCGGGCAAGGGCCTGAGCGTCGGTCTTCCTCTTGCGCTCCGCCTGGCGATCCGCGTGAGGCGTAGGTGTCGATGCGTCCGGGGGAGGCATCTCCGGTATTGATACCTGCCCGCGCAAGTAGGGAAGGGCTGCGGCCACCCAACGCGTGTCTGGATGGGTGGTGGCATCCAGAAGTAGAGCGCCGGGATTTCCTGCCTCAGCCAGCAGACCGGGAAGAACATCGGAGAAGTCGGTCTCTGCGCTGTCTAGGTCGCTTGCCTCGGCAAGCGACAGGGAAGCGCGAACCTCAGCCCGGACTTGATCATCAAGCAGGAGCTGCTGAACGAGGCGCTCGCGGACTTGGCTGCGCAGGAAGTGCTGGTCGGGCCAGGACGGGCGGAGCCAACGGGCCCGCGCGGACCGCGGGTCTCTTCCGGGCAGGCGTTGATGGGACCGAAGGACCCTTGCTGCGGCGAGAACGACTCGGTCTGCGGGATCCCGCCTCGGCGTCACGTTCTGTTACCCCCTCTTGACGACCGCTGGCCGAGAGTCGACCCCGGTCCGCGACGATGGTGCTACAGAGGCAAGTCGGATGTCAATCAAGTAGGCATCGTCAATTTGAAAATGTCAGCCTGACTGACCTTATCCAGCTCGGAGTGGCCGTGCGCCTTGTCACTCTGGTTGACGTCACTGCCCTAGCAGCGCCACTCTGGAAGACATGCCTGACGACTTCCTGGTTCGCTTCGGCGCCGCCGTACGACAGGCGCGCCGGCGGCAGGGCATGACCCAGGCCGAGCTCGCGGATCGGCTCGGGCTGGCTCGAACAAGCATCAGCAACATCGAGAGCGGCGCGCAGAACCTTCCGATCGGCACGCTGCCTGGCCTCGCTGCTGCTCTCGGTGCCCAGGCCGACCGTCTGGTCCGCGAAGCGCTCGGCCTACCGACCTCATCTAGTCGCAGTCCGCTTGACAGCGTCGAAGACCTGCGCCTGAAATCCTGGGCCGCCCAGGTGATCTCGGGCAGTGTTGACGCCTCGGACTCGTCTGCTCGTCCAGACGGGCGACGACCCTCAGCGCGGAGGCCGAGATGACAAAGGCTCACGAGGAGGCATCCCGCCTGCTCCGCACGGCGCGGCTAGCCCAGCCGCCAGTGCCTGTGGAACGGCTCGCTCGGGAAGCCGGTGCGCTTATCAGCTATCAGCCCTTCGAGGCCGACGATATCTCGGGGCTCCTCTACCGAGCCGTCGGTGCCGCGCCCGTCATTGGTGTCAACAGCACCAACAGCAAGGTCAGGCAACGCTTCACCATCGCTCACGAGCTTGGACATTTGCTTCTTCATAAAGGGAACGGTCTCATCTTTGAGCGGCACGTCCGACTGAATTTTAGAGACGCCACGAGCAGTACGGCGACCGATTCGGAAGAGATCGATGCTAACGAGTTTGCGGCTGAACTTCTGATGCCAGAAGATCTTCTAAAGAAGGCCCTAGATGCGATTCTTGCAGGTAGGCATCTCTCTGACTCGGAACTGGTCGCCAGGCTCGCGCGTCGTTTCGAAGTGAGCCAACAGGCGATGACGTTTCGCCTCGCCACTCTCGGAATTCTTACAATAGCTTAGAGGCTGGCCGCGAGAGCACCTCTACTATGGTTGCGCTCTGGAGTGGACTGCCTGCCGCTCGCGCTCATCGTCTATTCGAGCCAGATCTCGTGAGAGATTCGATGACCAGGCCCCGGGGAAATAAGGGGGCGAAGATTCGCCGGTGGGTCGACCTTCTCGAGGTAATCCCCTCGACGGGACGCTGCACCCCCTTATGTTGATGCCGTCTTGTTGAATTATTCGGCGAATTGATCGAGGTTTTTAGCGGTGGTTTGTTGTGATCGGTGGTCGGTATGGGTACAGACGGTAAGGAGGAGTAGGGGCCCCGCAGCGTATGGGGGTGTGTGATGACGGCACGACTGCCGTGCCCGCCGGCTCCGGCGCCGGTGGAGGTGTACGCGGCCCAGTTCGATGACCTTTTCGCGTCGCGGGCGCAGCGGCAGGGGTTCCGGGACTATCTGGTCGGGCTGTTGGCGCCGCGAGACCGGAACAAGACGCTGACGTGTCTGGCCGGGGCGGAGCCGGTGGTGGATGCCCAGCACCGGCGGGTCCAGCAGCTGCAGTGGTTCCTCTCGGAGTCGCCATGGGACCACAAAAAGATCAACAGTCGGCGGGTCGAACTGCTCGCGCGACAGCCGGGCGCCGCGCCGCACCCGGGCGGGGCGCTGGTCGTCGACGACTCCGGGGACCGTAAGAGCGGGCACGCCACCGCGGGGGTGTCGCGCCAGTATCTCGGCTCCCGCGGAGGCATCGAGGCTGGCGTCGTCGCGGTGACCACGGCCTGGGCCGACGAGCGGACCTACCACCCGCTACACACCCGGCTGTATGTTCCGGCTCCCTGCCTGCCCGGCGGCCGCGAGGACCCGTCGTTTCGGACGAAGGGACAGATCGCCGCCGGCCTGGTCGAGGACGCCTGTACGGCGGGTATCCCGTTTCGCGCGGTGGTCGCCGACTGTTTCTACGGCCCGTCCGAAAGCCCCGGCCTGGTCGCCGAACTGCGCCGGGCCGGACTGCCATTCGTGCTGGCGCTCAAACCGAACCTGGAACTGCCCCACCCCGACGAGGACAGCCAGGTGCGTACCCCGGCCCAGGCCGCCCGCGAACGGGTCTGGGACTGCCCCGACCGGCCCGGCCAGTGGACGCCGGTACGGCGCACCTACCGCGACGGGCACACCGAGACCTGGTGGGCCACCGACTGCCGCGCCGGCCCCTACCGCATCGGCGGACCGCTGCGCCTCGTCGTCGCCACCACAGACCCAGCCACCCTGCCCGCGACCAGCACCTGGTACCTGGCCACCACCCTGGCCCACCCCGACCTGCCCACCCGTCCCGACAGCCCGTTCCCACCGGCCGCCTACGACGAGATCGTCCGCCTCTACGGGCTGCGCGGCTGGGTCGAACAGGACTACAAGCAGGTCAAACACGAACTCGGCTGGGCCGATTTCCAGGTCCGCTCCGCCACCGCCATCCAGCGGCATTGGACCCTGGTGAACTGCGCGTTCAGCCTGTGCTGGCACGACAGCGCCCCAGCAGCCACCCCGCCGGGCAGCGGCCCCGACCAGACACCCCCACGCCCGGCCCCGCCATCCTGGCCAGCCAGCCTCCGCCAGGTCCGCGCCTGCCTGACCCCGCTGCTCTTCCTGCTCCAGATCTGCCGGACCTGGCCCGCCATTCCGACACCCAGCCCACTGCACGAACTGATTGTGGGGCGCCGCCGGGCACCGGCTCCGCCTCTACCTACCACCCTAGTCATGCAGAGGAACTACCGATCACAACAAACCACCGTTAGTCAGGGAGTTTCTTGGTCTCCGCTCCGCGCCCAGCTTGACGCGCATCCGCTGGCTGGCCTGGTCGATGTCCGGCCGAATGTTTGTCATGCGCCCATCCCCTATGGTGGCCGTGGCCCGAAGTCGTCCGTGACGTTACCCGAGGGGTAACCCGGAACCCGTCGGCGGTGGCAGTGCTCGACCAGGCGACTCAGTTGTACATACGCACGGTTCCGACAGATCCTGGGCGAGGACCACCCCTACACAATCCGCGCGGCGAGCAACCTCGCGAACGCCCTACGCCAGCAGGGGGAGTATCAGGAGGCCCGAGCTCTGAGCCGGGACGTGCTCGCCTGGTATCAGCGAACCGCCGGGGAGGACCATCCGGACATGATCCACGCCGCGGGCACCCTCTCTTCGGCGATCCTGCGAGGCTCGGGCGACTACACGGCCGCTCGGGCTTTGGCCGAGGATGTCCTCGCTCGATGGCGGCGAGTCCAGGGCGAGGACCATCCGGAGACGATCCGCGCGGCGGGCAACCTCTCGGCCGCGCTGTGGAACCTGGGCGAGTTCAAAGCCGCCCGAGCCCTCGACGAGGACGTGCTTGCCCGGCGGCGCCGGATCCTCGGCGACGACCACCCCACACGATCTACGCCGCAGGGAACCTCGCGAGCGCCTTACAGAGCCAGGGGGACCATCCGGCCGCCGCGCCCTGTGGGAGGACGTGCTTGCCCGGTGGCAGCGGATCCTCGGCGACGACCACCCCCACACGATCCGCGCGAAGGCGGCATTAGCCGATCTTGATGGCGGCTGAGGTGTCGGGGCTTTGCCGCCCCATGCGCTCGGTTCGGTGACCCGGTGGGAGGCGCGACGAGTTGAGCGCCAGCGCACGGCGGCGGGACCTGCTTCTGTTGGCGGCTGGTGGAAGTTGATCCTCTTCATGCAGGTCGCTTACGTCGATCTGCTTGCTGGCGTTGTCTCCGGGGGCTCGGACCTACGCCGGCCGTCGGTCGGGAAAACCGCTGGTGGCGGCGATGCGGAGCGTTTCGGGTGAGAGCAGGTGGCTCAGTCGCGATGCCGGTCACCCCGTTTGACCAGCGCAAATAGCTCAACGATGATCGTTCTTGTGTGCCCCCGGCGGGGAACCTTGTAGAAGGGGGAGGCGCTGACCTGGGCGTTTGCGTCGGGCAGCTGGTCGTGGAGGCCAGTTTCGAGGTCCGGCAGGGCAGGCGATGAGCGGATCATCGCCGGTTTCGGCATCGGTCGCACGTGGGCGCGGTGTGGCGTTCACTGCCGTGACTGTGGTCATGGCCATGGTGGTGGGTCTGACGTTCTTGTTCGGGTTCGGCAACGTTTGGCTGCTGGGGTTGCGGTTGGGGGTGCCGGTCTATGTGGCGCCGTTGGTCGCGCCGGCGGTGGATCTGTCGGTCCTTGGCTTGTTGATCGCGATCCAGGAGCTTGCGATGCGGGGTGCGCCTCGTGAGGAGATCCAGCCGGCCCGTCGGCTTCTGGTCTTCGCGAGCCTCGTCACCCTGGCGCTCAACATCGCTGAACCGATTATCGCCGGGAATCTGGGCAAGGCGGCGTTCGACGCTGTCGGCCCTCTTCTGTTGATCGGCTGGGCGGAGGTGGGACCGGGCTTGCTCCACGCCATGCAGCCAGAGGGTGCGCCGCTGGCCCCCGAGCCGGCTGAGGCCGCAGAGGTGGAGCAGGATGGCAGCCCGAGTCGGCCGGTCACGGCCGGGGCACTCGGTGCGGCAAAGGGATCGCGTCGCGTGGATCGGAAGGCCCGGGAGCAGGATCTGCTGCACCGGGCTCGGGCCGAGGACGTGCTGCACTGGCAGGAGCAACAGCGGCCAATCTCCGCGGAGACGCTACGAAAGCGTCTGCACATCGGTGCTCCGGCCGCGCGTGGGCTGGTCACGCAGCTGCGTAGCGACATCCACACCCGGATCGAAGGTGCCAGCGGCCCCATCAGTGACGAGCCGCAAGATGGCGTGTGACCTGTTGTAAGGACGGCGATCCCGCGCCTGCCGCGTCGGTGGGCGCGGGTCGCTGACGAGACCTAGTGGGCGTGCCGGCGTAGTGCTGGGCGGAAGATGAGCTGGGCGAGGCTGGCTGCGGTGCCGAGGGCGAGAAGGGCGTTCTCTCGGCGCCACACGATGTCGCGCAGATGAGGGTCGGGGTGTGCGGAGCCGCCGGTGCTTTCCCTGGCACTGAAGCCGAGTTGTTCTCCTTGCGCGCAGGCCGACATGCTGCTGCCAGGCGCCTGGATCATCACGGCACACTGGCTACATGCCCACGGATGTCGCGCCGTCGGACCGACCACCGTTCTGGGGCCACGCCGGCGCGGTCGCCGCGCTGGCGGTGACCCCGGATGGGCGGCAGATCATCACCGGCGGCGACGACGGTGCGGTGCGGCTGTGGGACCGCGAGTCCGGAGCTGTGCAGGGTGTCCTGACTGGCCACACCGGCCAGGTCCTCGCAGTGGCGGTGACGCCGGACGGCCAGCAGATCATCACCGGCGGCGGTGACGGTGTGGTGCGGTTGTGGGACCGCGAGTCCGGTGCCGAACAGGGCGTCCTGACCGGCCACACTGACCGGGTCTTCGCGGTGGTGGTGACCCCGGACGGCCGGCAGATCGTTACCGGTGGCGACGACGGTCTGGTGCGGGTGTGGGACCGTGCCAGCGGCGTCCCTGCGGATGTGCTGATCGGCCACACCGGGCCTGTCTTTGCGGTGGCAGTGACGCCCGATGGTCGGCAGATCGTTACCGGTGGCGACGACGGTGTGGTGGGGGTGTGGGACCGCGCTAGGGCCGTCCGGGAGGCTGTGCTGATCGGCCACACCGGGCCTGTCTTTGCGGTGGCAGTGACGCCCGATGGTCGGCAGATCGTCACCGGCGGCAATGACGGCGAGGTGCGGGTGTGGGATCGCAGGTCCGGTGCCCAGCTCTTTCTCACGCCTCGCGGTCAGGGTCCGGTCGACGCGGTGGTGGTGACGCCGGACGGCGACCAGATCGTCGCTGGCTACGTCGGTGAAGTGCGGATCTTCGACCGTAACTCCGGTGCCGAACAGCTTGTTTTGGCTGGCCATCGTCGCCAGGTCCATGCGGTGGTCGTGACGCCGGATGGCCGGCAGATCGTCGCCAGCGGCCGTGATGGCTCCGTGCGGGTGTGGGACCGCGTCAGTGGCGTCGAGGAGGCTGTGCTGACGGGCCACACCGGGCCTATCTTCGCGGTGGTGGTGACGCCGGATGGCCGGCAGATCATTACCGGTGGCGACGATGGTGCGGTGCGGGTGTGGGACCGCGAGTCCGGTGTCGAACAGCTCGCGTTGACTGGCCACCATCGCCAGGTTCTCGCGGTCACGATGAGCTTGGACGGCGAAGAGATCGTCACCGGCAGCGGCGACCGCCAGGTGCGGGTATGGAACCGTGGATCTGGCGCCGAACAACGTGTCTTTGCCGGTCACGCTGATCGGGTCCTCGCGGTGGTGATGACGCCGGATGGCCAGCAGATCATTACCGGTGGCGACGACGGTTGGGTGCGGGTGTGGGACCGCGAGTCCGGCGACGAACAACAGCATCTTCGGACTGGTGGCATGGAGCGGGTCCTCGCCGTGGCGGTGACCCCCGATGGCCAGCAGATCGTCACCGGTGGCGGCGACGGTGTGGTGCGGCTGTGGGACCGCGAGTCCGGCGCCCAACAGCGTGTCCTGATAGGCCACACCGGCCCTGTCTTCGCGGTGGCGGTGACCCCCGATGGCCAGCAGATCGTCACCGGTGGCGACGACGGTGTGGTGCGGCTGTGGGACCGCGAGTCCGGCGCCCAACTACCCGCCCTGGCAGGTCACACTGATCGGGTCCTCGCGGTGGCGGTGACGCCGGATGGCCGGCAGATCGTCACCGGTGGCGGCGACGGTGTGGTGCGGCTGTGGGACCGCGCGAGCGGGGTCCGGGAGGCTGCGCTGATCGGCCACACCGGGCCTGTCTTCGCGGTGGCGGTGACCCCAGATGGGTTGGAGATCGTCAGCGTTGGCGGTCGGACGATCCGAGTGTGGAATCGGCGCAGTGGGATGCAGGTCCGTGGCACGGCCACGGGGGCACCGTCACGACGAGGCGTGCTGGCCGGCGTGCGGAGCGACGAGCCTAGCGATGTTGACCTGCTCGATGTCAGCGATGATGTGGACACCCTGGCTGCATTGATCGCCGCATCCAGTACAGAGCCGCCGTTGGCGGTTGCGGTGCTCGGGGAGTGGGGCGCTGGCAAGTCGACGGTTCTGCGCCAGGTGCACGCCCGGGTCGAGAGGCTTGCCGGCCTGTCGCTGAACAACCTCGGCCGCAGCGCGTATGTCACCTCGATCCGGCAGATCACCTTCAACGCCTGGCACTACAGCGACGATCACGTGTGGACCGGCCTGGTCGAACACCTCTTCCGCGAACTCGCCGGCACCCAGCCAACGGCACCGGCCCCCGCCCCCGAAGCCACTCGGCAGAAGCAGAGTCAGCTCCGGCAAACAGCCGAACAGCTGGAGGCCAGCCGCGACCGGCTCGACGCGCAGCTGCGCGAGATCGACACAGCCCCGGCCCTGGCCGGGCGGCTCGCCGCCGCCGGGTCACTCGGGGGGTTCGCGCGAGCAGCACTGTCTGCGGTCGGTGGAGTCGCGGGTGACCTGCGCCGCGGTTACCGCATCCTCACCGGCTGGGCGGTGCTGCTCGCGGGCGCCGGCGCGCTCTGGTTGTGGCTTGGGCCGTGGTCGAGATCTGCGGCCGTGCCAGTCGCCGGAGTGATCGCGCTGGCCCCGTTCGCGGTCCTGGGCCGGGTACACAGCTGGATGGTGCGGTTCACGGCGGACCAACGGCGCCGTCTCGCCGAGCAGGCAGGCCAGGTACGCCGCGACCTAGCCGACGCGCGTGCCCACCTCGCCCAGATCGACGCTGCGGCCAACCTCGCCGACGTCCTCGACCGCCTCACGACCGGCCGTGCCTACGAGGGCTACCGGGGCCTGGTAGGCCAGATCAGCAGCGATCTCGACCTGCTCGAACAGGCGCTAACGGCCGCCCGCGTCGAATGGCAGACCAGCGGCAGCACGGCCCGGCCGCCGCTGGAACGGATCGTGCTCTACGTCGATGACCTCGACCGATGCTCACCCGACCGGGTCGTCGACGTCCTGACCGCCATCCACCTGCTGCTAGCGCGGCGGCTGTTCATAGTGCTCGTCGCGGTCGACGCAGCCTGGCTGCGGCGTTCCCTCACGGCCCACCACGCCACCCTGTTCGGTCCAACCGTGGACGGCGACCCTGCCTCCGCAGTTGTGGTGACCCCGATCGACTGGTTGGACAAAATCTTCCAGATCCCGTTCGCGCTGCGACCGACACGCCACACCGCCGCCGACTATCTGACCGCGCTGCTTCCGGGCCTCGTCGATCCGAGCCATCCGCTCACCCCCATCCGCGCTCCCGCTCCCCGACCGGTCGCCCCGCGCCGCGCCGACCCCCAACGTTCTTCGCCATCCACCCGGACCACGATGCCTGTCAACAGCCCACCTGCAACACCATCGATGGACCGCGCCGTCGCCGACCCGGACGTCGACCGCGGCCGAGGAATCCCTGACCTGCGGCCGGCGTCACTGACGCTCAACGACAACGAACGAGCCCTGATCCCCCTGGTCGGACCGCTGCTGCCCACTCCACGCGCCGGCAAGAAACTGATCAACCTTTATCGGCTCGTGCGCATCGGCGTCCCCGACAGCGACCTGGCGACCTTCACCGCGGGCCCGTACCAGGCCGTCGTGCTCCTGCTCGCCATCATCATCGGTCAGCCGGTCCTGGCCCGCCCGCTCCTGACCGCGCTCGCCGCCAGCACCGGCGACGGCGACATCATCGACTTCCTCCACGACAAACCTTGCGGCGACGCCCTCCAACCGGCCTGCGACACCATCGCCCGCACGATCGACGCGATCCGCCAGGCCGGTACCAGCTACCACGGCACACTCGCCACCTACCGGCAATGGGCACCCCGCATCGCGCGCCACAGCTTCCACACCGTCGACCTCCAACACCCTGGCCCATGACCAGGGCAGTCCCGCTGATGTTCCCGTAGCCGGCTGGCCGAACCAAACGGCGTCGCTGACCTGGCAGTTCTTGATGAGAGGCCGGTTCACCAGCGTCGGAAGGACGCGCGCGTATTCGCCGGCGTCGGCGCTAACAACTTTCGACCAACCCGCAGCGGCAGCGCACACGGGGTCGTTACCGAGCGCCTCCGAAGAGGTCAGGGCCGGGCGACGGCTAACTGGGCAAGGCCCGCCACCACGTGGGAGATCTCCGCAAGGTCGCAGGGGTGTACCAAGGTCCGCGGGAGCTGCCCGGTGTTGCTCGCGAGGCTGGCGCGCGGATGTTGGCGGCCTTGACTGCCGCGTAGATGGCGATGTCGGCGGCGGCGGCGCCCGCGCGGCCGACCCACACGACCTCAGGACCGCGTCACAGCCGATCGCCAGCCGCCAACCAGGCAGGAAGACCGGGTACCTCACGAGGCGTTGCGGGAAAGCCGGCGGCGCCTGGGGGCTGCCCGTCCTGCGAGACTGGTGTCAACGAACCGCTCGAAGGTGAACGGCTCCTGTTCACCGCCGGAACGCGAATGCCTCGCGGCGCCCGCCGCGAGCACTGCCGCAGCGACTCAGACCTGACGCCCGAGAAGATTGCCCCACAGCCGGCGCAGGCTGTCGACGCCTCCGTTGCTCGCGCTGAACGACGTGGCGTCACCGACGAGCAGATCGCCCGCGAACAGGCCGGGACGCGACTGCAGAGCTATGGGTTGATCGCGGCGATCGCTGTGTCAGCCTGCGCTCTGAGGGGTGTCGGCGGGGTATCCGGATAGGACGCCGAGTAGCAGTAGGTACACCGGTACGTCGTCGCCCGACCTGCAGTCGTGGACCATGTCGGGCGCTTCGGCGTCGAGTTGGCGTTCGAGTCGCGCGGAAAGGTCGCGTACCGTCTCCGGGTCGAGCGGGTGCGCGCCGGCTGCGAGGTGAGCCAGCTGCGCCGCACGTTGGTCAGTGGTGTCCGCTGCGCGAATGTGCTCATCTAGCAGTCGGCGCGCCTCAGGGTCGCGGCCTAGGCGCCGGGTTGCGGCGGCGGCGAACTGCGGCTCGAAGTAGTCGCCTCCGGCGATGCTGAGGTGGTCGATGTCGTGGCAGAGACGTGTGATGAACCCGTCGGCCGGCTCTGCGGCATAGGCCAGGGGGTAGTAGGTGCGTGGGTGCATCTCCAGGTGGCCGTCCTGTTCGCGCTGGGCGAGCGTGGCGGCCCAGCAGGCGCGTACTCGCGCGTCGTCCGGCGCCGCATCGGCGAGGGCTTCGAGAGCGGCCGAATGGAAGGGGGGCGAGAAGCGCAGTTCACTTTCGACCGGGATGTGTAGGGCGTTCGCGACCGTGTCTGGGGTCAGGCCGAGCGTTTCCGGCCGGCCCAGCAGCAGGCTGGGCAGCGCGCGCAGGTTGGAGTCGTGCTCGTGAAGGTGCGCGACCAGGGTGACCGGCAGTCCGGATTCGCCGCGGTGCGTGCGGGCGTACCAGGCCAGCACCCCGTCGTGACGCAGCAGGGTCTCGTCGGCGGCGACGGCGTTGGACAGTTCGCGTTGCAATGCTGGGTGCCGGTCGGCGACCAGGGCCAGGTACTGCCAGGCTTCGTCAGTGTCTTGGCTGAGTCCGCCCGAAAGCCGCGGCAGGAGTTCGCCGCCGAAGTGGGCGCGTAGCTGCGGCCAGCGGGCCGCGATCTCGCCTAGCAGCCGCGTGTCGAGTTCTCCGATCAGATCCCCGAGCTCTACGCGGGCGGCTTGCTGCGACTGGCCGTGTTCGCGTAGTTCGTTGAGGATTCCTAGCTCGTCGAGCAGCAGGATGCCGAGCCACGCCGAGCGGCGCCGGCCGCCGTTGGCCCAGCCTGTGGCCAGGGCTTCGCGGCGGAGCACGTCGAGGGCCGCGTCCCATTCGTCCGCGTCGTCGGCCGCTCGCCGGTGAGCGTGCAGTAGATGGGTGTGGTAGGCGGCGCTGGCCGCCGAGCGCACCAGGTCGTCGGGTTCCAACGGCCAGTCGCGGGTCAGGGCGCGGACGAAAGCGTTCGCGGGCGTGGCGTTCTCCAGCAGGCCGCTTAGATGCAGGCGCAGCGCTGCGGGCAGCGGGGGCGCCACGGTGGCGATGATGCGCAGCGTCTTGGCGAGGATGGTGCCGTCCTGTCCGTAGCCGGCTAGGAGGACCGTCACGGGCGGCTGCGGGAGGGCGAGCATCTGCTCGGCCCTGGTCCGGGCAGCGTGGGTCTCGGGGAGCACGGCCAGGACCGCGGCTTCGGCGTCCGCCTCCCACATAGCGTCCGAGTCCAGGGCGGTCAGGCATGCCTGCGCGACGTTTTCGGCTTCCGGCCCGGTCGTTTCGCCTAGCTCCTGGCACGCCTCCAGCAGCGCGTAGGTCACGATGTCGCGGCGTATCCGCTTGCCAGGCGTGGGGGTGTGCGCGAGCAGTTCCAGCAGTCGCCCGCGGGCGGCGCGCGCTCCGAGAACGCGGACGGCGACGTTCGCGACGGTGCTGGCGCGTTCCGGCGCGCCGGACAGCGCCTCGCGCAGTGCTTGGTGCACGGTCGGGTCGTCGGCCCAGTGTATGGCGAGCGCTCCGGCCGCCCAGTGCGGGAATCCGCGCTCGGCGAACCTGCGCAGCAGCAGGTCGCGCAGGACTGGGCCGTGGTCGACGCGAGCGAGAGTGTGCAGCTCCGCATCCATGATCGTCGGCTCTCCGCGCAGCCCTTCCTCCGCAGCCTGCGCGATGTCCGGATCGCCGGAGTAGGCCGTGGCCAGCCGACCCAGCCCGAGGAAATACAGGCGGCGCAGATCAGTTGCCAGGGTTCGGCGCACGAACGCGACGACGGCAGTATCGCGGGCATGTCCGCGCATCAGCACGGCCCAGGCGATGGCGCGGTCGCCGAACTCGCGCGTGTCCACGATGCGCAGGCACCGGTCGCGCAACTGCGCGGTTTTGTCAGGCAGACCAGCGGTGGCGGCCACGAGCGACGCGGAGATGTAGGGGACCCAGTGCTCGCGCCCCAGCTGCTCGAAGTCGATTTGGTGCGCCAGCCAGGCGCGGTCATCGTCCGTTGCGGCCCGCCACGCGTCGTGCGGTTCGGGCGGCGGATCCTGTTCTCTCAGCAGCGCCGGCAGGATCCCCAGACGGGCGGCGAGGCCAACCAGACGGGTCGGGCCGGTCGGCTGTTGCCGCGCCGCAGCGAGCAGCCGCTGAACCTGCTCGTCCTCAGGCCAGCCCAGGAACATGCTCGCCAGCGCCATAGCGGCGTGCTGCGCAGTGCCGGGCCGCCGCACGACGTTGACCAGCGCGGTGCGTACCTCGTCGCCGCGCTCGCCGGCGCTGTAGCGGGTTGCGATCGCGACGGCGCCGGCCTTCGCGGTCCGTGGGTCCTCGTCGGCGAGCGAGGCGAGCAGCACCGGCAAGACCACCGCGTCCGTCCGCCCGTCTTTGGGCAGACGAACCATGTAGTACAGGGCCGTGGGCGGCTGGCGGGCCAGCGTCCATCGGGGTAGCCGCTCTCGAAGCAGTGGACCGGCGGTAGGGTGCTCGATCCCGGGGACGGCCGCGGACAGCAGGCGGGCACGGTGCGGGAGGTAGGGGTGGGTCTCGATGGCATCCAGGGTGGCGTGCGCGTGGCGGGCCGCGTCGGCGGCGGGCAGCCGGTAGCTACCGAACGCGATCTCGGCGAGCAGTTCGCTCACGCCCAGCGCGGCGGGCGTCTGCCCTTCTGCCTGTTCGGCCAGGACTGTGGTCAGCTGCGCCACCTCCTTGGGGCGCCCGGAACGCCACAGGATCCCCAACAGCACCTCCTTCCAACGTGGGTCGGCGGCCTTGCCGACGAACAGCTCGCCGAGTTCTTGCTCGGACAGATGGTCCGCGGCGTGCTCGGCAGCGAGTTGTTCGAGCAGGACTCGGTGCAGGAAGCTCAGCTCGCGCGGCCCCTGACGGACCAGGACCCCGAGCCGCCCCTCCGCGACCTCGACGAACGGGCGCACGTGCGCAGCGGCGCTTTCCTCTTGCATGGCCAGGTGATCGGGATCCCGCAGGGCCGCGACGACGTCTCGCCGGACAGCCGCCTCGGAGACCGGCCCGAAATCGCCGCGCGACTGGTGCGCGTAGGCCACATGAGCCAGCACCTGACGCACATCGTCCTGAGGCATGGACGTGTACGGAGCCGCCGCCGATGCCGCGGTCGCCCGCCGGGCCGGATGATCCTTGAGCAGCCTGTCGATGACGCGCCCGTAGACGTCGAATCTGCGGGTGGGCAGCTGCACGCCGGCCAGCCGCAGCCCGATTAGTAGAAGCAGGAACAACGGCACCTGCGCCAGCGACCGCAGCTCGGGCAGACCGTGAACCTCTTCGATGAAGCCGTCGACGGCCGCGGACTCATCGCCTTCCGGATCCGCGGCGCCGGCTTCGCCGTCCTCGGCGTACGCACGGAACCACAGCTCGGCCAACCGCCGCTGCTGTGCCTCCGACAGGGGCGCCAGATCGGCGCGCGACCAGCGGGCAGACAGGCTCAGGCGGGCCAGCCCATAGGGCCGGGTGGACACGACGGCCGGGGTGTTGCGCGCGGCGAGGTAGATCTCCAGCGCCATGGCCGCGCTGTTCCCGGCCGACTCATCTACCCACTCGTCCAGGCCGTCGACGATCAGCAGCAGCCGCTCGTCGGTCAGCGCCTGCTCGACCAGGGGCCACAGGTGCCCTGCGTCGTGCTGCCCCAGCCACGCCTGCAAGGTGGCCTTGATCGACGCCGCGGCGTCGTCGTGCTGTTGCCTGCGGCGGGTCAGGAAATGGAAGGGCAGCCAGACCGGCAGCAGCCCGCCGAAGCGCTCGGTCCACACCGGCATCGACGGCTCATCGGAGAACAGGTCGAGCACGGCGAAGCGCAGGAACGTGCTCTTCCCGCTTCCGGGCCCTCCGACCAGCACGAACCGGTCACCGGACGCGAACCACCTGTCCGCGTTCATACGCAGCGCCGCGCCCGCCGCCAGCGCCGAGGTATTCCCGACGTCCGGCCCCAGGCCCGCGGGCCAGCTCGCGGACTGCCGGCGTAGCGCGCGATAGGAGGCGCCCCCCATCCGTGTGCCCCCCACCTCCGGGAGAAGCTCGTATACCTCGACGGTCGGCCCGGATTCCAGCGTCGACGGGACCGATGTCGGCTGCGGATAAGCCCCGTCGAAGGACAGGGCTTCTGCGCTGGCGGGCGCGAGCAGATCCGGCAGCACGAACCGGTCGCGTAGCTCCAACCGCGGGGCGTCGGAACGCCCCAACGCCGCCGTCCCTGGGTCAACGACGCCGAAGAGCGCCCTGTAAAACCCGCCGAGCTTCTCGCGAAACGCGCCTACCTGCGCGGCGTCCAGCCTCTCGCCCAAGGCGTCGGCGGCCTCGGAGCCGCAGAAGCGGCGCACCCAGACCCGGCCGAAGAAGTCGTCGACCAGGACATGCCGCGATGCCGACTTCAGCTGGGTCGACAGCGCTTCCGCGTCCCAGACCTCGAACTCGATGTGCTTGGCTGCCAGGCGCTCCGTCTGCCGGGCGATCTCGTCGGCAAGCTCGGTCTGCACGGCCGGCAGGCTGGTGGCGTAGACGAAGACGTCACTCGTTGGGGCCCACGAACCGCCCAGGAAGTCCCCGACCGCCTTCTTCAGACCGGCCGCAGTCAGCTTGGCGACCCGCCGTGACTGCAGGCTCAGGTAGCGCGGCGAGGCGCCGGAACCCGGGGGCGCATCGCCGGCCGGCGGCAGCCGGACATACAGGTCGATGCCCTGCTGCTTCTGGCCCCGGGTGCCGTATAGGCGGCCCTGCGCCTGGGCTTCCCGCGCGGAC
The DNA here is from genome assembly GCF_032027725.1 of Pseudofrankia coriaricola. Lineage (NCBI taxonomy): Bacteria > Bacillati > Actinomycetota > Actinomycetes > Frankiales > Frankiaceae > Pseudofrankia > Pseudofrankia coriaricola. Next base: position 393,707 of record NZ_JASNFO010000002.1, on the reverse strand, counting down.
AGCCGGCCGGTTTCCCGGTCGCCGGCCGCGTGGTCCACCGCATGATCAACCTTGCCGCGCTCCAGAGCGAGCTTCAGACACAGCCGCTCGAAGTTCTCCCAAGCCAGGCAGTCGAACGGCAGCACCTGCTCCCGCGTGTCCACCGGCGGAGCCAGCTCCTGCGCCAGCACCATCGTGTGCAGCCTCGGCGGCGGCGGCGCCCACGCCGCAGCGTCGGCCGGCGACGCGCCAGCGGCGGAACCGCTACCGCGTCGCTCCGGACTGCCTCTTGCGCCTTTCCTCGGATCGTTCACCCTCCGAGTATTCCGCCCGCGCAGGACGCCGCCGAAACGGCGTCAGGCGGGATCCAGAGCGATCGGTCGCACAGATGGCAGGGTCGGCAGAGCGATCCCATCGAACTCGGGCAAACCTGGCGTGCTTGCTACCAGGCCGCAGGTGACCGCACTGGCAGCGAGTGAAGCCGACCGAGGCCATGTGCCGTGAGAGCCCGGCCCCTTATATCCTAGATCATCACGGCCCAGGTTCGATCGTGTGAGATCGCGGTCGTCGCCGAAGTTACTCGACGGACGGCCTAGCTCCAGAGGATGAGGAAATGATCTGTCAGTTCTGCGGTACTGAGGCAACCCTCACCAAGGAGCATGTGATCCCAGCCTGGATATCGACTCTTCCCTCGTTCACGGGCAAGGTGATCGTAGATTCTAGAGCCGGTGATTCAGGAAAGTCTAAGACTTTCAGCCTCAAGAAAATCGATCTCCAGGTGCGGATCGCCTGCGGTGACTGCAACGCCGGGTGGATGAGCCGACTGGAGAATTCTGCCAAGGTTTTTCTCGGGCCACTGTTGGAAGGTGCTCCAGTCAGCCTCGGGCCGGAGCACCTCGGCATTCTTGCTCGCTGGTGTATCAAGACCGCTATCGCCGAGGTCAATACGTCGGGGTATGGCGCCATTCTGCCGCCCATCACCGCTCGCCAGTTGGCAGATGGCGACGCACCCACCAACGTGGCCGTGTGGACCAGCAGGTTCCACGACACCATGTACCACGATCGCCCCGTGCGGCTCCGGCCGAGGAGGCTGGACTGCACCGCCGACGGCGTCTACGTCGGGAGCCTGGTCGACTTCACGGCCGCCCTGGGCCCCCTCGTGATCAAAGTGGTGTTTGTGCCAGACGCGATCGCTCGCGGTCTGGAGGCGCTCGAATTCGACGAACCGAAGCCGCTTATTCCGCTATGGCCGAATCCTGTAGCGGAATTATCCTGGCCGCCCAAATTTTCGTATTGCGAAGCCGAGCTGGTCGCTCTCAATTTCGCGCTGGCGGGAATATCTCTGGTGCAACGGCGTGTGGACCTTCATTGAGCTGGTCCGGCGTGGTCGTAGACAGCGGCGACCGTCACTGGGGACACGAGGACTGACTGATCAGGGCTGCGGCGTTGCTGGCAGCATCAGTCCGTGGTGAGTTCCGGCCTGGTGGTCCCCGACGGGGGCGGTTGCCGGCACTCGTACGAGATCCTGACCCCGGCGCGCTTGGTCGTGGTCTCCGGGCAGATTCCGGTGTCACCGCGGCACCGTGTCCGCTGGATTCGCTGCTCAGTGCCGCCAGGCCTGGGCGAACGTGGCCGCGGCACTGTCGCACCGCGGGATGGGCCTGTCCGGCCTGAAGGTGACGATCTATCTGTCCGGTCGGCGGTACCGCGACGAGAACTCCGCCATTCGCCGGGAGGTTGCTGGGTGGGCATTGCCCGGCGCCGACGGTGATCGTCGCGGGTATCTATGACGAGGGGTGGCTCGTGGAGATCGAGGCACTCGCCGCGGTCTGACGGGCGTGGGTGGTCAGGCATGCTCGTGCCTGTGTTCGGCTACCGTCGCGTGATGCACACGATCAGCCCGCAGGACCAGGGTCGGCTTACGCAAGCTGTCGAGCCGCGGGAGACGGATGTTCAGCAGGCCAAGGCGATCATTCTTCGAGCGGTCGAGGGCGGCGGCGCTCTTGGGGCCGATGGGCTAGTCATCGCGGTTCTCCCGCCGCCGGAGCTGACCTCAACGCGTTTCGGACACCGGTCCACCCCCGGGAGCTCGGGGAAGACCCGCTTGACGCGGAGCTGCCGCCGCTGAAGCTCGCTCGCATCCAGGCGGCGGCGCGCGAGGCACTCGCCGACCTGGTGGCGGCCGGAATCCTCACCAGTTGCAATACTCCTGGGATCCTCCCGGTGCAGGTCCACGACGGTGGCTACGGCACGACCGCGCAGCTCCCGTTGTCGGAGCCGCTGCTCGCGCCCGCATATCGAGTGGCCCGCCGATACCGCGGCGTGTCGGAGCTGGCGATCCTCGACCCGACTCTCGGCACCGACGGACTCGAGGACCTACTCGGCCCGCGCGGTCTGAAGGCTCTCGTGGAGGCCGTCGAGACCTTTCGGGCCGGCCGGTACTTCTCGTCCTCGAACATGCTCGCGCTCGCGAGCGAGGCGGCGTGGTTCTCCGTCGCGGAGACGGTGCGCGCCGGCAAGCCGCAGATCGACAAGCTCCTCGACGATCCCAAGACACCGGCGAGCACGCTCATCGAGCGAGTCGTTCCTGTGCTGAAGGACCTGGGAGCGAAGAAGAGCCGGGTCGACGAGCTGCACCGGTTCGCCGACAGCCTGCGCGGCATCAGGGACTATGCCCTTCACCCCCGCGCGACGCTCGACCCCGACTACGAGGCGCGATTCGCCGAGGCACCCACCTATCTGCTTCTCGTCGAGGGGCGGCGGTACCTGCGCAATCTCCGGCAGGCGACCCTCGACGCCGGGCTGCAGTTCTAGGATGCCTCGACGGGGCCCGGCGACCAGGGGCCGGATGCCCCCGATCCTCGGTGGCCCTGTCCCCGATCAGGAGGGCCCTGCAGAGCTGCGTGGCGGCCAGGGGCGTGGTCTCGGCCTGCGACACTCCGCTCCTGCGTCCTTCGCACAGGCGTGCGACCGCGTCGTCGGAGGCGCCATAATGCGGAGCGCGGCGTCGGCGGTGGCGATACCCGCAGGCAGGCGTGACCGAGGTCCACCAGCGCAACGATGCACCCGCAGCCTCGCCCCGGCGCCCCGCCGCCCGACCCATGGTCCACCTCGCCGCCGATCGTGCCAGCAAAGCGTCTTCCCAGCTGGCGCGGCGGTTACGCCGCAAAGCGGACGAAACGACGCGCGTGGCCGAGATTGGAGGATGTGCCGGCTATACCGATTCTGCGAGCAGGCGAGCAGAATGGCGTGCATGTCCTCTGGCGAGGAGCTTACGCTCGGTTATGTCGCTGCCTCCGATGGCAGAACGATCGAACTTCTGATCGATCAGGGTAATCGGGCCGCTCGGACTCTGGGCCTACTTCCCCGGGCCGTCTACTACGAAGCGGCCGCAGAGGACCGCCTCCTTGCCGCCTGGCGGGGAGGCGAGCCTGTCGGATATGCCCTTTTTCGCCTTTCATGGGGCCGAGTCGCGCTAACACACCTCTGCGTTCGCGAGGACTTCCGAGGCCGTGGTGTAGCCCGTCGGCTCGTGGACGAGGTGAGTACCCGTCACCACGCGCGGCTCGGACTGCTCGCCAAGTGCCGAGATGACTACCCTGACATCGCGTTGATCTGGCAGGCGCTCGGATTCGGTGCGCGCAGCAAGACGCGCGGCCGGGGACGCGACAGAGCGTGGATGACCTACTGGTGGCGTGATCATGGCCACCCGCACCTATACAGCGCTCTTGACGAGCCCGCCACCTTGCCCGTCGCCATCGACCTCAACATCATGCGGGACTTGAGCGCATCTTTCGAAGCGGAGCGAAGCAGACGATCTCGGGTTCTCTCCTCACCTGAGCTGGCTGACCGCATCGAACTGGTCGTCACTCGTGGCCTTGATCGTGAGTTGCAGGCTCAGCCGGAAGACCTACACGCCCAACTAGCACGTCAGGCGACACGGTTCCCGCGTAGACGTGGCCCGGAGCAGGCCGCGGCTGAACTGTTCGAGGTAATTCGGAAGGCGGTGACAACACAGCTCCCCAATCCGAAGTTGGATCAAAACGACATCGGAGACATCTGGCAGATAGCCGAGGCGGCGGCAGCCGGAATGACCATACTTCTCACCTGGGATGACAAGCTACGGCAGGTCATCGCTCCGATAGTGCGTCAGATCGAGGGGATACCGGAACTCGCGAACCTCCGCATCATAGATCCTGACCACCTGGTCATCCGTCTCGATGAGATCACACATTCATCTGAATATCAGCCCAAGGCCATCGAGGGGGGAGGGTACAGTGTTGAGCTAGCAGGAGCGGACTCGGAGCACGAACTCATGTCATTCCTCGAGGAGTCGAAGGGAGAAAAACGCGGCCACCTACGAGATAGACTGCGCGAGATCGCTCGATCAGGACATGAGCGACTCATCGTCCGCACCCTCGTCGGCGAACCAGTGGCCTGCTTCTCCCGCCTTCACTCGGGTGATTTGCTGCGGGTATCAATTTTTCGAGTCGACGCTCGACCAGTTGCAGAGACGATGGCTCGCTACTTGCTATGGTCACTCCGCCGGACCGCCCGTCAGGCTGGTGCCAAGGCAGTAGAGATCGATGACCCGCACCTCTCTGAGGTAGTGATCCGAGCGGCAAGCCACGAGTCGTACCAGCGCATCGGAGACCGCTGGTACTCGTGGATTGTCGAGGCGACAGGCCCCGGCGCCGAGATCACCGCGATGGCGAACGAGGCGTACCGGATCGCTGAGGTCGGCCCTGCCTCGCTCCTCGCCCCGCATCTGCCGGCCGTGACCGCGGCACAGTACGAACGGACGTGGTGGCCCGCGAAGATTACCGACAGTGACCTCCCGCACTTCGTTGTGGCGATCCAGGAACGATGGAGCTCGGATCTCCTTGGAGTGCCCGCGGTTCTCACGCCCCGTCCTGACGAGCTGGCACTCGCGCGGGAACTCGTCTACTACCGAAGTGGCCGCAGCAGCCCGCTGCGAGCGCCGGGCCGCATCTTGTGGTGCGTCAGCGGGGGGCCATCCGGACCGCGACGATTCGTCGGCACCTCTCTACTCGACGCGATCGACACCGACACACCTGACGCTCTGTACTCCAGACTCTCACACTATGGAGTCTTTCGCCTCAGGCACGTGAAGGAGGCCGCCGGCGATAGCGATAAGGTCCAGGCTCTTCGGGTGTCCAACACGGAGATATTTCCCACGCCGGTGTTGTGGAGTAGCTACCTCGGCCTCCTCGACGCGCTGCCGGGGCCGAGAGGGGTGCTCGCTCCTGTCAAGATGCCTGTTGCCACGTTCGAGGCAATCTACAAACTAGGCACATCCAATCGGAGGTAATATCGGCCGACACCGCCGATCTCCATGGTTCGCGGCCTGACTTGTCGTAACGTCTCTCGTCGTGACCAGTTCAGCGGAACCTGCTGAAGAAACGGCGGCGCCCCGACCGCTCCTGCTCTCTCTTCGTCCGCGCTTCGCACGCGCGATACTTGACGGCACGAAGACGGTGGAGCTGCGACGCACGAGGCTGGCAGCCTCCAGCGGAACGTTGCTGATCTTGTATGCGAGTGCGCCTGTGATGTCCGTCGTAGGCGTAGCCCGCCTAGCCAGCACTGTGGTTGATACGCCGGACAGCGTGTGGAGCCGGTACGGGCGCTTCGCGAGCGTCAGCCGAGCCGAGTACGACCGGTACTTCATGGGCGCGCGTCTAGCAACTGCTGTACTGCTCGACAGCCCGCGGCGACTTGAGTACGGCTACTCGCTGGCCGAGCTCCGCGAGGCTCAGGTCAAGTTCCGACCCCCGCAGAGCTTCCGCTACCTGGCTGAGCATGACCCACTTGTGCTGCGGCATCTGAACGAGGAGCTGCTGTGCAGGGCGTGAAGGAGATCTCGATGGCCTGCGCCTGGGCCTTCAGTATCGGGCACCGACGCCCGGCCGGAGCCCGTGCCGAGGATGCGGCAGTTGATGTACACGGGTGCTGGGTTCCTCGCTTGGACTCGTGAACGCGGTGCGTCGGGCTAGCGATGGATGGGGCCCGGTCCTTCCGTCGGACCGATGTGATTTCAGTCACTGTCAGGGTGCGCTGCTGACGGCTGCGGGTGCCGGCGGGTCGGCATCCGTCGTGGGCGGTGACTGATGCGCGTGGGTTCTGGTCGGTAGTGTCGGAGCGGCTGGCGAACGGAACTCGCCAGAACCAAGCTGGGTGTTCCACCAGCGGGGCGACGGTTCGAGGTGAGTCACCGCCCAGCGGTCGGGGCTACCGCCCGGAATCACCAGGACGATGGCCGAGTCACGTCCGCCGGCAACTGCGTCAGCGCGTCCCCCATCGCCACGTCCACCTGGCCCTGCACTAACCCGCGCGCGTAGGTCAGGTTCGCGCCGTCCAGCTGAGCGTCAGTCAGATTGACTCCGGCGAGCATGACACCCGTCAGGTCTGCCCCGAACATGTGGGCCTCGGTTAGGTCGCTCCCGGCCAGCCAAGCATTGGTCAGATTCGCGTCGATCAACATTGCTCGTGTTAGGTCGGCCTCGGCCGCCACGATGCCAGTCAAATCCGCCCCGCGCAGCACGGCGTGGGTCAGCTTTGCCCGCCCCAGCTTGGCGTCGGTCAGGTTCGCCTCGACCAGATCAGCGCCGGTCAGGTTCGCGCCGTCCAGCTCGGCGTTACTTAGGTCCGCCTTGTACAGCTGGGTGCAGGTCAGGTTCGCTCTTCGCAGCTGGGCAAAGGTGAGATGAGCCTGATTCAGCGCGACGCTATGTAGGTCGGCGTAATCAATGAAGGTGAGGGCTGTCAGGCTGGCGGGGCCGCTGAGGTCCGCGCGGGTGAGGTCGGCTCGGTCGACGGCGCGAGGGGGTAGGCGTGCGAGGACCTGGACTGCGGCGCGCACGTCGGCCGCCGAGCCCTCCGCCGGCTCGGCGGAAGGCGGGGGCGGGCGGCGTAGCTCCGGGTCGGTAGTGCGGGTGCGCACGAACGCCGAGAGCACCTCGACGACGGTCCGCTGGTCGGGCGGCGAGTCGACCGCGAGTCGTTCTAGCGCGTAGATACCCCCGAGTCGAATACCGAGGTTCCCAGGCTCGTTGAGTAGCTTGACCGCCTCTACGTACAGCTCGCGCACGTGGGTGTTCGTGTTCGACGTCCGCTCGCGGACATCGGCGGCCTCGTTGGATCGTTTGGTCTCAGCGTTGGCCTGCCTGGTCTCGTTCAACGCAATCAGAGCACCTGCCACCGCCGTCAACGCCGCCGCTGCTGTGAGCAGTCCGCTCTGCAGCGCGGCCCGAGCCTCGGCACCGCCGTCCGTGCCCGGCGGATACATCCGGTCGGGCAGATGCCAGATGGCGACCACTGCCGCGATCGCACCAACCCCCGCGAGCCCGGCAATGATCCACAGCCAGCGCCGGCCGGTACGCCGTGCCCCGTCCCCGTTGTCGGACATAGTCCGGTTGTACCGCCATCACGTTCCCTTTGCGGCTGCCTCTGCAGAGTCGAGCATCGGTCTGGCGACTGGCTTCTCGCGAGGATCAAAGTCGACCAGGCCGAGTCTCGCGACAACGTGACGGTCGGACTCGCCCCGCTCCGCGAGTGGTGGCGACCAGCCCGAGGGCTGTCTCGCGCGTATCTGGTTTTGATCTATGTTGGGTCCTGGGGCGGGTGCGCAAGTCATAGATCGTCGTGGAGGGCATGACGACGGGATTTCGTCGGGCTGCGTGCCGACCACGGCCGGCGATGCCTAACCCCGTAGGGCACGCACCTACGCCCATCCCCGTTCGTGAAAACCGCTGGTCGTAGCCGGTGTGACGTGTTTCGGGCCAGTGCGGCGGAGCCCGGCCGCGATTGCGCTCAACCTGTCTGACCAGCGCAAATAGCAACACAAAAGATCATTCGCGCGTGCCCCCGGCAGGAATCGGACCTGCGGCCTACCGCTTAGGAGGCGGTCGCTCTATCCACTGAGCTACGAGGGCTTGGCGGTCTCCGTGGCCGTGGACCGCCCCGGGCGGGGCGATCTCGGGTCAGCGGTGACCAGGCGAGAATACGCCGCCTGGGCGGCGGATCGCGGGCGCGGTCGTTCCACTTGGGACTCGGAGCGCGAGACCGTGGGGCCCCGCGCGCGGGCCGGGGGAGGTCAGGGGTCGACGTAGACGAGGGAGGCGGTGCGGCGGTCGAACTCGGTGGGCCTGTCGGTGTCCTGGCGGATGCTGACGAGGTCACCGTGGGACTCGACGACGATCGGGGCGCCGGGAATGATCCCGTTTTCCTGCAGTCGCCTCATCGTGCCCTCATGAGCCTGCAGCCGCTCGGAGATCCAGCCGACGGTGACCGGCCTGCTCTTGCCACCGGCGAGGTCCGCGCTGGCGAGGAGGCTGGTCGGGGAGCCGTTGCCGCCCACGAACTGGTCGGTGGGCGGCGGGATCTCGTTCCCGAACGGGCATCGCTTGGGGTCGCCGAGGATGACCGTGAGCCGGGCTTCGACCTCGTCGGAGATCACGTGCTCCCAGCGGCAGGCCTCGTTGTGGACCAGCGCCCAGTCGAGACCGATGATCTTCGTGAGTAGCAGCTCGGCGAGCCGGTGCTTGCGCATCACCGCGGTGGCCCGGAGGAGCCCCTTCTCGGTGAACTGGACCGTCCGGTCCTCGGCGAGGGAGACGAGTCCCTCGTGCGCCAGCCGAGCCGTGGACTCGCTCGCGGCGGGAGCGCTGACGTGCAGCCGCTCCACCAGGCGCGCCCGTAGTGGCGGGATGCCCTCTTCCCGTAGCTCATACAGGGTACGGAGGTACATCTCGGTACTGTCGATCAGTGCAGTCACCGGTCTCCTTCGTCCATTCCTAAGAGTACGCCGCCTGCCGCTGGGGCAAGAGCCGTGTGGGCCGCGTCGGTGGTGCCGACTGGTCCTCGCGCGCGAATCCTGCTCGCGCTCCGGCCGCACGGCGGCCCAGGGGTGGCCAACGAGCCGCCGCGACCTACACTCGACGGGTGAGCACGACGCAGATCCGGCCAGAGACGTCCGATACGCGTACCGGCGAGGGGGACGACCACGCCCACTTCGCCCGCCGCGAGGAGATCGTCCGTGCGTCCATCGAAGGCGGCAGGGTGACCGCCCTGTGCGGTTTCAAGTTCGAACCGGTCCGGGACCCTCAGCGATTCCCGGTCTGCCCGCGCTGCAAGGAGCTCGTCGACATGGCCGAGCAGTTCGGATAGCGCGTCCGGGGTTCTGGCGATCCACCCGGAGTTCGGGTGGTCCTCCTGAGCCGAGTTCCTCTGGCCTGAGCTCCCACGGCTGATTCCCGGGCCGGTCGTGACCGGTCACGGCGCTCTCGCCGTCGGCCAGCGGCATCGCCGTCAGCAGGCAAGCATCTTCTGGACGGCCTGGCGGGTGACGCCCAGCTCGCGGGCGACGTCGGCCTGGGAGAAGCCTTCCGCGATCAAAGCCCGGATCAGGTCGCGGCGCTCGAGCGCGAGTTCCTGGGTCCTCCGGGCGTGCTCAAGAGCCTCTGTCCGAACCCGTCGTAGCCGGTCGAAGGCCTGCCGCTGTTCCTGTGTGTGCTCGTTCATGAGGCCTACGACGACAACCCAGGGTTGTCGTTGTCAACCCCCCGTTGTCGCGGGTCCCGGCCGGCGCTGACCGGGCTCAGCCGGACGGGCGGACGGCCCCCTGGAAGCTGGACCACCACACGTTCTCCACGCGGACGACGGCGCCGGTGTGCGGGGCGTGGATCATCTGGTCGTTGCCGATGTAGATGCCGACGTGATCCAGAGCCGCGTTGAAGAACACCAGGTCACCGGGGATGAGCTGGTCGCGGGACACGTGCCGGCCCGCGCTCCACTGGTCGCCGGTGTAGTGCGGGAGCTGGACACCGGCCTTCGCCCATACCCACTGTGTCAGGCCGGAGCAGTCGAACGCGTCCGGCCCCTCCGCCCCCCACACGTATGGCTTGCCGATCTGCCGGTGCGCCTCGGCGACGGCGGCCGCCGCGCCGCCGCCCCCAGCCACCGGCGGCGGGGGTGCGCCCGCTGCCGCCGGTGCGGGCGGGGCTGGACTGGCGGGCGTGACCGGGGTGGCCGGCGTGACCGGGGTGGCGGCGAAGGTGTCGCTCGCCTGCTGGACCAGGCCGGACTGCTGGCGCAGCCTCGTCTGCTCGTCGGCGGCGGCCTGGGCGATCCGCGCGGCCTCGGCGGCCGCGGCCTGCTGCCGCGCCTGCCGCGCCGCGGCCTCCCGCTCCCTGGCCTGACGTTCCAGGTCGGCCTGCTTGACGATCAGGCCGTCGAGCAGGGTGCGCTGCGTGCCCGCCGACGTCTCGATGATCCGTTTCTGGTCGGTGACGGCGTCAAGGGCGCCCTGCGCGTCCGCCATCGTCGTGCGAGCGATGGCGCGTGCCTCGGTCAGGTCGACGCGGGCCAGCCGCTCCCGGGTCTCGGCGACGCGGGCCCGGCGCGCCAGCGCGTCCAGCGCGCCGGCCCGGTCCAGCGCGCCGCCCGGATCGCCGGTGAGGATCGCCGACAGCGCGTCCAGTCCGCCGGCGCGGTACGCGGATGCCGCAAGCCCGCGCCTTTCCTGGACGGCGTCCTGGACCGCGGTGTCGGCCCGGTCGACGCGGGCCTCGGCGTCGTCGACGGCGGCTCTCGCCTGACCGAGCCGGATCCGACCCGCGTCGAACGCCTCGGTGGCTGTCGACAGCTTGGCGTCGAGATCCGCGAGTTCGCCGCGGGCGGCCGCGATCTGGGCCATGATCCCGTCGATCGTGTCGGACGAGCCACCATCGCCGACCCCTGCCGAGGGGCTCCCGTCGACCGACGGAGCAACAGGGCTCGCCCATGCGGGGGCCATGCCGGGGGCGAGGAACAGCCATCCGGAGATCAGGAAACCCAGCGACACCCGGACGCTGGGTGGCCGGCCGTGCCGCGCGGGCTGCGACACAGCCCGTTCGAGCCAACTCCTTGTCTCCGGTGATCTTTGAGACAGACCACTGCCCCTATGGGAGCCCTCCGACGGCGTGGTGCACACGGCGCGTCACAGTAACTGTCCGAAGTTTGACAGTCACGCATCCGCGCCGGGTGACACGTAGGGTTCCGAAGGATCTACAGCCGGCACACCCGAGTCGACCACGACGCGCCCAATTTGGCGAATTCACACACAAGAAACAGGGCGGTCACTGGTCCGGAACACGCCCTGAAGAACCTTCGACTCCGGAGGATCCGGGACGAGTGCCGCGGGCAGCGAACCGGTGGACCGCAGTCCGCGCGGCCGCTCGCGCGGGGGGAGAACGACGGGAGAGATATGTCCCAACAGGAACTAACGGACGCTGTCACCAACGCGGGGTTGTCCGCCAACGACGCCTGGTTGCTCACCAGCGCGGCGCTGGTGCTCTTCATGACGCCGGGCCTCGCGTTCTTCTACGGTGGCATGGTCCGCACCAAGCACGTCCTGGGCATGCTGATGCAGAACTTCTTCTGCATCGGGATCGTGACGCTGCTGTGGACCCTGGTCGGCTACAGCATCGCCTTCGGGCCGGCGACGAACGGCTTCTTCGGTGGCTTCGACTTCGCTGCGCTGCAGAACATCGGTGACCACGTCACGGCCGTGTACAACCCGGAGGGCGGCGGCGTTCACACCGTCGTCTTCATCGCCTTCCAGATGATGTTCGCCATCATCACGCCGGCTCTGATCACCGGCGCGAGTGCGGACCGCCTCAAGTTCGGCGCGTTCGTCGTCTTCATCGCCCTGTGGTCGATCCTGATCTACTCGCCGATCGCGTACTGGGTCTGGAACGTGAACGGCTGGCTGTTCAAGAAGGGCGCGCTCGACTTCGCTGGCGGCACGGTCGTCCACGCGAACGCCGGTGCCGCGGGTGTCGTCCTGGCGCTCGTGCTCGGTCGCCGCAAGGGCTGGCCGGGTGGGGACTTCCGTCCGCACAACGTGCCGTACGTCGTCCTCGGCGCGAGCATCCTGTGGTTCGGCTGGTTCGGGTTCAACGCCGGTTCGGCCCTGGGCTCCGGCTCGCTGGCCGCGTGGGCGTTCCTGAACACCCAGATCGCCACCGGTGTCGCCTCGCTCGCGTGGGTCGCTATCGAGTGGCTGCGTGACGGCAAGCCGACCACCCTGGGTGCTGCCTCCGGTGCCGTCGCCGGTCTGGTCGCCATCACCCCGGCCTGTGGTTTCGTCTCGCCGATGGGCGCCATCGCGATCGGCGCCATCGCCGGTGCCCTCTGCGCCCTGGCTACGGCCATCAAGGGCAAGGTCGGGATTGACGATGCGCTCGACGTCGGTGCCGTCCACCTGGTCGGCGGTGTTCTCGGCGCCCTGCTGATTGGCTTCTTCGGCACCGTCGACGTGAACGCTGCCGGCAAGGACGGCATCTTCTACGGCGGTCCATGGAGCGTTCTCGGCTACCAGGCGATGACCGTCGGTGCCACTGTCGGCTACTCGGCCGTCGGTACCGCGATCCTCGCCCTGTTCGTCAAGTACGTCCTGAACGGTCGCCTCAGCGACGACCATGAGGAGATCGGCCTCGACGAGGCGCAGCACGGCGAGACCGCGTACCGGTTCAGCTCGGTCGGCGGTGCGGGTTCCGCCTCGACGACCGTCGCCCCGGTCAAGGTGCCGGAAGAGGCGCAGGCCTGAACGTACGGGCCAGCGTCGCGAGCCTGACCGGGGTGGGGGAGTTCGTCTCGTCGCCGCCCCGGTAGGTACACAGCACGGAAGGTGGGGGTGCGTCGGTTTCAGCCGGCGCACCCCCACCTTGCTGTATCGACCCGGTTGCGGTCCCGCTCGGTTCGCGTCGGTCGTCCGGCACGCCCCGATACGTGGTCACATGCCCTTTGAGTACCCGGTGAGGAGGACGCACACACTCCCGGGCATGCTGCCCGGAGCTAGCGCGTGATCGGGGGAGGCACATGAACGCGCACATCGTTGATCCGCGGTTGCATGGAGCGGTCGTCGACGCGCATCTGTCCGCGAACGGCGCCTGGCTGCTGGTGAGCTGCGCGCTGGCGATGTTCGCGGTACTGGGCCTGGGCCTTTTCCACGGAGGCCTGGCCCGCGTCGGGCACGTCCTGAGCGTCCTCACGCAGAACCTGGTCTGCATCGGGGTCGGCACACTGCTGTGGGTACTGGTCGGCTACACGATCGCGTTCGGGCCCGGCGGCAACGGGGCGTGGGGCGGCCTCGGCGCCTTCGCCCTGCGCCACCTCGGCGACCCGGTGACAGCGCCCTACACCGCCGAGGGCGGCGGCACCCCGACGGTGATCGTCCTTACCTTCCAGCTGATGCTGGCTCTTCTCGCCGCCGCGCTGGTCACCGGAGCGACGGCTGGCCGGCTTCGGCTCGGCGCGCTCGCCCTTCTCGTCGCGCTGTGGCTGGCGTTGGTCTACGCCCCGGTCGCGCACTGGGTCTGGAGTCCGCACGGCTGGTTGTTCCGGCTCGGCGCACTGGACTTCGCCGGCGGCACCACGATCCACGCGAGCGCCGGCGCCGCTGGCGTCGTGCTCGCGGTTGTACTCGGCCTCCGCCCCGGTTGGCGGGATGTGTGGCGGGACGGGGGGCGCCTCGCGCGCGGCGCGGCCATGGCGCCGCGCGGCGCCGCGCGACCGGGCGGTGTTCCCAGGCGTTCGCCAGGCATCTCCAGGGGGCTGCCGCACAACGTGCCGCTGGCGCTGGTCGGCGCGGGCATCGTCTGGGTCGGCTGGTTCGGAGTCACCGCCGGCTCGGCGCTCGGCTCGGGTGAGCTCGCCGGCTGGGCGTTCCTGAACACCCAGCTCGCCGCCGCCGCCGCGATGATCTGCTGGCTGATCGTCGAGTGGCTGCGTGACGGCCGGACGACCCCGGTCGGCGCGGCGTCTGGCGCCATCGCCGGGCTGGTCGCCATCACCCCCGCGAGCGGCTTCGTGGCGCCGATGGGCGCCTTGGCGATCGGGGCGCTCGCCGCGGTCGCCTGCGCTTTCGCCACGGCCCTCACGGGCAGGGCCGGGATCGACGACGCGTTCGACGTCGGCGCCGTCCACCTCGTCGGCGGTGTGCTCGGCACCCTGCTCGTCGGCTTCTTCGCGACGGCGGATACCGGCGGCTCGATCAACGAGGGCCTCATCTACGGGGGGTCGTGGGGGCTGCTCGGCAGGCAGACGCTCGCGGTCGTGTCCACGGTCGGTTACTCAGCCGCCGTCACGCTGGTTCTCGCGCTGGCGATCCGGAAGACGTTGGCCGGCCCAGGGGAGCGTCGTAAGAATCCTGTCGGGCATGCCGGCCTAGCGGTCGCCGCTGTTCGGACGTGGCTGCCGGAACGTTCACCCGCCGCGCGCTTCAAGCCAATCCTTCGGCTCTCGCGAAACGGCGGGGAGGGGGAGCCGATCAGGGCTGGCCGGTCGTGGCGAAAAGAAGATGCGGACTGGTTCACTTTGTCCGGCGATGACGGTAGCGTCGCCGCCGTCAACTCGGTCAAGATGCCCGAGAGGACGCAGGCCTGAGCGAGGGGCCGCAGGTCTGTCAAAAAGAGGAGGAAAAGTAATGACCAAGCTTGTCACCGCGGTGATCAAGCCGTTCAAGGTCGACGACGTCAAGGCGGCGCTGGAGGCCCTGGGTGTGCACGGACTGACTATCTCCGAGGTTCAGGGTTACGGTCGGCAGAAGGGGCACACCGAGGTCTACCGAGGCGCAGAGTACAAGGTCGACTTCGTCCCGAAGATCAAGATCGAGGTTGTTGTCGACGATGAGGCCGTCGAGGACCTCGTTACCGCGATCACCAGTGCGGCGCAGACCGGCAAGATCGGCGACGGTAAGGTCTGGGTGGTCCCGGTCGAAACGGTCATCCGTGTGCGGACTGGTGAGCGCGGCTCCGACGCCCTGTAGCACCGGGGAGCGCCGGAGCCTCCGGACGCGACACCGCGAGAAGTTCTGATCGCTCCTCCTCTGCTTCGGTAGTGCGACCGTGATGGGCGGGGGCAGGCCGAGACCGGCCTGCCCCCGCCTTGTCCGCTCGTCGCGATGCGCCGGCGCCTACCGCCGTCCCCATTGGCGAGCGGCACAGGTGTCCGTCGCGTAAGGATCTGACTTGTATGACGGATCTGGAGGTGGGCGCGCGGTGGAGCACGGGGTGGACGTGGCAGCCGAGCTCGCGGCGTTGCGTGGACGGGACGGCGCGTTTCCCGATCTGATCGGAGCCCCGCTGCGGGTCGCGCTCACCGAGCGTGCCGACGTCGCGCTGCGGGCCCTGTTCGGCGATCCGGGCCCCGGCGTCGCCCTGCTCGCCGTGGGTGGCTATGGCCGCGGCGAGCCGGCCTTCGGCACCGACCTCGACTTGGTGCTGCTGCACGACGGCCGGCGCGGTGCGCGTGCCGTCGCCGCGGTCGCCGACGGCATCTGGTACCCGGTCTGGGACGCGGGCGTCGGCCTCGACCACAGCGTCCGCACGGTCGAGCAGGCCGTCTCGGTCGCCGACGGCGACATGAAGGCGGCCCTCGGCCTGCTCGACGCCCGCCTGGTCGCCGGTGACGAGGCACTCGCGACCAGGCTCGCCGAGGCCGTGCGGGCCCGCTGGCGTGCCCGGGCCAGCCGCCGGCTGCCCGAACTCGCCGAGCTGCACGCCGAACGCGCCCGCCGGGCCGGCGAGGTCGCGTTCCTGCTGGAACCCGACCTCAAGGAGTCCCGGGGTGGGCTGCGCGACGTGCAGGCGTTGCACGCGCTCGCCGCCGCCTGGGTCGCCGAGGCTCCGGGCGAGCGGGTGCTCGCCGCCCAGCGGATGCTGCTCGACGTCCGCGGCGAGGTCCGCCGGCTCGCCGCTGGCCGTGACCAGGACCGGTTGCTGCTCCAGGACGGCACCTCGGTCGCCGCGGCGCTCGGCTATCGGGCCGAGCCGGCCGAGCCCACCGGGTCCGGCGGGACCCGCGAACCCGCCCAGCCCGGCGAGCCGGCCGAACTGGGCAGGCCAGGCGCGCTCGGCGAGCCGGACTCGTTCGCCCTCGCGCACGCCATCGCCGATGCCGGCCGGACGATCTCGTGGACCTGGGACACCACGTGGCACCGGGTGTCCGCGGCGCTGCGCTCCCAGTCGCGCTGGCGCTCGCGCAGACCGGTACGCCGCCCGCTCGCCGCCGGGGTCGTCGAGCAGGACGGCGAGGTCCTGCTCGCCAGGGACGCGGACCCCGCGGCCGACCCGGCGCTGGTGCTGCGGGCCGCGGCCGCCGCCGCCCGCGCCGGCATCCCGCTCGGCAGGTTCGCGGTCGACCGATTCGCCCGCGAGACACCCCCGCTGCCGGACCCGTGGCCGGGCGCGGCCAGGGACGCCTTCGTCGCGCTGCTCGCCGCCGGCGACAACGCCGTGCCGGTGCTGGAGTCGCTCGACCAGGTCGGCCTGCTCACCCGGATCCTGCCGGAGTGGGCGGCGGTGCGCAGCCGGCCCCAGCGCAACCCGTACCACCGCTACACCGTCGACCGGCACCTGATGGAGACGGCGGCGCGGGCGGCCGATCACACCCGCGAGGTCGACCGGCCCGACCTGCTGCTGCTGGGCGCGCTGCTGCACGACATCGGTAAGGGCTATCCCGGCGACCACACCGACGCCGGCATCGTCATCGTCGAGAAGCTCGGGCCCCGCCTCGGCCTGCCGCCCGCCGACGTGGACGTGCTGATCGCGATGGTCCGCCACCACCTGCTGCTGCCGGACGCCGCGACCCACCGCGACATCGACGACCCGGCCACGATCGAGGCGGTCGCGGCCGCCGCCGGCAGCACGCAGGTGCTCACCCTGCTGCACAAGCTGACCCAGGCCGACTCCCAGGCGACCGGCGCGACGGCGTGGAGCGCCTGGAAGGCCCGTCTCATCAACGACCTGGTCACCCGCGCGCTGGCCGTCCTCGGCGGTGGCCCGGTGCCGTACCCCGGCGAGCTGACCGACCGCCAGCGCGCCCTGCTCGAGCTGCCCGATGAGCACCTCGTCCAGGTCAACGGGCTGCCCGACGAGGGCATGTACGAGATCGTGGTGCTCGCGCCGGACCACGTGGGCCTGCTCGCCGTCACGACCGGGGTGCTCGCGCTCAACCGCCTCGACGTCCGGCGTGCCTCGGCCCGCGGCGCGAACGGCCGGGCGCTGTTGCAGGCCGCCGTCGCCGGGCGGCACGGACGCGAGCCGGACGCGAGCCGGCTGCTCGCCGACGTGCGCCGCGGGCTCGAGGGCCGGCTCGACGTCGGGGGCCAGCTCACCGCCCGTGAGGAGGCGTACGCGACCCGCCGCCCGTGGCGTACCCCGGGCCCGCCGCGAGCGACGTTCGACGACTCCGGGTCGAGGACGGTGCTGGAGGTGCGCGCCCCCGACCGGGCCGGGGTGCTGTTCCGGATCGTGGGGGCGCTCGCCGGGGCCGGCGTCGACGTGCGTACGGCGATCGTCGCGACCATCGGCCTCGACGTCGTGGACGCGTTCTACATCCAGGAGCCCGACGGCGCCGAGGTCGTCGGCGAGGCCCGGCGCCGCGAGGTCACCGACGCCGTCCTGGCCGCCCTGGCTTCCGAAGAGCCGCCCGCGGCCTGAGGCCGGCTGGCGGTCAGTCGGCCGGCGAGGGCGGTCGCAGTCGTTCGAGGGCGGTGATGACGTCGGGGTAGCGGCGGGTGCGGGCGCCGCCGTCGACGCTGTAGAGGCTGCCGGAGACGTAGGCGGCCTCGTCCGATGCGAGGAAGAGCACGACGTTCGCGATCTCCTCGGGTTCGGCGAACCGGCCGAGCGGGGCGTTCTCGACGTAGTCCTCGACGACCCCCGGGACGTCCCAGAGCGGCGTCGTGAGCGAGGTGCGCACGAGGCCCGGAGCGACCGCGTTCACCCGGATGCCGTGACGGCCCAGCTCCAGCGCCGCGACCTCGGTGAGCGCGACGACGCCGGCCTTCGCCGCGCAGTAGGCACCCATACCCCGGCCGGGCTGGACCGCGTTGAGGCTGGCCATCGCGACGATCGAGCCGCCGTGCCCGCCCGCGCGCAGCGCGGCGCCCGCGTGCTTGACGGTGAGGAAGGCGCTGTTCAGGCAGAGGTCGACGATCCGGCGCCATTCGGCGTAGTCGTGGTCGGCGATCTCCCCGAGAAAGCCCCCGCCCGCGTTGGCGACCACGATGTCGAGCCCGCCGAAGCGGCTGGCCGCGAGCTGGACGACCGCGGCGACGTCCTCCTCGACGGTGACGTCGCACCGGGCGGCGGCGGCGACCTCCTCGCCGAGTTCCGCCGTGAGCTTGCCTAACCCCGTCTCGTCGATGTCCGCCGCGACGATCCGCGCGCCTTCGGCGGCGAGCCGCCGGGTCACCGCCCGGCCGATCCCGGACGCGGCGCCGGTCACCACGGCCACCTTGCCCGCGACTCGCCCGTTCCCCTCGGTCTGACCGCCCATCGCGTCGTCTCCTCGCTTCCTGCCATGGCCCGCGTCACAATCCAATGATCAAAACGACAGCCTGCCAGCCCGAAATGCCCGAAGCAAGCGGCTCCAGCCGTCCCTGGCAGTCCATGGCGCGCGCCTCTGCCCGGTATGGCGGGCCGTGCCGGGACGCGGACGCCGCCGGGTGCTCGGGCGTCCGCGGCCGGCGTCAGGGCGATGGCGCGCCGGTTCGGCGGAGGATCTCCTGGACGCGGACCTCGATCGTGGCTGGGTCGATGCCCAGCTGCCGGCCGATGTGCGACGACCAGACCTCGGACCGGACGGTGGTCTCGTAGTCCAGGTCGGCGCGCACGTTCTGGCGGCGGGTGTCCCGGTTCTGACTGATCATCACGAACGTCGACAGGAAGATCGCCTCCAGGCTGACGATCATCGTCAACAGGCCGTAGGGAAACGGGTCGAAGATTATCCTGTCGCCAAAGGCGCCCTGGTTGAGCAGGATCCAGACGGTGAACCAGACGACGTGCAGGTAGACGAATGACATCGAGCCGGCGAAGCCGGTGACGGCGTCGGCGAACCGCTCCTGGCCGGTCCGCCGCTGCGCGAGCAGCATTCGCTCGTTGACGACCTTCGGGTGGTGCCTGCCGTTGTGTGGTGGCGAGCTCGTGTCCTCGGCGTCCGGTGTGTGCGTCACGTTCCTATGCTCGCAAGCCGGACAGACGGGACGGTTAGGCGCAGAGAATCTCGCGTCGTGGGACGTGGACCGCACGCCACGGCGGTCCGAGGCGGCCCGGCCTGGCGGATTGCGTGGATGATGACGCCTCTGCTCGGAGAGGGCAGGATGAGGTGGTGAGCGAGCGGTCAGCCGGCCAGTCTCCAGAGGCCGCCGGTCGACCCGGCCAATCCGGCGGACCGGCGGCCAGCGGCCAGCGCGTCCCGTCGGCCGACAGCGCCGACAGCGCCGCCGGCCACTCCGGAGAGACGCCGGACCACCGGCGTGACCGGAACTGGACCGAGCTGCTACAGGAGCTCCGCGTCGCGCAGACGGGTGTGCAGCTGCTGACGGCCTTCCTGCTGGCGCTCCCGTTCCAGGCGAAGTTCTCGGACCTCAGCTCGGCCCAGCGGGGGCTCTATCTGGTCGTCGTGCTGCTCGCGGTCGCGGCGACGGGCCTTCTGCTGATGCCGGTCAGCCTGCATCGGGCGGTGTTTCGCCGTCACCAGAAGGAACTGCTCATCCAGGCGGCGAACGCGTTGGCGCAGGCGGGGCTCGCGCTGCTCGCGCTCGCCGTCGCCGGCGTCGTCACCCTCATCTTCGACGTGGTCGTCGGCCCCACCGCGGGGATCATCGCCGGTGCGCTGACCCTGCTGGTCCTTGTCCTGCTCTGGGCCGTCATCCCCGCGATCGTCCGGAAGCAGGCGGACGCGCAGACACCGCCGGAGTCACGGCCGGCCGCGGCGCCACACGACCGGGCCGGGCCCGCGGGTGAGGACGAGGACGGGGACGGGGACGGCACCATCTAGTCCACTGGCCCGGCAGAGGTCACCCAAGCCCGACGGTGGCCGCGGCCCGACAGCGACCGCGAGTCCGTCAGAGCATGACTGTCGCCCGGACCGCGGGGCCGCCGACACGACGAGGGGCGTGCCCGACCGCGCGGTGGTGCCCCGAAACGCGCCGGGCCGCCGCGCATCCGGGCTGGGTCGCTCGGGCAGGAGGCCGGCCCGGCGCCGTGGGGACGATCGGTGCCAGGGCCTGGCGCGGACCGAGGCCGCCCGGTCGCCCGTAGCGCCCCCGGCGTCGAAGTGCGCGGAGGGGCCGAGCCGGTGGCGTGTGCGCGGCGCCGACCTGGCAGGTCGGGCCCGGCTGGATGGGCGAAGTCGGGATGGCCTGCTCGGCGGCGCGCACGAGACGAACCGGGGCCGCGGGAGACAGCGGCCGGGCCGCGGCGGCCGGCCTGGCGGCCGGCGCCTTCGCGCCCGCCACCGGGCGGGTGGGCGCCGAGCCGGCCACCGGCCGAACCGGTGCCCGCGAAGGCTCCTGGCGGGGCTCCCGCTCCACCAGCTCGCGGCGTACCTGCTCGAGCAGGTCGCTCAGCCGGATGCCCAGCCCGCGGCATACCGCGGCGAGCACCTCGGAGGAGGCCTCCTTGCGGCCCCGCTCCACCTCGGACAGATAGGGGACGGAAACCCGCGCCGCGGCCGCGACATCACGCAGCGTCCGGCCCTGGCCCATCCGATAGTCGCGTAGCGCATCGCCGACCAGCCGGCGCAACAGCGGCGGTGACTCGCTCGATGTCGTCATCCGTCGCCTCCCACCGCCACCGGCCTCGCCGCGTCCGCCCTCCGGAGCCAGCCAGTCAGCCGGAGGGCGCCGCGACGGTTTCCCCTGATCGTAGTCGGAGGCCCGCCCGCCGCGGCCCCGATGCGGAACTCCGGGTCCATCCCGGTGCTCCGGCGGGCGGATGGAGCCTAGGCGTCGCGGTGGACGGTGTCGGGGGCGAAGGCGGGCAGGCAGACCGAGATGTAGTCGGCACCGTCGGCGCCGCGAGTGCTGTACCGCACCCACTCGCCGGCCGCCGTGTGGACGGCCTCGCCGGCACCGACCTCGATCACCCCACCGGAGTGCTCAACGGTGAGGACGCCGCGCAGTACCAGCGTGTACTCGTCGAACTCGGGCCGCTGGCCCGGCTCCTCCCAGCCAGACGGGCTGGTCATGTGCGCGATGCTCACACCGGACGAACCGGTGTTCACCATGCCCACGTACTCGCGGATGATCTTCGGCAGGCTGCCCGCCGCTTCGACGACGGTCGGCTTCTGAATAAAAGTCGGCATACGGACCATCATCGCCCCGACTTCGTCGTCCGACTCCGCCGGGAGCCGGCCGGCGCACGGCCAGGCGGCGGCGCAGGCGGAGAGCCGCGAGGCCTAGTCGCCGGCCGCGCGGCCGGCGCGGTGTGCGTCGTCGTGCAGGCCGTGCAGGAACGACTCGGCGATGCGGACCTGCTCTTCGAGGGAGCGCAGCTTCTCCTCGCCGAGAGCGACCCAGGTATGCAGCCGCTCTAGCAGCTCCTCACGCCGCTCGGGAGGAGTGCCGGCGCTCGTCGCCTCGTCGCGCAGGGCAATGAGAGCGCGCATCTCGTCGAGGGCGAAGCCGAGCGGCTTCATCTTCTTGACCAGGAGGAGACGGTCGACGGCGTCCTCGTCGTACAGCGGCGCCCCGGCTCCGTCCTCGGCGACGGCGGCGAGCAGGCCGGCCTCGGCGTAGAAGCGCGTCGTGCGCAACGACAGGGTGACCTTGTCCGCTACGTCGCCGATCGGGTAAACCTCGCGTCCGGCGCTGGCAGGGGACGGGATGCTATGCGTGCTGGACAACTGAACCCTTACTCGATGCTGGAGGCGGGACGGGTGGGCTCGGCGGGTGCCGCTGCCGGGCGCGGAGGCACCCGGCGTCCGTTGCGCGCCGATCGGTGACCGCTCGTGGCGGCGCCGGCGGCGCGGACGGTCAGGTCCGGTCGGGGCTCGTCTCGGTCGAAGGCGCGTCGTGCTCGGGGCCGTCTGGGCTGTGAGCGGTGATGGCGCGCGCGACGCCGTCACTGTCACCATCGTCGCAGGTCGTGGCGCTGTCACCGGCGATGGGAGCGGTGTCGGTGGCGCCGGAGTGGGCGACGACATCCGTGAGGTCGTCCGGGCTGTCGGGCAGGCGGGACGCGTCGTCGTGCAGGCCGGCGACGAAGTCCGCCGCGATCCCGGCCCGCGCCCGCAGGTCGGCGAGCTTCTCCTCCGCCAGCGTCGCCCAGGTCTTCAGCCGCTCCCGCAGCTCATGCTGGCGGTCCGCCGTCAGGTCCGGCAGGCGAAGCTCGTCACGCACCGCGAGCAGGGACCGCATCTCCTCCAGCGTGAAGCCGAGGGGCTTCATCCGCTTGATCAGAAGCAGCCGGTCCAGGGCGTCCTCGTCGTAGAGACGGAAGCCGCCCTGAGTCCGCCCGACCGGGGTGAGCAGCCCGGCTTCCTCGTAGAAGCGGACCGTGCGCAACGACAGACCTACCTGTCGGGCCACATCCCCGATCTGGAGAACGGTGCTCGGGGCAGCCGTGGCCGCATCGTTCGTGGACGCGTCCGGATCCCGTCGGGCGGTGAACAAGGCTGCCCCCACCTCACTGTCGAGTTCCGAATACCGATGGCCTCGCCGGTGACTTTACGACAGTTGGCCCGAGCCCGGCACATCGACCGCGTCAGGCCGAAACGGTTCCCCGACGGCCCCGCTGGCCGGAGCTCCGCCGGGGCGGTGGTGGAGACGACGGCGGAACCTCGCGGCCGGGACGACGGCCGGCCGCTGGTCACCCCAGCCGGGCGAGCTCCTTGCCGATCTTGTCGGCGGTGGCATAGGTGACGCCGATCAGGCCGACGTCCTTCCAGCGCAGCACGCCGTCAGCGTCCACGAGGAACACCGAGCGGCGCAGCCCAAGACCGGGCATCGCGATCCCGTACTGGCGGATCACGGCACGGTCCGGGTCGGCCAGCAGCGGGAAGGACAGGGCACGATGCCTGGCGAACCGCTCGTGGCTGTCGAGGTCCTGCGGGCTGATGCCCCAGACCTGGGCACCGACGCCCGAGAACACCTCCATGCTGTCCGCGTACGAGCACAGCTGCTTCGTGCAGACGGGCGTCTCGTCGCCGGGGTAGAACGCGAGCACGACCGGGGTGCCCTTGGCGGCCGAGAGGGTGTAGTCGGAACGGGCGGTCTCGCCGTCGTGGACGACCAGGCCGGAAAGGGTGAAGTCGGGGGCCTGCTGGCCCACAGTGGGCGTCGCCATCTCAGCGCCCGGCCGAGGCGTCGGGTACCGGAGCCAGCGCTGGCATCGGAGTCTCCTGTCGATGTCGGGTTCGGTGGTAGTCAGGCCACACAACGACCACGGACAGCGTCAGTTGCCCTTATGCGCCATGGCGTACCAGCCGCGCAGCCTAGATGACCCAGGCGGCCAACACGGGCGCTTTAGGTGACGTACACGTTTCTTATGGCATCGGGCGCGTTGATTCGGACACGTTCCAGGGGCTGGTCACGACGGCTTCGGCCCCGGCATTCGCGTGGCCGCCCATGCCGTCGTCCTCGGTCCCGACGGCATCGGCGCCGACGAGGCCAAGCGGGAGCGTGGCGCTCAGCGGGCTCGCGCCCGCATCCCGCGGCTGCTCCTCGTCCGGCTCCGCCGCGTTCGTCCGCGCCGTCGTCGGGTCGGTCGCCGTCCGCGGCCCCGGCCGGGGTGGCCGGCTCGCCGAGCGCGTGTGCGCACCGCGCGTCCGCCGGCCGGCGGACCGGGCGGCGGGCGTACCCGCGCCAGCCGCCTGGCGTGGCCCGGCGGCCGGCGGCGCCCAGACGGCCGCAGCCAGTGCCAGCCCCGTCGCCACGACCAGTGCCAGCACGACGATCATCCCCGCGGCCAGCAGCAGCGCCGGGGGCAGCCCCAGCTGGTGACCGAAGACAAGCAGGCAGCTCAGGCCGATCGCGAGGCCCCCGACGACCGCTGCCCGACCGTTCGTCCGGCGCTCGCGGCGGCGCCTGCCCGGCAGGTCGATGCCGCCGGCGGCCGGCGTGTCCCCCATCGGGCGGAGGGTCCTGAGCGGTTCGACATCGACCGCGGTCTTCTCGGCGTCGGTCTCGTCGTCAGCTCGCGCCTCGCGGACCCGCGCCTCGTCGGCGTCCGTCGCCGCGTGGCCATCCGCGCCGGCCGGCTCATGAGCCTCCGTCGTCGGGCGCAGCAGGGTCACCGACCCGTCGAGGCTCGCGACGGCGAGCAACCCACGCTTGGGGGCGAACGCGACGGCAGTCACCGGCAGTCGGGTACGTATCCGCCCGACCGCGGCGGTCGGGTCCAGCAGGTCCCACAGCGCGACGTGCTCCGCGCTCACAGTGGCCAGCCACCGGCTGTCCGCGCTGAAGGTGACCGACGTGACCCAGCCGGCGTGCGCGTTGATCGAGGCCCGCGGCGCGGGCGCCGACGGGTCGATCGTGTGCCAGAGGTCGACGGTGCCGTCGAGGCGTCCCACCGCCATCGTCCGGCCGTCCGGCGCGACCGCCACGTCCAACAGCGGGCCCTCGCCGGCCGTCAGGTGCATTCGGCGCACCGGCGTGGCCGAGACCTCCCAGAACTCGACCCGCTCGCCCGCGGTCGCGAGCCAGCGGCCGTTCGGGAAGATCGCGGCGGCGCGGATCAGGCGCGAGTCACCCGCGCGGCCCAGCGGGCGGGGGTGGGTGGGGTCCGTGACGTCCCAGATCCGGGCGGCCTCCGCGGCGAAGCCGGCGGCAAGCCGCCGCCCGTCCGCCGAGAAGTGCAGCCCGGTCAGCCCTCCGGGATGAGCGAGCAACGCGCGCGGAACGGGTCCGGCGAGCTCGTCGATCTTCCAGAGCACCGCGTGGGTGTTGTCGTGGCCCGTGGCCAGCCATGTGCCGTCGGGTGAGAACGCCACGACCGGCCCGGCCGCGAACCTCGTCGAGACCTCCCACATTCGCGCGGGCACGCCCGGGTCAGCGACATTCCATAGCCGGACGAGGCCATCGCCGCTCGCCGTCGCGAGCCGCCGCCCGTCTGGCGAGAAGGCCACCGCGTAGACCGGCGCGAACCGTCGGTCGACGTTGCCCCTGGCCCAGACCGGCCGGGACAGCGAGCGCCCGGCCGACTGCCAGCGCCGTTCGGACGGTCGGCGTGGAGCCGACGGCCAGATCAGGGCGGGCAGCAGGTATCGGCCCCGCGGCCGGCCCAGGGTCTCCTCCCAGTCCACGGCGGGGAGCCAGCGCCGAAACCGCGGCTGACGCAGCGTCCGCTCCCAGCTCATGTCCAGCGACCAGCGCAGCGCCCGCGGCCAGCGCCGCGAGGACGGCTCCCGCCCCGGCGGTGGCCAGGACGCGGGCAGCGGGAGGCGTGTCCACCGCCAACGGGTCCAGGGCCACCGGCGCCGCCGCTGCTCCAACACTCCGACGACCGCGAATCCCTCCGCGTCGGGCTCGGCCCCACCCGGCCGCGTCGCGGCGGCTGCCGCGACGGGCCATTCCGCGGCGGCCACGGTGGTGGGCTCACCGACGGCGCTCTCACCGGTGGTGCTCCCACCGACTGGCGCCGTGGCCTGGCCGGCCAGGCCAGCACCCCCAGGGCTCGTCGGCGCGGTGGCGTCGTCCGGCGCGCCGCCAGGAGCGGTCGGGCTGTCCCACCCGCGGTAGGCGAGTGGAACGGTAAGCGGCCCCGTCTCGTCGGCCATCGGCGTCAGGAACGGGCCGTCGATCGGGGGGAGGATCAGGGGACCGGTGTCCGGGGGCGGCGCCGGGATCGGGACCGGGCCGGTCGTCGGGTCATCCGGTATCAACAGGCGGATCAGCTCACCGAGATCCCCCGTGCCTGTTGGACTGAGCGGTGAGGAGACCCGGGTCTCGACCGGCTCCGGCGTTGCGTCGGCGAGCCCGGCCAATCCAGCGCCGGCCCGCTGGGCGGCCCTGCCCGGCGCGGGACCGGCCGTCGCTCCCGGCAGCGGTGACTGCTCCGTCGCCGTGGCGGGCGCGGCCTTGGCCCGGCTCCGCGTCGACTGGGCGCGGCTGGCCTTGACCGGCGCGGCCTCGACGGCCGGCGCGCCGGCCGTCGCCTCGGCGGAGGGCGCCTTGGCACGGGTGGACCGGGTTCGGGTCGTCTTCGGTCTCGGTGGTTCCGTGGGCGTGGCGGTGGCGGTTGTGGCGTCCGAGGCTGTGGCGTCCGAGGCTGTGGCGTCCGAGGTCGTGGCGTCCGAGGTCGTGGCGTCGGCGAATGGCGTCGGGCCGGTCGTCGCCTCGTCGGTCCCCGCGCCGGCTGGCGTGGCCTTGGCGTGGGTCGGCCGGGCGCGGGTCGCCCTGGCCGAGGGAGCAGGCTGCCGCGCGGCCGGTGTGCCTTCGGCCGTGGCCTGCTCAGTCGGCGCCACGGTCGTGACGGCCGTGCCCTTCGCCGCCGCCGTCCTGGCTGGCGCGCGCCGAGGAGCCCGCGTGCGGGCTGGCGCCGCGGGTACGGCCTCGGTCTCAGCCGCCGGGGCCGGCGAGTCCGGCAGGGTCCCCGTCGTCGGGGCCTGGGCCACCGCGGGTTCGGGGGAGGTAACGGACGCGGGCGACGGGGTCGTGGGCGACGGGGCCGTGGACGACAGGGCCGTGGACGACAGGGCCGCGGGCGACGCGGGCTGGGCGGACTGGGGTTCCGCGGACTGGGGTTCCGCGGGCAGCGCCTTCACCGGCGGGGGCTCCGGGGGCATGGCCGACGTGGCCTCATCCCCCCGTGGTCCCATGACCCCCAAGAATGGCACCGCGCGATGCCAGGCGCGGAGCTGGGTTGCCGGTCTTGCGAGGTGATTGTGGTACCCGCCTCACGTCGATCATGATGTGTCTCTCCCGCTGGTCAGCCCGTTGTGGGATGGCCGAGCAGGAAGAGCGCCTCGGCCAGCGCGATCTGTTCGATCTCGCTGGGGGCGACGCTCTCGTTGGGGGCGTGGATGAGGCAGGCCGGCTCGGAGACGCCGATCAGCATGATCTCCGAATCCGGGTAGGTCCGCGCGAACGTGTCGCACAGCGGGATCCCGCCCCCCTGCCCCGCTGTGGTGACCGGCCGCCCATAGGCCGTCGCCAGCGCCGCCGTTATCGCGCGGTAGCCGGGCCCGTCGGTCTCGGCGCGAAACGACGCGCCGATGCCCTCCAGCTCGATCTCCACCCGGACATGCCACGGCGCGACCGCGCGCAGGTGGTCGGCGAGCAGCCCGTAGGCGGCCTCCGGGTCGACGCCCGGCGGGACCCGCAGGTTCAGCCGGGCCGCGGCAGCCGGCTGCACCGCCGACGGCGCGCCGGTCAGCGGCGGTACCTCCATGCCGATGACCGTCAACGCCGGCCGGGCCCAGAGCTGGTCGGCGACGGTGCCGCTTCCGAGCAGGCCCACCTCGGGGAGCACGTGCGCGTCGGCGCGTAGCCGCTCCTCAGGGTAGGGCTCGCCGTTCCACACCCCGCCGTTGGCGAGCCCGGGGATGGTGACGTCGCCCGCCTCGTTGTGCAGCGTCGCGAGCATCGCGACCAGCGCCAGCAGGGCGTCCGGCGTCGGGCCGCCGAACATGCCGCTGTGCATGCCGCTGGTGCCGGTCGTCACGCGGACGACAGCGCTGACCAGGCCGCGCAGCACCGTCGTCAACGTCGGCACGCCCACGGCGACGTTGCCCGAGTCGCAGATCACGATCGTGTCCGCGGCCAGCAGGTCCGGGTTCTGCTCGACGAACCGCTCGAGTCCCCCGGTGCCCTGTTCCTCGGAGCCTTCGACGACGACCTTGATCCCGACTGGGACAGGGGTCCCCACATCCTGCCGAAGGCTGGATGTGGGGGAAGTCGAGTTTCCGACCGCCCGCAGCGCGGTGAGGTGGGCCATCAGGTTGCCCTTGCAGTCGGCGGCGCCCCGGCCATACCAGCGGCCGTCCCGCTCGGTCAGCGTGAAGGGCGGGCTGTCCCAGCTCGCCTCGTCGCCCGGAGGCTGGACGTCGTAGTGGGCGTAGAACAGCACGGTCGGCGCGCCGGGGGGCGCCGGCCGGTGGCCGATCGCCGCCGTGGAGCCGTCCGGCGTCTCCACCAGCCGCACGTCCGGCAGCCCGGCGTCGCGCAGCGCGTCCGCGACGAGGCCCGCGCCGCGCACGCAGTCGGCCGACGGCCCCAGCCGGGGATCGAAGACGGTCGGGATGGCGACGAGCTCGGCGAGCTCGTCACGGGCGCGCGGCATCAGCGCCCGTACCCGTCCGGCGACGTCGGTGGCGAGCTCGGCCGAGACGCCGCCAAGAGGCTCCTGGGGGGAAAGCCCGGAGGACGGACCGGTGGACGGGCCGGCGGGCACGCCGGGGGTGGCGGCTGGCATGGCCTCATCTGACCACGGCCCCCACAGCCTCCGCCGGACGGGGAGGTGCCACGCTGGGAGACATGGAGGCGGTGCCGGCCGGGCTGGACCCGGTGACCTTGTCGGTGCTCGCGAGCGGGCTCGCCGGGATCGCCGAGGAGATGGGGACGCTGCTGGTCCGCAGCGCGTACTCGTCGAACATCAAGGAGCGGCGGGACTGCTCGGCCGCGCTGTTCGACGCGGACGGCCGGATGGTCGCGCAGGCGGCGCACGTGCCGGTGCACCTGGGGGCGCTCTACGAGTCGGTGCGGGTGGTCGCCGAGCGCGGCGCGGCACCCGGCGACGTGTGGGTGCTCAACGACCCGTTCACCGGTGGCAACCACCTGCCGGACGTCACGCTCGTCAGCCCCCTGACCATCCCGCCAGGTGCCTCCGGAGGCGCACGCGAGGACGATGATCGCGCCTCCTTCGGCGGCCCGCCGGGCACCGCCGCGGAGGAACCGGGCGGCGAGATCGTCGGCTACGCGGCCACGAGGGCGCACCACTCCGACATGGGCGGCATGCGACCTGGCTCGATGCCGGCCGACTCGCGCGAGATCTTCGCCGAGGGGCTGATCATCCCGCCGGTCCGCCTGGTCCGGGCGGGCCGGTGGCAGGACGACATCCTCGACCTGATCTGCGCGAACTCGCGCACCCCCGACCTGCGCCGCGGCGATCTGCGCGCACAGGCGGCCGCGAACCGGCTCGCCGGCATCCGCCTGACCGAGCTCGCGGCGCGCCATGGGGTGGCGACCGTGCTCACCGCCTTCGCCGAGGTGCTGCGCTATGGCGAGCGGCGCAGCCGGTCGCTGGTCGCGCTGCTGCCGGACGGCCGGTACGAGGCGGCCAGCGAGTTGGAGGGCGACGGCGCGGACGACGTCGACATCCCGTTGCGGGTCGCGGTGACGATCGCCGGGGACGGTCTCACGGTGGACTTCACCGGTACCTCGCCGGCCGTGCGGGGCAACGTCAACTGCCCGCGCGCGGTGACCCGCTCGGCCTGCTGCTTCGCATTGCGGGTGCTGCTGCCCGACGACGTGCCGGCGAACGACGGCACGTACGCGCCGCTCACCGTCGTCACCGAGCCCGGCTCGCTGGTCGACGCCCGTCGCCCGTCGGCCGTCGTCGCCGGCAACGTCGAGACGTCACAGCGGATCGCCGACACCGTGCTCGCCGCCCTGGGCCAGGCGGTCGCCGCCGCCGCGGGCGCCGCTGCGGTCGCGGCGGCGGCGACCGAGACGGGAGAGGAACCGGCGACGCTGCCGGTCCTGCCCGCGCAGGGCCAGGGGACGATGAACAACCTGGTGATCGGCGGCGACGGCTGGACGTACTACGAGACGCTGGCGGGCGGGGCTGGGGGCTCCGCGCGCGGGCCGGGCGCGTCCGGGGTGCACGTCGGGATGACGAACACGCTCAATACCCCGATCGAGGCGCTCGAGCTCGAGTACCCGATGCGGGTGGAGCGCTACGAGCTCGACGAGGCGACGGCCGGCGCCGGGCTGCACCCCGGTGGCGCCGGTCTGGTCCGTTCGATCCGGGTGCTGGAGCCGGCGACCCTGTCGGTGCTGGCCGATCGGCGTCGCCATGCCCCGCAGGGCGCGGCCGGCGGCGGCCCCGGCGGCGTCGGCCGCGCCGACGTCGACGGCGACCCGCTCCCGCCCAAGGCCAGCCGGCCCCTGCCCGCCGGGGCCGTGGTCACGGTCCACACCCCGGGCGGCGGCGGCTGGGGCGGTCCCGCGCCGGACGCTTCGCGCCCGGCGCCGGGCGCCGCCTGTCGGGCGCAGGGCGCCCTCCCAGCCTGATCTCGGGGTTGGCGTGTGTAGCCGGGGCTGGCGTGGACTGGGGCCGGGGTGGTGGGTGCGTTGGTGATGCGCCGATGCGCCGTCACCATCGGTGGCTGGGTTGTGCGTAGCAGTCGATCAGGCGCGGGACGGGTCTCGGCCTTGCCGCCCGCGGCGTCGGCGTGCGGGTGGGGACCACGGCCGTGCGGGGGAAGGTGGCCGTAGGTCCCGCCCCGGCCACCACACGACCGTGGTCCGTCTTAGGGGACCGGCGGCTCGCCGGTCGGTGCGGTCGCGGTGCCGGTGTCGGGGTGATTGGGCGAGGCCGGGCCGGTGCGGATCTGGATGGTGCGGACGGAGCGCCAGTTGACGAGCATCGTGTAGCCGTCGGCCAGGTATAACTGCTCGACCTCGCAGCGGAAGACCGCTTGGGCGACGCGCGTGCGAAGTTCATCCGGGTCGGTGTCGGCCGGCAGCTCGAAGGTCTGGCCGTCGATCACGATCCGCACTTCCACGAGCCCAACAGTCGCACATGTGTTCGATGAGGGCAACGCTGTGGGCGCCCTGTTCGGGTCGCGTGTCGGCGGTGAGTTCCGACTGTCCTGGCGGGGCGCGACCGCGAACTGCCGGCAGGGGTGATCTTCGCCTGGAGGTGGGGGTGCGGGACGCCCGCGCGCCTTTCGTTCCTGCGCTGGTCGAGCTGTTGTGAGCCTTGGCCGAGGTGTTCGTGGGCACTCGTTCGGAGGACCCTTGCGTCTGAGCCTTAGGCGGTCCTAAGTTAGGTCGGCCTGCCTTAAGTTAGGTGGTCCTAACTGGATGGGACCTGGGCCCAGTGGAGAGTGCGTGGACAACTTCGTTCCGAACCTACTGATCGGGTTGCGTGAAGGGCTTGAGGCAACGCTGATCGTCAGCATCCTTGCCGCCTACCTGGTCAAGATTGATCGACGTGACCGGATGGCGCACCTCTCCTTCGGGGTTGGGGCGGCGGTCGCGCTCAGCCTGGCTTTCGGTGCCGCGCTCACGTTCACCTCCGCGAACCTGTCGACCAAGGCGCAGGAGGGACTGGGCGGGATCCTGTCGCTGGTCGCCGTCGTGCTGGTGACCTGGATGGTCTTCTGGATGCGTAAGACGGCGCGCAACCTGTCCGGCGAACTGCGCGGCAAGATGGACGCCGCACTGTCTGTCGGTGCGGGCGCCGTCGTCTTCACCGCGTTTCTCGCGGTCGCCCGCGAGGGCCTGGAGACGGCGCTGTTCCTGTGGGCGACGATCGACTCGACGAACGGCTCGACCGTCGGCCCGATGCTGGGCGCGCTCGTCGGCATCCTGATCGCCATCCTGCTCGGCTACCTGCTCTACAACCGCGTGCTCACGTTCAACCTCGGCAGGTTCTTCACCTGGACGGGTGGTGCGCTGATCGTCGTCGCCGCCGGTGTCGCCGCCTACGGCGTCGGTGACCTGCAGGAGGCCGACCTGCTGCCGGGCCACGAGGCGCTCGCGTTCGACCTCTCCGACCACATCTCGGAAAGCAGCTGGTACGGCGCGCTGCTCAAGGGCATCTTCAACATCAGCCCGGTGTGGTCGTGGGCGCAGCTGGGCGTCTGGCTCGGCTACCTCGTCCCGGTCATGGCGATCTACGTCTGCTACCGCTACCTGTTCAGGTCCCCCGAGCCGGCGGCCGCCCCGGCTCCCGCCACGGCCGCGGCGGGAGCCGGGGCAGGCGCGGTTCCGGCCGGGCCGGACACGACCCGGATAGACGCCGCCCCGGCCGCCGACGCCGCCATCCCGACCGCCGAGGCCGCCATCCCGACCCAGAGCACCGACTCGCCCAGCGGCCAGCACCGCGACATCCCGGCGCCCGCCGGCAACAACGACACCAGCAAGCCCGCCGACAGCGGCGAGGAAGCAGCTCCCAAGGAGGACGAGGTCATGGGTTGGCGCAGGACGCTCACGGCGGTCCCGGTCCTGAGCGTCTCGGTCGTGGGCCTGCTCTTGGCTGGCGGCGCGATCGGTTTCGCGCTGAACGGCGGCTCGGACGGCACCGCGGCCGGCACCGCGGCCGGCGCCTCGGTGGTCACCGCCGGCGACGACACATGCGCCTACTCCGGGCCGGCCCTGTCCGCGGGCACCCACACCTTCAAGGTCTCGAACACCACCGGCAAGGCGATCGAGCTCTACTTCATCGGCGCGAACGGCCAAGCCGTCGGCGAGGTGGAGAACGTCGGCCCGGGGACGTCGCGCAACCTGACCGTCGACCTGGCCGAGGGCGACTACACCCTGCGCTGTCGGCCGACCAGTACCACTGGTGACGGCGTGACCTCGAAGCTCACCATCGCCGCGCCCGGTGCGTCCGCCCCGGGCGCCGCCTACGACCCGCGGCTGTACGAGGCCGTCGGCGAGTACCGCGTCTACGTGGAGGGCCAGACCGGTCAGCTGGTCACCGCCACTGAGACGTTCGCCGCGGCGGTCAAGAGCGGCGACGTCGAGGCGGCCAAGCGTCTCTACGCACCGGCCCGGGTCTTCTACGAGCGGATCGAGCCGGTCGCGGAGAGCTTCGGCGACCTCGACCCGGCGATCGATGCCCGGGAGGGCGATGTCCCGGACGACGAGTGGACCGGCTTCCACGTGATCGAGAGGGACCTCTGGGTCAACGGCAAGACGTCCGACCCGGTCGTCGCCGACAAGCTGCTCGCCGACGTGAAGAAGCTGCAGACGTTGGTCACCGACGTGAAGCTCACCCCGAGCCAGCTCGGCAACGGCGCGGCCGAGCTGCTCAACGAAGTCGCCACCAGCAAGGTCACCGGCGAGGAGGAGCGGTACTCGCACACCGACCTGATCGACTTCGCCGCCAACGTCGAGGGTGCCCGGGCCGCGTACGAGCCGCTGCTGCCGGTTCTGAAGGACACCGACCCGGAGCTGGCCAAGACCATCGACGCCCGCCTGACCGATGTCGAGAAGGCGCTGGAGCCGTACAAGTCGGGCGACGGCTACGTGGACTACACCTCGCTGAGCGACACCCAGGTCCGAGCACTGTCCGACAAGGTCGACGGCTTGGCCGAGCCGCTGTCCAAGCTGACCGGGGCGGTCGCGGCCTAGCGGGGGCGGCCGGGCCGGCCCCGCCAGTGGGCACCCGGCCGGTCCGGCCAACCGCGTTTCCTGGCCAGTCGTAACAAAGGCGCCGTCTGGCGGCCTAGAGGGCCAAAGGGTGTGCGAAAATGATCTTCCTTCGCACACCCGGCGGCCGTTGTCCCCAGGATCACTAATCGGAAATCGGGCGGTGCCACCGTCCGGGAGGACGCAGGAACAGGAAGCAGAGGTAAAGAACGTGGCTGGGACACGGGTGTCGCGGCGAGGGCTGTTCGGGCTGGCTGGAGTGGCGGCCGCAGGCGCCGCCACCGCCGGTGGCCTGGCCGCCTGCTCGGACGACAAGAACGGAGGGACCGAGGCCGTCCCCGCCTCGGGGAAGCAGCTTGTCGAGTTCCACGGCGCCCACCAGGCAGGGATCGTCACCCCGGCGCAGGACCGGCTGCACTTCGCCGCGTTCGACGTGGTCACCGACAGCCGCGCCGATCTGGTCGAGGTACTCAAGGAATGGACGGCGGCCGCGGCCGCCATGGCCGCGGGTAAGGCGGTCGGCGACGGCGTCGCTGGCGCCCAGGACGCGCCGCCCGACGACACCGGCGAGGCCGAAGGGCTAGCCTCCGGCCACCTCACCCTGACCTTCGGCGTCGGGCCGACCCTGTTCACCACGGCCGACGGCGTCGACCGGTTCGGGCTCGCGAGCCGCCGGCCGGCCGCGCTGGTCGACCTGCCCGCCTTCTCATTCGACGCGCTCGACCCGGCGCGCTGCGGCGGGGACCTCGCCGTCCAGGCCTGCGCCGACGACCCGCAGATCGCCGTGCACGCCGTGCGCAACCTGGCCCGGATCGGCCGGGGCGTCGTCGCGGTCCGCTGGTCCCAGCTCGGGTTCGGCCGCACGGCGTCGACCAGCTCCAGCCAGGCGACGCCGCGCAACCTGATGGGGTTCAAGGACGGCACGAACAACATCCACGTCGAGCAGCCGGCCAAAGTCGACGAGCACGTCTGGGTCGCCCCCAGCGACGAGAAGAGCGCCGGCGCATGGATGGCCGGCGGGTCGTACATGGTGACCCGTCGGATCCAGATGCTCATCGAGCGCTGGGACCGCACCTCACTCGCCGAGCAGGAGACCACCTTCGGTCGCACCAAGGTCGTCGGCGCGCCGTTCGGCCACACCGGCGAGTTCGACGCCGTGGACCTCAAGGGCCGCACGGCGGACGGCGAGCTGGTCATCCCGGCGGACGCGCACATCCGCCTGGCCTCGCCGGACACCAACGGCGGCCATGCGATCCTGCGCCGCGGCTACTCGTTCACCGATGGCAGCGATGGCCTCGGCCACCTGGACGCCGGCCTGTTCTTCATCGCCTTCCAAAGGGACCCGCGCAAGCAGTTCATCCCGATCCAGACCCGGCTGGCGAGCTCGGATGCGCTCAACGAGTACATCGAGCACACGGGCAGCGCGATCTTCGCCGTCCCGCCCGGCGTTGCCGCCACCGGCGGCGACTACTGGGGCCGCAGCCTGTTCACCTGAGGCGGTCCCGCCGGGGTTCCTGCCGGATCGACGGAGCTTGCGGAGTCGATCTGGGAGGTCCGGGACGCTCCGCGCCCCAGACCTCCCAGATCGCTTCGCGATCCGGCAGGGACCCCGGCCGGGCGCCGCCCTCGGGCGCTGAGCCCTACCTCCCAGATCGGCTTCGCCGATCCGGCAGGGACCTGCTCGCGGCCTGGTTCCGGGTTTAGGCGTATGACGGCGGCTGACCTGGTTCCGGGCTGACGAGGTGGTTGGGTCAGCGCCAGCGCTGATGCGCCGTCACTTTCTGTGGCCGAGTCGCGTGGACGGGTCACGGGACGGGGCGGGCGCGTTGGTTTCCGGCTGGCGAGGTGGCTGGGGTTGCGCTGCGCCGCGCCGCCGCCGGAGCGGCCCGTCCTTACCTCCGCGCGGCGAGGACGGGCCGGTGCGCGGCGTCAGGAGGCCCGGGCGCCGACGGACGACGGGGCCGGCTTCGTCAGCGTGGGGAGCGCGCCAGTGGCTGGGACCACGCCGATCGCGCCGCCCTCCGGGCCGAGGCGGGTGAGCAGCAGCGGGATCTGGTGGTTCGCGATGTAGGCGTCGACGGCCTGCTGGGAGCCCTTCCACCAGCCGTAGTCGTCGATGATCAGAACCCCGCTCGGGCTGATCCGCGGGAACAGGTGCTCCATCTCGTGCCGGGTCGACTCGAACCAGTCGGTGTCCAGGCGCAGCAGCGCGATCTGCTCCGGGGCCCCGCCCGGCACCGTCTCCTCGACCATGCCCTTGACAAAGTGGATCTTGTCGGCGGGGTAGCCGATCCGCGCGACGTTCTCCTTGACCTTCTCCAGCGGCACGATCGACCAGGCCGACGCCGGGTCGTCCGGGTCGGAGTTCGCGAGCAGGTGCTCGGCGGTCTGCCCATCCGGGGCGATGTCGGCGCCGGTCGGTGGCGTCATGCCTTCGAAGGTGTCGAACAGGTAGAGGTGACGCGAGGTGTCGCCGAGCTGCAGCAGCGTGCGCGCAGCCGCCATCGACGAGCCGCCGGCCCACACGCCGCACTCGACGATGTTACCGGGGATCTTGTTCGTCACCAGGTAACGGACGGCCTGGATGAGGCCGAACACCTTCGTCGGGTCGGTCATCGTGTAGGGCGAGGTCTCGCGGATGGTCGCGATCGCCAGGGCATCCATGCCGGCGGAGTCGATCCCGGGACGGCGACGGACGACGTCGAAGCCGGTCTGCTGTACTGCCTTGCGCAGGGTCGACCTCGCCTGGTCGGCGTATGCCTTGACTTGTTTCTTGGAAGCCATGCGCCCCTCCTCGACAACGAGCTGTACGCCTCTCGCTGCGCAGCGGTGCGGCATTCGCGCAGACTCGGCCGGGCGATGATGTCACAGCGGCCTGTGGTCCCTGACAGCCGGTTCTGGTCGAACCGGCACAGGATGCCAGAGCAAGATCTCCAGCCGGACCGGTGGCTCTGTCGCAGGCCACCACGCCCTGGGCGGACTGCCGTGCCGTCCGGTGACGCAACGTGGCGGCCAGAATCCACACCTCCGATGGCAAATGTGTGACCACATGACTTCGGGGTGTCAGCGAGAGTGGCTCACGTCGAGCTTGTGGTGTCGCTCTTGTGGTGTGGCCGGCGTTGGCGTGAACCCTCACCCGCGACCGCTGAGACCACCGGTTCCGAGTGCGGCGAGTGAGGCTGCCGGGCGATCGCGGCGGGCCCGTACTCGGCGGCGGCGGAGCCACGGAAGCGCGGATGCGGAGCGTTGGTTCCGTTCTCCGGTAAACTAGTCATTGAAGGGGAGTAGCCCTGCTGTCTGGCGCTGATGTGCTGGACAGCCCGGCCGTCGACATACTGGCGGCGTCGCGCGTCAGGCCGATCTTGATCGGTCGAAACCCAGCGGCGCAGGCCCGGCGGCCGGGCCTGGTCGATCTTGCGGTCGACCGGGTGGACGAGACCTTCGATCCGGTTTGCATGCCGGGTCGAAGGGACTCGCGCCCCCGGCCCGGCCCGAGAAGAGGGGCCAGGTCGTGAGCCTTACCGCCGCGTTCGTTACCTTCGGCATCATTTTTCTCGCCGAGCTGCCCGACAAGACCATGGTCGCGAGCCTCGTGATGGGCAGCCGCTACCGGCCTCTCTACGTCTGGGCAGGGGTGGCCGCCGCCTTCCTCGTGCATGTCACGCTGGCCGTCGCCGCCGGCAGCGTGCTCACGCTGCTGCCACACCGCGTCGTCGACGCGATCGCGCTGGTCCTGTTCGCCATCGGCGCCGTGCTCGTCTACCGCGAGGGCCGCGACGAGACGGGCGAGACCGATACGACCCGCGAGACCCACGAACGCGACGAGATCCGTGAGAGCGTCGCGGCTGGCACCGTCGCGCCGGGCGCGCCCACGGCGATGCCGGCGGGCGTCCGCGCGTCCGGCGCCGCGGGTGGGCCGACCGCGGCGGCTGGCGCGGGCGCGACTCGCCCGTCGGCCAGCGAACCAGCGCCCAGTGACCTCGAGGTCGCGCCCGAGGAGCGGGAAAGCGCCGTATCCCGCGGGTTCTGGCGGGTGGCCGCGACCTCGTTCACCGTCATCTTCGTGGCCGAGATGGGTGACCTGACCCAGATTTCCACGGCGAACCTGGCCGCCCGGTTCGACTCACCGGTGACAGTCTGGCTCGGAGCGTTGCTCGCGTTGTGGTCGGTGGCGGCGATCGCGATCGCCGGTGGGCGCGGCCTGCTGCGGATCGTTCCGGTCAAGGTCATCACCAGGATCGCGGCGGCTGCCTTCGTGATCCTGGCGATCCTGAGCCTCATCGACGTGATCCGCGGCTGAGCCGCGCGGCGGAGGCCAGGCCGAAAAGCGTCGGAAGCGTCCTGGATGCTGAGGCCATGGCGACCACGCGGCGACGTAGCGACCCCTGGAGTCCGGTGGCACCCGACCTGCCGGCTGAGCCAGCCCGGCCGATCGACGGCGGCCGGGGGCCGGCGGAACTCGTCGAACTGGCGGAGCTGCTCGCCGAGGCGGGCGCCGGTGCCGGACGCGACGTCCGGCTGGTCGGCGTCCGGCTGGCCACGCTGCGGGTGGTCGGCGGCCAGCTTGCCGGCGTGACCCTGCGGGACGTCGCGCTACGGGATGTCGCGCTCGCCGGAACCATCGTCGACGGCGGCGCGGCGACCAGAGTGACGGTCGACGGCGGCCGGCTCTCGGGAGCCGTCTGGGTGGACGGCGAGATCCGCGACGCGCGGCTGACCGACGTACGCGCGGACGGCCTGACCCTGCGGTTCTGCCGGCTGCACCGCTCTCGGTTCGAGGGCTGTGACCTGTCCGGCCTGGACCTGACCCGAGCCCGGCTCGACCATGTCGAGTTCGTCCGCTGCGACCTGACCGGCGTCGACTTCACCGGCGCGACCGTCGCCGCGGCCCGCTTCGCCGACTGCCGGTTCGACCGGGTGGCGGGCGCGAGTGGCCTCGCCGGTGCCGAGATCGGCGTTGGCGACCTCATGGGCCTGGCACCGTCGCTTGCCGCCGCCCTCGGCATCACCATCGTTGCCACCCAGCCGACGGACCGGGGCTAGGCCAGTCGGATGCCCATCGGCCGCCTCATGACGTGACGGGCGGATCGCGGACGTCCAGGCTTGCTGACCTCCCGGCCGACCTCCCAGATCGGTTCCCAGACCTGCCCGATCGCTTACCTCCCAGATCTGCTTCGCAGATCCGGCAGGGACCCTGTCGCCAATCGGGCAGGGACCCCGGATCCGGCAGGAACCCCGTCGCCGATCTGGGAGACCCGGAATCTGGCGCGCTGGCGGTCGAAAACTCCCTCTTGTGTTCAATGGGTGACTTTATCCATACGGAGTGTTTCGACCCGGTGTCCAGGTCTCCCGACCCCGCGTGCTTATATCTGTGCGTCGAGTGGGTCGGCGGTGCTGGGTATCGGGGTTGCGGGGACCGCGCGGCCGGGCCGACGGAGGTCTCCGGGAAGGGCAAGGGAGCCGGGACATGGGTGAGACCGTGGACGACGGTGCCTGCGGCGAGTGGCAGCGGGTGCCGGAGGAGATCGTGCAGCGGCTGGGCGACGTGCCTGGTGCCGCCTACGAGGTGCCTGACGAGGTGACCTGCGCGCTGGAGGCCGGTCACGAGGGCAGCCATACGGCCGTGCTGCAGGGCTGGGGCGATGACGAGGTGTGGCTGCTCTGGACGATGCCGAAGACCGTCGTGATCTCGAGCTGCCGGGCGGACGGGCTGACCTGCCTGCTCCCCACCGGGCACGCCGGCCGCCACCACGTGATCATGGCGGATGTCGTGGAGGACGAGGGGCCGTACTGGGTCGACGACCGCGCGGAGCTCGACGCCCGGCTCGCCTCGAGCCAGGCGGGGCCCGGTAGCGGATCCGCCGCCCCCGCATAGAGACTCTTCTGCCGATCTCTTTCCGGGTCCGCGGGTCCGCGGGTCCCCGGGATCCCGTGGGTTCGCTATGGGCTCGAACGCGGCGTGGCCACGAAGACCAGGACGACGTCGGCGTCGGCACCGAAGTCGACCAGCTCCGCGGACGGCGGCAGGGTGCCGAGCGCGTCGCGCAGCTGGGCGGCGCTCGCCCCTTCGCTGGCCGTGACCGTGTGCATCGCGGCCATGCCGTCCATCTTGATGTTCCCGTCGGGAGCGACGTCGTCCCCGTCCACCGCGCCGACTTCCATGCCTGCCGGCTCGGCGTCGACGAGGTCGTGCGGGCATGGATCCTCGTCCGGGAGGCGGGCCAGGACACGGTCCGCGTGCGCGGCCGTGCCGGCGACGGCCATCGCGGCGGCGGACGACAACGAGTCCGCCAGCCGTTGAGCCTCCACCGGCATCAGGTACACCGCGTTCAGGACGTCCAGCAATGACGACTGCAGCCGCATGACGATGACGTGGGTGCCGTCGTCGATGCCTGGCTGGGTGCCGACCGTGACGACGCTCCCGTCGAGCTCGCTCACGAGGGTGAGCGGCTCCGTGAGGGCGCCCGGCCGGGGGATAAGGGCCTGTTCATCACGCATGGCCCAAAGATCGCATCCCCGCCTGCCCGATCCCACCCCGTGCGGCGGGGAGCTTTTCGCGCGGCCGGCCGCGTCTGGCCAGACGAACAGCGGGGCACGGAGGATCGACGGGTGGTCCGCTGTCGTGCACCCAGCGTCAAAACGATGGGTGAACTCCGCTGACGGGGTGTGAGCTCAGTCGAGACGGGTACGACGCTGCATGGTTGACGGGCCTTGCGTCCCGCTACGTCACCCGATCGAAGTGTCTGAGCCCGATCACCGTCACGACTACGGTGACCCGGGCCGGTGGTTTCGCCGTTCCGTCGTCGGCTAAGTCGGCGCTGTTGCCTGGAGATGGGCTGACGACGGTGGGGAGCTGGATCACGCCCGCTCGGGGCGTGCGCGACGCGAGGCTGTTCCGGTCGCTCCCCGCGCCGCCTGGACAAGGCCGTATGTCCGACCGGGGACGACCCGGACGGAAACCGAGGCGGGAGCAATGATCATGAGACTGCGTGTCGAAGTTACGGGTCCGCATGCAATCGTGATCTGGCCCGAGGGAGACGTCGATTACTCCTGCCTAGATCCGCTGCGAGAAGCCCTCGTGGACGCCCGGATGGCGGGTGTCAGGGAGATCGTCGTCGACTTCACCGATGTGGGGTTCCTGGACTCGCAGGGCCTTGCTGTCATCCTTTACGCCCACCGACGGCAGCGTTCCAGCGGTGGTCGACTGATCCTGCGCAACCTCAACGACACGGCTCGACGTCTGCTGCACGTGACGAACCTGACCACCGTGCTCGACGTCGAGGGCGGGGTGGGCGAGCCGCCGACGGCGTCGGCGGCCGCTGCCGCGCCGCGCACCGCCACCCGTGGCGAGTGACCGGCACGGGGGCCCGAGCCCGTACGGGAGCTCGATCCCGGTAGATGCCTGATCGGCATAACGTCGTGGCCGGTGGTGGGCTCCGAGCGACAGGGCCCGCGACGTGGCGGCAGGCGCCGCCGACGCGCGGCTGGCGTGTCAGCCGGCCGTGTCAGTGACCGGGCCGGCCGACGGCGACGTGCCGGCGGTACTGCGCGTCAACGGCGTGACGGGTGAAGCCGAGACGCTCATACATCCGCACCGCGCGGGCGTTGTCCTCGTCGGTGTAGAGCATCACCGTCGTGAGGCCACGGTTGCGCAGGTGGCGCAGTCCAGCCAGGGTCAGGGCGCGGCCCAGTCCCCCACCCGCGCGGGAGGGGTCGACTCCGACGACATAGACCTCTCCGATCGGAAGTGCCCGGCCCGGCCCGGCCCGGCCGTCGGGCGGTGTCGGGTCCTCGGCGTGCACCTTCGTCCAGTGGAAACCGACCAGCTCACCGTCCCGCTCGGCCAGGAAGAAGCCCGCCGGATCGAACCACGGCTCCGCTTCGCGCGGCAGCAGGTCCTGCTCGGTCCAGCGGCCCTGCTCTGGGTGGCTGGCGAACGCGCGGGCGTTGAGCGCGAGCCAGGCCCGCTCGTCGCGGCCTGGTTCGAAACACCTCACGGTCACGTCCGCGGGCCACGTCGGCTCGGGTAGCTCCTCGCCCGCGGACCCCGCGTCGGCGACTAGCGGACGGCGTAGCTGCAGCAGCACCCGGCCACGCTCGAACCCCCCGCGCGCGGCGAGCGCGGCCGCGGCCGCCGAGTCGCCGTGTGCCCAGATGTCCAGCGTCGCCGGACTCGCGGCGGCGGCAACCTCGGCCGGTGACTCGCTGGCCACCCGTTGGACGAGGGCGTCGACGAGGGCGGACCCGACTCCCCGGCGCCGCAGGTCCGGGCGGACGACCAGCTCCGCCTCCCACGCGCCACCCCCCGCATGGGCGAGGTGCGCATACCCGGCCACGTCGCTCTCCGGCGAGGCCGGGTCCGGGTCGGCCGCGAGCAGGTGGAACCGGCCTGGCGCCGGGCTCGACCCCGGCCTGACCGTCAGGGCGACGTCATCGGAGACCGGTCCGACGCCGTCGGCGGCATGCGCGGCCGCGACGACCGATTTCACCCCGTCGGATTCGGCCACCGTCAAACTGTCCGACCAGCCCAAAGACGTCACAGGCAGACGGTAGCCACCCCAATGGCGAGACGCACCCGCCGAGCACTCGCCCCAGGACGACCGCGCGGGCGCGAAGCGTCGAGCCCGCGCGGTCGTCATGTGACGTCTGTTGGTGAGCGGTCCATGCAATCCGGCCATGGTAGGGAACCGCGCCTCTGCGCTGGTGCCAGCGCACCCATGTCGTCAACCCGCAACCAGGTGAACCACCGCCATGAGCCTGTGCCCGGTACCACGGTGGGGAGCAGGGTCCCTGCCGGATCGGCGACAGGGTCCTGCCGGATCCAGGGTCCCTGCCCGATTGGCGACAGGGTCCCTGCCGGATCTGCGAAGCAGATCTGGGAGGTAAGCGATCGGGGAGGTCTGGGAGCCGATCTGGGAGGTCGGCGATCTGGGAGGTCAGGCTTAGCGCCTAGACGCGCTCGGGGGTGCGGATCTCATCGCGCTCGAGGCGCCCGGCGCCGTTCGAGTCGGGCAGCGGGGTGATCGGCGGGGCGACGAACTTGTAACCGACGTGGCGCACGGTACCGATCATCGACTCGTGCTCGGCACCCAGCTTGGCGCGCAGCCGGCGGACGTGGACATCCACCGTGCGGGTGCCGCCGTAGTAGTCGTAGCCCCAGACCTCCTGCAGCAGCTGGGCCCGGGTGAAGACCCGGCCCGGGTGCTGGGCGAGGTACTTGAGCAGCTCGAACTCCTTGAAGGTGAGCTCGAGGGGCCGGCCACGCAGCTTCGCCGAGTAGGTCGTCTCGTCCACGGAGAGGTCGCCCGAGCGGATGACACCGGCCTCCGCGGTACCGCCGGCGGCGGCCACCCGGCCGATCGCGAGCCGCAGCCGGGCCTCGACCTCCGCCGGGCCCGCCGTGTCGAGTACCACGTCGTCGACTCCCCAGTCCGCCGACACGGCGGCCAGGCCGCCCTCGGTGACCAGGGCGAGCAGCGGGGTGGTCAGGCCGGTGGTGCGCAGCAGGCGGCACAGGCCACGGGCGATGACGAGCTCGCGACGGCCGTCGACAGCGATGACGTCGACCGGCGGGGCGTCGAGCAGGGCGCTGGCCTCCAGCGGGGCGACGCGCACGGTATGAGTGAGTAGTCCGAGTGACGGGAACGACTCGGCGGACGGACCGGGCGCGTTGGTGAGCAAAAGGACGACGCTCAAGACGACTCCTCCATGCGAGGCGGATGGTGGTGGGGCAGCGTCGACCCAGGTAGTGCCGAGTGGCCCGCACTTGGCCTCAGAAGGCACAAGTCGAACCCCGGCGTCTCACGACCGTCATGGGCATGAAACGCACACCGGTACGTGAGGAGGATAGCGGAGTGTTCCACCGCGCTCCCACCGTCTACCGGCTTCTTCCGACGGCCGATGCTGAGATCCTGGCCACTGCCTTTCTTGATCACGGCTCTTTGGTGGGGTCCGTCATCCCGCCGCCCGCGGTCGTGCTGGTTCCGGGCTTCTCCGGGACGATCCGCCGGCCGGCTGTACGGTCCGTGGCGGAGGGCCTGCGGTGGCACGCAAGCGTGGTCATGGTCGAGACGCGCGGCCACGGAAGGTCGACGGGTACGTGCACGTTCGGCGACCGTGAGGTCCTCGACGTCGACGCGGCCGTCGGTGAGGCCAGGCGGCTCGGGCACGAGCGGGTCGTGACCGTCGGCTGGTCGATGGGCGGTGCCGCGGTGGTCCGGCACGCGGCGCTCGCGAGTGAGGAAACTCCCGTTCACGGACACCGGCTGCGCAATCGTCCGGACGCGGTGGTCACGGTCAGCGCGACCAGCCGGTGGTTCGTGCGCGACACCGCTCCGCTTCGGCGCATCCTCTGGATGGCCGAGACACGGACCGGGCGGTTGATGGCGAGGACCGTTTTCGGGGTGCGTATCCCATCGCGGCCCTGGCCGGAGCTCCCCTCCGAGCGTCCGCCGGCGCCAGTCGACCTGATCGGCCAGGTGGCCCCGACACCGCTGCTGATCGTGCATGGCGACCTGGACGGGTACTTCACTCTGGATCATCCGCGGGCGCTCGCCGCGGCCGCCGGTCCGCGGGCCAGGCTCTGGATCGTCCCTGGTTTCGGACACGCGGAGACGGGTGTGGTGCCGGGACTCGTCGACCGGATCGGGAGGTATCTCCCGTACCTCCTGGACGGCCACCGGCATGACTCCATGTTCAGCAT
Source organism: Pseudofrankia coriaricola (assembly GCF_032027725.1). Classification (NCBI taxonomy): domain Bacteria; kingdom Bacillati; phylum Actinomycetota; class Actinomycetes; order Frankiales; family Frankiaceae; genus Pseudofrankia; species Pseudofrankia coriaricola. Next base: position 349,911 of record NZ_JASNFO010000002.1, on the reverse strand, counting down.
GGATAACGTGTGGGAAACGTCAGTGAAATATATCGGCCACGGGCCCGGGTCGCCGCCCAGCCCTGCCGCCGCGCGCCGGGTCGTGCTGGACGGTCCAGGCGGGCCCTGAGCGAGACGAACCTCGCGGATGGCGAGACGCGATGCGCCGAGGCGCGGCGCCGGCCTCCGCGCTCCGTGAGGCCGCCGCATGGGAAGTGCGCCACCCTGTGGCGGGGTTACGTCGAGTGGTGCCGAAGTGCTCCGGCTGCGGAAGGGTGATGGGCTACTTGTCGGATGTGACGGAAGTTACTGTCCGGTATTGGGCCGCCGCGCGTGATGCGGCCGGGGTGACCGAGGAGCGCCTGACGGCCGACACGCTGGCCGCGGTGATCGAGGCCGCCGTCGGCCGGCACGGCCAGCGGCTCGCCGACGTGCTGACCCGGTGCTCGTTCCTCATCGACGAGAAGCCCGCGGGCCGGCGAGACCCGGCCACGCTGGCGCTGCGCCCCGGCAGCGTCGTGGAGGCACTCCCGCCCTTCGCCGGCGGCTGATCAGCGGCTGAACCGGCCCGGCCGATCTTTTCGGTACTGGTTCTCGGTGAACGGGCTTGCCGGGCTGCCTGGTGGCGTCCGCGTCCAGACCTGGCTCAAAACAAGCGTCCTGGCAGGCGGTCCGGGGCCGGCCCCGGACCATCGATGATCGATAGAGGATGTCGAGCAGGCGGCCAGCTGGTGACGTGACAGCATGAGGGGGTGCGTGCCCGCGATCCACGGACCTGCGCGCCCGCCGGATCGGCGGGCGCCGAGCCTTCACCAGACCCATCGTTCCCGGAGTCGTCGGCCTTGCCGGCCGGGGGCCGGGCCGCCCGCGCCGGCGGATGGTGGGTGACGGCCGCGCTGCTCGGCGCGGCACTGGCCGCTGCCCTCCCGGCCGCGGCCGCCATGGCCGGTACCCCGGCGCTGGCCGCCGTGCTGCTCGCCGAACAACTGGCGTTCGGCTGGGCCTGGGTTGTCGTGCTGCGCGCCTCCCGGCCGACGGTGCTGCTGCTTACCGCGGCGGCACTGACCGCTGACGGCGCGGTGCTCGGCGCGGCGCGGCACGACCTCGGCAGCCTCGCGGGTGTCGTGGGCGCCGGGATCGCCGTGGTGATCGTCTACCAGCTGGTCCGCCGCCACCGCGTCGGTGCCGTGCCCGCCGCGACGCAACCGGCCTCACCGGAGGGCTTGGCGCCGACGACGCGGACGGCATCGACCGCGTCGGGCACGTCTGCTCCGCCGACGCCGACGCCGGCTCGGGTGACGGGTGAGCTCGCCGCCGCGCTCGGCGGCGGCACCCTTGTGGCGTTTCTCGCCGGACTGCTCGCGTTGCGGGCTCAGCCGGAGTCGGCCGCGCCGGGTGACCTTCTCGTCGCCGTCGGGCTGGCCGGAGCCGGCGGGGCCGTGCTCGTCGCCTGGCTGACCGGCCTGCTGGGTGCCGGGACGCTGGTGGCCGCCGGGCTTGGCCTTGCCGCTGGTACGGGTATGGGCGCGGTCTACGGCGCATACGTGGATGAGCTGTCGGCTGGCTCGGGCGCGCTGCTCGCGGCGGCCGGTGCGCTCGCCGCGGCGGTGATGGGCGTACTGATCGCGCGCGCCAGCGCCTCCTCGCCAGCAGCCGCGTCCCGTCCGTCGGCGGGCGCGGCGGTTCCGCCGGCGGACGGGACGCGACCGGTTCCGGCCGCGCGGGCGGGCGCGGCGTCTGGGAGCGTGGGCGCGCGGGCGTGGCGGGCCGGCCGCGGAGCACTTGGCGACCTGCGCTCACCAGTCGCGCCGCTGCTGTCGGGCGGGGTCCGCGTCGGCCCGATCTCGGCCAGGCCGGTTGCGACGGCGTTGCTCGCGGCGGTAGCTCCGCTGACCATCGCGGCACCGCTCATCTATCTGGTCGGACGGCATCTGTAAGGATAATCCGGTGGGCAGTCGGGCAATCCGGATCACAGTTGGCGTCGTTGTCGTTCTGCTGGTGCTGTTGTTCATCGGGGACAGGGTCGCGGCCCGGGTGGTCTCCGGCCAGATAGCGACCGAGGCGCAACGCAGCCAGAACCTGCCAACCAAACCGTCGGTGTCCATCGGCGGCGTGCTCTTCCTGCCCCAGGTCGTGCGTGGCGACTACCGGGACATCGACATCGACGTGCGCGGCAGCGTCCAGAACGGCCTGCGGGTCGACCGGGTGCGTTCGCATCTGGACGGCGTGCACATCCCGCTGTCCGACATCATCGGCGGCAACGTCAAAAAGATCCCGGTCGACAGCCTCGACGCCGACGTGGAGGTGACCTACACCGACCTCAACGCCTACCTGGCCGCTCAGGGCATGAAGCTGACGGTCGCCCCGGCAGGTTCGGCGATCCGGATCGGCGGCACGGCGAACGTGTTCGGAACGGACTACCCGGTGGAGGGCACGGCGAGCATCGGCGTGGAGCCAGCCGCCTTCACCATCACCCCGAGGGAACTGGCTCAGAGCGTCACGTCGGTGCTCCCACCCGAGTGGCACGACCAGATCATCAAGCTGCTGACCGTCAGGATCCCGGTCGAGGGGCTGCCCTTCAACCTGAAACTGACAGCCGTCGATGTTCTGCCCGACCGCATGCGCTTCAGCGCCGCGGGCGAGCACGTCATCCTCGACACGACGACCATCCCGACAGGTACCACGACGACGCTGTCGCCAGCGGGCTAGTAGGTCCTGTCTGACGGCCTCCGGCCACGCGAGGCTCCGCCATCATCGCCGCAGGGGTCCCCGGAAGATCGGCGCCAGCCGATCTTCCGGGGGGAGCGACTTTGGCCTAGGCCGCGGCGACGGCGGTGGAAACTGGTCGCATGAGTCGATCGCTCGTCATCAAGGTGACCGCCGGGATGGATGCGCCGGAGCGCTGCTCACAGGCGTTCACCGTCGCCTCCGTGGCGGCCAGCAGCGGCGTGGACGTATCGCTGTGGCTGACCGGTGAGTCGGCCTGGTTCGCGCTGCCGGGCCGGGCAGCCGAGTTCAGCCTGCCGGAAGCGGCGCCGCTGCCCGACCTCCTTGAGGTGGTGCTCACGGCCGGTCGGGTAACGCTGTGTACGCAGTGCGCGGCCCGCCGTTCGATCGGCCCAGAGGACGTGATCGACGGGATCCGGATCGCGGGAGCCGCCACCTTCGTGGCCGAGGCCATGCAGGACGGCGTACAGGCCCTCGTCTACTGAGGCAGGGCGCTATACGCGCCTGCCTCATGTCGGGCGCCAGGGCGCCCTCCCCGCGTGGTTCCGGATACAGGTGTATGGCGGTGGCTGGTCTGGCGTGGGGGCCGGTGTGGTGGTTGCGTTGGCGCTGCGCCAAAGCGCTGGCACCAACCGGGTGGGCGTTGGTGTACGCCGCCGCTGATGGATGGCTTGGTCACACTGGTACGGACCACAACGGGGACACTCGGTGCCCTCCCCGCGAGGTTCCGGATACAGGTGTATGGCGGTGGCTGGTCTGGTCTCGGGCCCGGTGCGGTGGTTGCGTTGGCGCTGCGCCAAAGCGCTGTTGAGGCGGGGCGCTGTGCGCGCTCGCCTCATGCCGGGCGCTGGGCGCCCTCCCGCGGTGGTTGCGTTGGTGCTGCGCCAAAGCGCTGCCACCAAACGGGTGGGCGTTGGCGTACCCGCTGATGGATGGCTTGGTCATGCTGGTACGGACCACAACGGGGACACTCGGTGCCCATCCCGTGACTTTGCGTGGATGAGGTTAGATGATCATATGATGTCCGAGGCGCAGAGTCTGTACGCGGTGATTCAGTACGACGGCGCCGGACGCCAGGACGTCCGGCAGGTTGTCGCGCCCTTTCCCGACCGCGGGGCCGCCGCCACGTTCGCCGTCGACAACGAGATGCGACATTTCACGGTCCGCCCGATGGTCCTCGCGGCCCCACCCGGACCGCCCTCGATCCCCACCCCGCGCCGCCCCACGTAGGCGAGCTCTCGCGGATCTTTGTTCGATCGGACGCGTCGCGCCGGTGGCCGCGGAGAGCTGAAACGTGACGAAGGCGGTAGAGGGTCCACCCTCTACCGCCTTCGTCTTTCGTGCCTGTGAGACCCGGCCACCCGGGGCGACGGCGCATTGGCGCAGCGCCAACCGATCCACCTCGTCAGCCCGGAATCAGGCCGGCCACCGCCACACACCTGTACCGGGCACCACGCAACGAGGACGCTCAGCGTCCGAGAGGCAGGGCGGCGCGTTCAGCGCCCGCACGCCGCACGCCTCAGGCCGAGATCTCGACCTGGGCGTCGACCGGCTCGCCCTGACGGGCGAACACTTTCTGCTCGCCGCTTCCGCCTGGCACCAGCGCGCGCACGGTCCAGGTACCCGGGCGGGCGAAGAACCGGAACTGGCCGGTGGCGGACAGTGGAACCTCGGCGGTGAAGTCGCCGCCCTCGTCGAGCAGCCGCGCGTAGCCGGACGACACCGGCTCGCCGCCCTTGACGACGATCCCCTGGATCACGGTTTCCTTGGCCACGTCAATTCCTTCCGTCGACGGCCCGCCAGCGATGGCTCCGCACATGCTCAGGCGCCCTTCTCGATCGGCACGCCGACCAGCGCCCCGTACTCGGTCCAGGAGCCGTCGTAGTTCTTCACGCCCGGCAGGCCGAGCAGCTCGTGCAGCGCGAACCAGGTGTGCGCGGAACGCTCACCGATCCGGCAGTAGGCGATGATCTCCTTGGAGAGGTCGACGCCCGCCTCGTTGTAGAGGGCGGTGAGCTCGTCGTTGCTCTTGAAGGTGCCGTCCTCGTTGGCGGTCTTCGCCCACGGGATGTTCTTCGCGGTCGGGATGTGCCCGGCCTTCTGCGACTGCTCCTGCGGCAGGTGCGCCGGGGCGAGCAGCTTGCCGGAGAACTCGTCTGGCGACCGCACGTCGACGAGCGCCTTCTCGCCGATCGCGGCGATGACCTCGTCGCGGAAGGCGCGGATGTCGGTGCGCGCCTCCTTGGCCTTGTACTGGGTCGCCGGCCGCCCCGCGACCTCGGTGGTCAGCTCGCGGCTGTCGAGCTCCCACTTCTTGCGGCCGCCGTTGAGCAGCCGGACGTCGGCGTGCCCGTAGAGGCTGAAGTACCAGTAGGCGTACGCGGCGAACCAGTTGTTGTTCCCGCCGTAGAGCACGACGGTCTGGTCGTTCGAGACGCCCTTGCCGGACAGGAGGGCCTCGAAGGCCTCCTTGTTGACGAAGTCACGGATGACCGGGTCCTGCAGCTCGGACTTCCAGTCCAGCCGGACGGCGCCCGGGATGTGGCCCTTGTCGTACGCGGACACGTCCTCGTCGACCTCGACGAACACGACCGACGGGTCGGTCAGGTGCGCCTCGGCCCATGTCGCGTCGACCAGTGCCTGCTCGCGGCTCATGCGCGCGCTCCTCTCGCGGTAGTGGTTCGGATGAACAGATAAAGGTGACAACCGAGGCAAAACTCGAAGGCGGCGTTCAGGAAGGCGGCGGCGAAGGCGAAGGCCGTTGCCACATAGCCCAGCACGTCGAGCCCGGTCAGGAACCCGACGACGCCGACAGCGGCGAAGACGGCCCCGACGGCCTGGGCGAACCGAGGCGGAGCAGGGTCCTCGGTGGTGGCCGGAGGCCCCAGCCGCGGCCTGATCAGGCGCCGGAAGACCAGCGCGTACGGTGCGCGGCGTACGCCGCCCAGTGCGCCGACGGCGAAGACAGCCAGCTGCGCCAGCAGCACCCATGGATTGGCGGTGACCAGGGCGACGGCCAGGACGACCGTGGTGATGGTCGCGGCAAACCGCAGACCTCTGGGGTCAACCACAGGGATCTTCTCCTGATAGGCGGGGCGGAGACGGGTAGGGCCGGGTCTGCCGTCGCTGTGGCGGGTGCCCGCCTGGCCGCTGGCCCCCAGACCGCCGATCTGCCGGTTCGGCTTCGCCGATCTAGCAGGAACCTTGGCGTCGGTCTGGCGGGCACCCGCGGGCCGCGGGCATGCCTGGGCTAGTGCCCAATCAGGAAAGTCGACACAAGCAGCTGCTCACGCGGCAAAGGTCCACCGCGCGGCGCTTGATCAGGTGTGTCGAGAACATAACGGTGCCACGTTAGCAGCGAACGTCACGCAGGTGTTAACGGTTGTGGCCCGAATCGAGTGATTTTTCCAGAGGCCGTCCCGTGGCTGTCCCCCGGGGGTGGGGTGATGCCCGTTCTCCCGCGGCGTCCAGGGGCGGAACGGGCCGAGTGGCCGGTGAGCAGGCGCTGGACTCAGCCGCGCCACTACGGCTCCATGGGTTCGGACTCGGTGGCGACCGGGCCCAGCGCGGCGATCACGGCCGCCCGGCTCGGCGGCGCGCCGCTCGCCCTGCTGATCTCCCGCGCATGACCGTCGAGCACCAGCACCGTCGGCGTCCGGCGGATCCCCAGCTGGCGCACCAGCTCGAGGTTGTCCTCCGCGTCGACCTCGACATGCGCCACGCCCGGCACGATCCGAGCCACGTCGGCAAGTACCGTCCGGGTCGTTCGGCAAGGCGCGCAGAACGCGGTGGAGAACTGCAACAGCGTGGCCCGCTCCCCGGCCTCCCGGCCGAGCGACGTGAGCTCGCCCGCGAGCGACTCGGTCGGTGGCGCCACCGGCGGCTCAGCAAGCGTCATGGTCGCGGCGGTTACCGGCGGGTCCTCAGCCGTCGGGTCCTCAGCCGGCGAGCCGGCCGGGTCCGAGGCCACGTCTTGGTACTCCGCGCCGCCGAGGGCGGTCGTGGGGCGTCCGTTCCGCGCGCCGCGCGCCGGCCGGAAGCGACCGTCCCGACGACGCAGGGTCACCCCGATCGCGGTCGCGACGACGACCGCCGCCACCAGCGCCCACAGTCCTGTCACGACAGCCACAATGACCGCCGGCCGCCCCGGAATTCCCAGCAACGCCCGCACGAGCCTCGCTCCCGGCCGAGATGGTTTTGGCGGGGGTCGGGGTGGAAGGTTGTTTCTGGTTCGCTCCGTGCGGGCGGCGCGCTCCGGCCCCGTACTCGCTTCGCTCCCACGGGACCTCCGCGCGCCGTCCTCCTCCGCTCACGTGCGCTGCGGCGACCTCCGCTGCGGCCCCCCTACGTCGCTTCGCTCGTAGGAGGGCCTCCGCGGAGGCGCGCCTCCGCGCCAGCTCGGTCGCCTCTCGCTTGAACGGAACCAATCCAGGACCGGCCCGATCCGGGGGCCAGACCCTTGCGGGAATCACGTCGCTTCGCTCGTGGACTCTGGGCTGGGGCTGGTCGCCTTCCGTACCGATCAGGCACGAAGGCCACCCCACGAGCGAAGCGACGTGGCCCCGCAGGTGCGTGCTGTGGTCTCGCGACGGTCAAGCGTGACGCACCCGAGCTGGCGCGGAGGCGCGCCTCCGCGGAGGCCCGGCCACGGAGCGAAGCGAACGTGGTTGGGCCGCAGCGGAGGTCGCCGTAGCGCACGTGAGCGGAGGAGGACACGGCGCGGAGGTCCCTTGGGAGCGAAGCGAGTAAGGGGCCGGAGCGCCGTGCCCGGACGGAGCGAACCATCAACACAGCTGCCGGTCGCCACCAACCGGATCCCGGTCCCTTAAGGTCGTGAGGTCGTCCAACTACGCCGTTCGGCAGATTTGGCGGGAGCGCCGTGCAGTACGTCTTCACAGGACTGTTGGCGGCGGCCGCGCTGCTGATCGCGTGGTGCTCGGTGTACGTGGCCTACAGGCTCTACCAGGGCCAGCGCTGACCTGCCCGAAGCCGACCTGCCCGAACAGGATGCGATCCTGCCTCTCGGGCATGCCCCAAGGATGCCGCCGACAGGCGCCGTGACGCGAGGAGAATTCAGGTGGCGAGCACGACCGGCCCAGCGCGGAGCGGGGCGTCGGTCCCAGACCTGCACCCCAGCCTCGCGCCGTTGGCCTTTCTGGTCGGCACCTGGCACGGCGAGGGTGTCGGCGGCTACGAGGACCTGCCGGACTTCCGCTACGAACAGGAGATCACCTTCCTGTCGGCCGGCCGGCCGGCGCTCGCCTACGCGTCGACGACCTGGTGGGCCGACGAGCCGCGCGACGGCCGTGAGCCGGGGAGCCCGCTGGCCACCGAGACCGGCTTCTGGCGGGTGCAGGACGACCCGGACAAGCCTGGCGGCAGGATCGTCGAGGTTGCCCTCGCTCACCCGTTCGGCATCGCCGAGATCTACGTCGGCACGCTGGACGGCACCAGGATCGAGCTGGACTCGAACGTCGTCATCCGGACCGCGACCGCCCGCGACGTCACCCGTTCGGTCCGGCTCTACGGCATCGTCGAGGGCGGCGACCTCGCCTACGCGATCGACATGGAATCCGGCGGCAAGCCGCTCCAGCCCCACCTGTCCGCCCGGCTCCGGAAGGTCGAGGACTAGGCCGTGTCTGACGGCCTCCGGCCACGCGAGGCTCCGCCATCATCGCCGCAGGGGTCCCCGGAAGATCGGCGCCAGCCGATCTTCCGGGGGAGCGACTTTGGCCTAGGGCTGGCCTCGAGTCCTGGCTGATCGGAAGGGCTGTACCCCCAGGGGGTCCGGGTTCCTCCCGGATCCGTGACAGGATCCCCCTCGGATCCGCGAGGGGTCTAGTCTTGGGCGCGGGCGGCTCGGGCCTCGGTGGCGACCTTGGCCCGCCAGGCCTTCTCCCGGGCGACCGCCTGGGCGAAGCCGAGCGCGATCGCCGGGTCGAAGTTCTCGTCGGCGTAGGTGCGGGCGCAGCCGAGCAGCCGGTCGATCTCGTCGGCGTTGACCGCCGTCAGCGGTACCTGGCCGGTGAGGAAGATGTCGCCGATCCGGTCGATGGAGAAGTGCACGCCGTAGGTCTTCGCGTTACGGCTGAGCAGGAACCCGTAGGTCCCGGCGACGTTCTCCGCCGGCTTGCGCATGAAGAACGCCTCGACGAGCAGCGTGTGGTCCTGAACGACGACCCAGGTCATCGTCCGCAGCTTGTGTTCGCCTTCGAGCGTGACCAGGAACGTTCCGACCCCGGGGTGCTCGTAGGCCAGCCCCAGATCGTCGAGCGCGTCCTTGATCACTCCGTCCAGCCGGGCGCGCTCAGCCTCGTCGATCCGCCCCACTGTGCCCACAGATGTCACGGTCATGACCGAGAACCTTCCCTGGTTTTGACCGCTCATACTGCCGGTCCTGGTTGCCAGCGGCGTGCTTGGCCGGACGTGGACCACTCGACGTTCGGCGTGCTGTTCAGTGTGCGCTGCCAGTCAGCCTGCGCCGTCCGCGCGACCGTGTCACCGGCATCGGCATCGGCACCGAGACGCCTGGCGCGGGGGAGAGAGCGGCGTCGTAGGCGGTGAGCACGCCCGCCGCGGTCGCCGACCAGCCGAAGCCGGACGCGTGGGCTCGGGCGCCGGCCGACAGCCGGCGCCGCCAGCCGGGCTGGGCCAGCAGCCTGGCCAGTACGTCCGCGTACGCGGACGGGTCGCGGTCCCCGACCAGCACCCCCGAATGCCCGTCGGCGACGGCGGTGCGCAGCCCACCGACGGCGGCGGCGACCACCGGCGTGCCACAGGCCTGCGCCTCGATCGCGACCAGCCCGAAGCTCTCGCTGTGGCTGGGGACGATGACGGCGGTGGCCGCGCGGAACCAGTCGGCGAGTTCGGCGCGCGGCACCGGCGGGCGAAACAGCATGACATCGGAGATGCCGAGGTCGGCGGCAAGCTTCACCAGCGCGTCCGGTCGGTCCAGCCCGCTGCCGCTCGGCCCGCCGACCACGGCGACGGTGAGCGACTCGCGCAGCCGCCCGTCGCGACGCAGCAGTTCGGCCGTGGCGTGCAACAGCAGGTCGGGCGCCTTCAGCGGCTGGATACGCCCGACGAACAGCAGCAGGTGACCGTCCGCCCGGATGCCGATCCGTCGACGTGCCGCGGCCTGCTCGCCGGGCCGGAACACCTCCAGGTCGACGCCGGGCGCGACCACGTCGACCGCGTGCGGGTCCGCCCCGTAGAGCTCGACGAGGTGGCGGGCCTCCTCCGTGGTCGAGGCAACCAGCCGGGTCGCGGTGGCCACCACCTCCTGCTCGCCGAGCACCCGCGCTGTCGGCTCCGGAAGGTCCCCCGCGGCCAGGGATCGGTTCTTGACCTTCGCCAGGGTGTGCGCGGTGTGGATGAGCGGAGCACCCCAGCGGCGGGCCGCGGTCAGCCCCACCTGGCCGGAGAGCCAGTAATGCGAGTGGACCAGGTCGAACCAGCCGGGCTCGCGCTCCGCCTCGGCCCGCAGCACGTCCGCGGTGAAGGCACAGATCCAGGCGGGCAGCTCGGCGCGCTGCATCTCCTCGAAGGGGCCGGCCGGCACGTGCCGGACCGTCACTCCGGGATGGAGCTGCGCGGTCGGAGGCAGGCTGCTGCTCGTCGCCCTGGTGAACACCTCCACCTCGGTGCCCAGCGCGGCGAGCTGGCGGGAGAGCTCGACGACGTAGACGTTGAGGCCGCCGGCGTCGCCGGTGCCGGGCTGCTCGAGCGGCGAGGTGTGCATCGACAGCATCGCGACTCGACGGGGTACGAGCGGCCGGGCGTGCTGTTGGTGGCTCGGGGACGGTTCGCCTCCGCCTGCGACCAGCTGCACGACCACCTCCACACCTACCGCGAACCGGCCGTCGGGCACTGCCCCGTTGTCAGGCCGCTTCAGCGTTTGTTACTCGGATATTGCTGACCCGGGAAGGTGCAACATGCGCATCTGGCCGGGCATGCCCGGGCCCATCTCGGCGGCCAGGGCGACCGGCCGCGGGCGGCCCGTCCCGGTAGGCCGACTGCCCACCTTAAGCGGGTTATGACACCACTCCGGCCGTTTTGGTGGGCGCGATCCTCCTCACGTTGGCGGGCATCCGTCGCCTGGTCGCGGCGCGTCATCGGTCACGGGCGGCGACCATGGCGGACGGGGCCGCGTGACCCGCTAGAAGCCCGCGGCGTCGGCAGCAACCTGTATCCCCCTGACGGCCCGTGGTCATCCCCGGGCCGCCCCGGACGGGCGGAAGCGGGACCGCGCCGCCCAGGCGGGCGGGCGCCGTCTGTCAAGGTGGAGAGGTGACGACGACGGTGCCCGGTGGGCGCCCCCCGCGGCTGGCGGCGGGGCGGGCCCGGGCGCTCGGCCTGCCGACCCGGGGCACGACGGCGCCGAACCGGCTGCGCCGGGTCGACCGGTGGCTGACGGGAACCCAGGCGGCCCTGCTGCGCGCCGCGGATGACCCGCTCGTCGTCGACCTCGGGTACGGGTCGTCGCCGGTCACGGCGATCGAGCTCTACGACCGGCTGCGTGCCGCCTGCCCGTCGGCGAGGGTGCTCGGCCTCGAGCTGGACCCGGAGCGGGTCGCCGCCGCTGCGGCCGCCGCCCGTCCGCCCGGCCTGGCCTTCGCCCGCGGCGGGTTCGAGCTCGCCGGCCGGCGCCCGCTCGTCATCCGGGCGATGAACGTGCTGCGGCAGTACGCCGAGCACGATGTCGAGCCCGCCTGGCGAACCATGCGGTCCCGTCTCGCGCCCGGCGGCCTGCTCCTCGAGGGCACCTGCGACGAGATCGGCCGCCGCGCCTGCTGGTTCGCGCTGCCCGCCGATGGCCCAGGAACGCTGACGCTCTCCGCGCACCTGCCCAGCCTCGAACGCCCCTCCGACCTGGCCGAGCGCCTTCCCAAGGCCCTGATCGCCCGCAACACTCCCGGCGAGCCCATTCATGCCCTGTTCGTCGCCCTCGACGCCGCATGGGACCGCGCCGCCAGCTATGCGCCGTTCGGCCCCCGGACCCGCTGGTCCCAGGCCGTGTCCGCCCTCCGCGCCGACGGCTGGGCCATCCACCGAGCGCCGCGCCGCTGGCGCCTCGGCGAGCTGACTGTCACCTGGCCCCCGCCGAGCCCACCTGAGCGGTGATTCCGCTCATCCAGGACGTCGCTCACCTCATCCGGCGGGAGCGGCTTCGCGGCGGGCGGACGTGGGCAGGCTGGGATGTGCGCGGCGCCCACCGGTATGCCCATTCCGCCGACGAGCCGGCGGGCGCCCGCTGTATTTCTGGTTCGCTCCGTGCGGGCGGCGCGCCGCCCGCCCGGAGCGAACCAGGGTTACGGCCGGGAGGGGGGGGCGCTCTCCGCCGGGGGGCCCCCCCTTTTTTTTGGGGCCGCCCCGGGGGGGGGCGCCCCCCCCCCCCCCCGCCGCGAACCAGTGTTACTGCCGGTAGGTGGGGGCGATCTTGTCGAGGACGGCGAGGTCGTCCGCGCGGGGCTGCCAGGCGCCGGCCGTCGCGTTCGCGTGAACCTGGGCGGCGCTGGTCGCGCCGGCGATGACGGAGGTGACGGCGGGCTGCGCGGCGAGGCCGCCGATCGCGACGTCCAGCAGCGAACGGTCCCGTTCCCTGGCGAACGTCTCCAGGGCTTCGACCTGATCGAAGACCTCGTCGGTCAGCTCGTCCTGCCGGCCGGCCATCCGGGTGCCGGGCGCCGGCGGCTCGTCGCGGGCGTACTTGCCGGTCAGGACGCCGTTGGCGAGCGGGAAGTAGGGCAGAATGCCGATCCCGTACCTCAGCGCCGCCGGCACCAGCTCGGCCTCGACACCACGCTCCATCAGGTTGTAGTGGTTCTGCGCCGAGATGAACCGGGTGTGGCCCGAGGTCCGCGCCGTCCACTCGGCGTCCGCGGCCTCCCAGCCGTCGAGATTGCAGGACCCGACATAGCGGACCTTGCCCTCCTTGACCAGCTCGTCGAGGGCTTCGAGCGTCTCCTCGATCGGCGTGACGCCGTCGAGGTTGTGCAGCTGGTAAAGGTCGATGTAGTCGGTCTGCAGCCTGCTGAGCGACCCCTCGACGGCCTTGCGGATGTAGCGGCGTGACGCGCGCGCCCCATAGTCCGGGCCGTAGACGCCACCCATGTCGTTGCCGAACTTGGTGGCGAGCACGACCTCGTCCCGGCGGGACCGCAGCACGTGCCCGAGCAGGGTCTCCGAGCCGCCCTTGTTGCCGTAGGTGTCGGCCGTGTCGAAGAGGTTGATGCCGGCCTCGATCGCCGCGTCGACGACGGCGCGGGTGCCGCCCAGGTCGACCCTCGACCCGAGGTTGTTGCAGCCGAGACCGACGACGGAGACCAGTAGGCCCGAGTTGCCCAAGGGACGGTAGCGCATGACCGCAATACAACACCCGGACCACGATCGCCCGGCGCCCGGTCCGGCGATTCCCATCCCGGTCGATCGTCCGTCGCCTCGAGACGACGAAGCGTACCCACCACCCGCCCACGAGGCCGGCGAGATTTGGGGCGAGGCGTTCCCGCGCCTCGCCCCAAAGCCGCCCTATCGGGTCCGGCGGGGAAGCGTGGCCTGGCTGACGGCGGCCTTGCCGACGGCGTCCGCGGCCCGGCGTGCCGACGTGCTGGCCGCCTTGGTCCGGCTGACGGCGGTCTTCGTCCGCGTCACCGCCTCCTCGGTCGTGGGGCTGCGACGGATCTCGGTGACCCGCTTCTCGCCGCGGTTTGCCCACGCGTTGTAGAGCTGGGTCGCGCGGCCCTGCAGGCCCGACAGCTGGGCGCCGACGGTCTCCGGCAGGCCGCGGACCGTGGTGCCGACCTGGGTCGGGACCTTCGCCGCCTCGACCGTCAGCTCGCCAACCCGGTCGGACAGCCGACGCACCTCGGTGCTGGCCGTGGCCGGCAGGGCACGCAGCTTCTCGACGGCCAGGTCCGCCGCGCCGACGTAGGCGTAGAGCGGCTTGCGGACCTCGGACAGCTGGGCGCGCCGCTGGTCCGGCGTGGTCCGCGAGCTGGCTGTGCCCGTCCCGGCGGAGGCGCTCGCGCCGGTGCCGCGCGTCGTGCCACCGGTCGCGTGCGCGCTCTTCGCGCCGCCGGTGGCCGAGGTCCTCGAGGACGCCGCGGTGCTGGTGCGCCTGCCCTTGGCCGTGGTCGTGGTCGTGGTCCGTTCGGTAGCCATCTGACCTCCTCCGCGATCAGGACCAGCGGTCCCACCGCGCATGTGTCTGCTGTTGTCGTCTAAGGGCGGTGCACCGCTTTCAGGGGCAGTCGGGACACACCGTCATCTGTAGCAGCCGTCGGCGAGCCGGCGGCTCGCCGAGCTACGGCTGGGGGGCCGCCGGTGAGGCGTTCCCCGAGGGCTCCGCGCCCGCGCCCGGCCCGCCCGCGGTGCCCTCGGCGGGAGCGTCCGCCGCCGCCGGACGCCGGGTCGTCGCGCGCCGGGTGGCGGCCCGCCGCACGGGCTCGGCCGCGGCCGTCTCGCCGGCGGCTGTCCTGTCGACGGACGCAGCGCGCGGCCGGCGGGCCGTGGCCCGGGCAGCAGGGGCTGACGCGGTGGCCGAGGCCGCGGCGCGTCGTGGGCGCCCCGTCGCCGTCCGGCCGGCGGACTCGGCGGCCGCCTCGGCCGTCGCTGGCTTCGGGATCGCCCGCGAGGGCGGAGCGGTGGTGCTCGCCGCGTCCGCACCGCCCGTGGTGGACGGCTGGGAGGCCGGCGGCCTGGTCACCGTGCCGGGCTCCCTGACAGCCGCGCCGGGCGTGTCGCCAGCGCCGTCGGCGCCGGCGACCGCGTTCTCCCGGCGGAACGCCTCGTAGATGTCGAGAATGACCTGCTTCTGGCGGGCGGTGAGGAACTCGTCGGCGAGCACGGCGGCGTGCACGTCCTCGCCACCCTCCCGCTCCTCCAGGATCCCTGCCTGTACGTAGAGGACCTCGGCGGAGATGCGCAGCGCCTTGGCGATCTGCTGCAGGATCTCCGCCGACGGCTTGCGCAGGCCGCGCTCGATCTGGCTCAGGTACGGGTTGCTTACCCCGGCCTGCTTTGCCAGCTGTCGCAGCGAGATCTGCGCCGTGCGCCGCTGGTCCCGGATGAAATCGCCGAGTTCACGGACGTTCAGAGCCGCCACGGGCTTCTCGACCTCCTCGCCAGACCGCCGACACCGCCGTCGCGTCGAGCCAGCCGGCGGCTGCAGGCGGAACAGCCAGCTCACCGGCCGAGTCGGCGCGTCGTCGCACGATGCACACCGCACCTACTACGGCGACGCTACGCCACGGTGCTAACTATGGCAAGCGGACAGTTAGCACATCGCGCGCGTGCCGGCGACCACCCTCAACGCGCCGAAAGCCCGCCAACCTGGTGGGGGGCGGGGGTTAGGCGCGGGCGTGGGCCGGCGACCCCCCTCAACGCGCCGAAAGCCCGCCAACCTGGTGGTCGGCGGGCTTTCGGCGCGGTCGTGCGGGGGCCTGGAAGTGCTGGCCTAACGGTCGCTGCCCGGGAGCAGGGCCCGGTGGTTGGCGAGCTCGCCCTCGATCCGGGCGACGTCCTTCTCCCGGCCCGCGGCCCTGGCCTTCTGCAACTTCTCCTCGAGCCGGCGGATGTTCTCGCGCATCTTCGCGGCGAACAGGGAGGTCTCCCCGTCCTGGCGTGACCAGCGGGCGTCGGAGGCCTCGCGGATGCGGTCACTGATCGTGGCCAGCTGGCGCTCCAGCTGACCGACCGCCTCGCGCGGCACCTTGCCGATGGCGTCCCAGCGCCCCTGGATCTCGCGCAGCCTGCGCGACGACCTGTCCGTGTCGGCCGGGTCGAGCTCGGCGGCCTCGGCCAGCAGCGCCTCCTTGGCGGCCTGGTTCGCCCGCGCCTGGGCGTCGCGCTCGGCGTTCACCGCGTTGCGCCGGCTGAAGAACGCGTCCTGTGTCGCCCGGAACCGCGTCCACAGCTCGTCGTCGACGTCCTTGGCCGCGCGGCCCGCCGTCTTCCACTCGGCCATCAGCTCGCGGAACCTGGTGCTTGTCGGCCCCCAGTCGGTCGAGCTGGCGAGCGACTCGGCCTCGGCGATCAACGCCTCCTTGCGCTCCTTCGACTTGGCGCGCTGGGTGTCCAGCGCGGCGAAGTGCGCCGTTCGGCGGCGGGCGAACTCCTCGCGCGCGGCGGCGATCCGACGCCACAGACCCGAGTCGGTCCGCTTGTCGACGCCGGTGATCGCGCGGAACTCGTCGCCGATCGTCCGGAATCGCTCGCTGACCGCCTTCCAGTCGGAGCTCTTCGCCAGCCGCTCGGCCTCGGCGACCAGCTCCTCCTTCGCGGCGACCGCCTGTGCCACGCGGACGGCGCGCTCGGCCTGCGCCTGCGACTTGCGGTCCTCGGTCACGCCGAGCAGCGCCGTCAGCCGGCTGTGCAGCGCGTCGAGGTCGCCCACGACGGCGGCCGTCGCCAGCCCGTCGAGCAGCCTCTGCGCGCTGGCGGCGATCCCCACCGGGTCGACCCCGGGGATCGTCACTCGCCGTTCCAGCAGCTCCACCTCGGCGGAAAGATCGTCATAGCGGCGCACGAAGTGCGCGAGCCCCTCGTCAGGGCTGCCGGCCCGCCACGAGCCGACAGCGCGTTCGCCTTCGGACGTCCGTACATAGACGGTGCCGTCGTCGGCGACTCGTCCCCACTCGGAGCCGGTCCCGTCACTCATCGCAATCCCAAGATCGACATTAGGTTGCCTGCCATTCTTGCAGGCATCGGGCCAGAGTGGGATCCCTGCCGGGGATCCCGCTTCAACCCCATCACCGTCATGGCCCGGACCGGTCGTGTTCACCTCCATGTCAGCCACGCTTCTAGGCAGGTGACGCGTGGCAGGCCAAGATGCGTAAGCGTGACGAGAAGGGCGGGCGCCGGACCACGAACCGGAGCCGGCGGTTGGCGGATCGGGGCGCTGCTGTTCCCCGCTCTGCTGGGGCTGACCGTGTTCATCCTCGGCCCCGCGCTGGTCTCCGCCTTCGCGGCGGGGACCGACAAGACCCTGACAGGGCCGAGTTTTCACTGGGTTGGCACGGCGAACCTCCGGGAGGCGTTCGGCGACCCGGACTTTGGCAGGTCCGTCCGCAACACGCTGCTGTACTGCGTGCTGACGGTCATCCCCGCGGTGGTCGTCGGGCTCGCCCTGGCGCTGGCCGCGCAGAAGGTCACCCGCGGCTCGGGTGCCCTGCGGCTGGCACTGTTCCTGCCGGTCAGCGCGAACCTGGTGGCCATCGCGGTGGTCTTCGCGTACATGTTCGACCCGAGTGGCCACGGGCTCGCCAACACGGTCATCGGCTGGTTCGGCGCCGGGCCGCGTAACTGGCTGGGAGACGAGGCGACCTCACTGCCGGTGGTCGCGCTGGTCGGCGGCTGGCGGCTGACCAGCTTCGTCTTCGTCGTCTACCTCGCGGGCCTCACGACCATCCCGGCCTCGGTGTACGAGGCGGCCGAGGTCGACGGAATCCGCGGGTTCGCCCGGCTGCGACACGTCACACTGCCGCTGCTCGCGCCCACCACGATCTTCCTCGCGGTGTTCACCACGATCCTCACGCTGCAGACGTTCGAGACAGTCGCGGTGCTGACGCACGGCGGGCCGTTCAGGTCCAGCGCGACGATCGTTTACTACAT
The DNA here is from genome assembly GCF_032027725.1 of Pseudofrankia coriaricola. Classification (NCBI taxonomy): domain Bacteria; kingdom Bacillati; phylum Actinomycetota; class Actinomycetes; order Frankiales; family Frankiaceae; genus Pseudofrankia; species Pseudofrankia coriaricola. Next base: position 332,595 of record NZ_JASNFO010000002.1, on the reverse strand, counting down.
CTACGAGGTCGGGTTCACCGGCTCGTTCCGGATCGGCTACGCCTCCGCGATCGCGCTGCTGCTGATCCTGGGGATCGTCCTCATCGGTGTCCTCGGTTCGGTGCTCGGCAGGCGAGCCAGGGCACGGGCCGCCCGCGTCGAGAGCGACGGGGCCGACGCCGGGGTGGACGGCGCCGCGGGCGCCGCGCTGGTGGGCCTCGGTGTCGCCGGCGCGGCCGCCCCGGCGACGGAGGCGGCCCGATGAGCCAATCGCCCCTCAGCCAACCGCCCCTCAGTCAACCGCCGACGAACGAACCCGCCGTGAGCGAGCCGGCGATGACCGAGCCGGCGATGACCGAGCCAGTGAGGGGCGAGCCGCGGGCGGACAGCCCTGTGCCGGCGCCCCCGACCGGTAGACACGCGCATCGCGCCGCACGGACGGGTGGACCGAACAGCGGTCGGTTCGCGGGGCTCGCTGGGCGAGCCGCCGTCCTGACCGTCGGTGTGTTCTTCGCCCTGCTGCCCTTCGTCTGGATGGTCCGCACCGCGTTCGGGCCGTCCCAGTCGGCGCTGGCGCTCTCGTCGAACCCGATTCCGGAGTCCATCAGCTTCGACGCCTTCACGCGCGCCTTCCGGGACGGCCATCTCGGAAGGGCGCTGCTCACCGGGATCGTCGTGAGCCTGGCGATCCTGCTGCTGCAGCTGTTGACCGCCATCCCGGCGGCATACGTGTTCGCCTGGCTGCCTTTCCGCGGGCGCGGCGTGGTGTTCGGGCTGGTGTTGGCGACGCTGCTGGTCCCGAGCCAGGTGACCGCGATCCCGAACTACGTGACGATCTCCGCGTTGGGCCTGTCGAACACCCGCGTCGGCCTGGTGCTGCCGTTCATGACGAGTGCGGCGTCGATCTTCCTGCTGCGCCAGTACATGACGACCATTCCAGTCTCCGTCCTGGAAGCTGCCAGGATGGACGGCCTTGGCTTGGTTCGTACGCTGCGGACCATCGTGGTCCCGCTGTCGATGCCCGCGATCGCCACGGTGTCGGTGTTCAGCTTCCTGCTGTCGTTCAACGAGTACCTCTGGCCGCTGCTGGAGGCCCGCTCACCGGAGATCGCCACCCCGCCGCTGGCGCTGGCCACCTTGGTGGCCTCGCCCCCCTCGGGCCTACCGGACTTCGCCGAGCTGTCGGCCGGAGCATTGATCATCAGCCTGCCGACGCTCGTCGTGTTCCTCATCGCCCAGCGTCGCCTCACCGCCGGCCTCACCGGCACCGGGGCCGGCGGCTGACTCATGTCCTCAGTCCGCAACCTCGGCATCGACCTGTACGTCTCGTACTCGACCAGGTACACCGTGCGCAGACCGTGCCAGCTGGCGCAGTGGAGGGATAGACCGTGATCCGCATCGACAGGTCCGGCCGTGCCGGAGCGGCCCCGGCGCGCCCGGGCCGAGGCAGACTGGGCGGCCTCAGGCAGGCGCCGGTGCTGCTCACGGCGACCGTCGCTCTCATCACCGCTGCCTGCGGCGGCGGTGGCGGCGGTTCCGACACCCCCGACCTGCGGCCGACCGCGCGCACGGCGGCCGCCGGCGTCGCGGGCGTCAACGGCGCGACCGCGTCGCCCGAGTGCGCGTCCAAGGTGAAGACGCTGACGTTCTACGGTGTCGCGGCGCTCAGCGACGTGGCCAAGTCCGGCAAGGCGTACATGGAGAAGGCGCACCCGGGCCTCACCGTGCAGCTCAACTCGACCGCGCCGAACTACGTCGCGCTCGTCCAGCAGATCTCCGCCGACCGGGCCGCCGGCAAGCAGACCGACGTCGCCGTCGCCGGGTTCGACCTGCTTCCCGTGTTCGCCAAGCAGCTCGGCGCCCAGACCCTCTCGCCCAACCTGCTGCGCTCTACGTACGACCAGCAGTTCCTGAAGCTGGGCCAGGTCGACGGAAAGCAGATCGGCATCCCCGCCCAGGTCTCGATGCCGGTGCTGGTCTACAACGCCGACATCCTGGCCAAGGCCGGCGTCGACCCGAAGACACTTACCACGACCGACGGCGTTCTCGCCGCGGCCGAGAAGATCAAGGCCTCCGGCGGGGGCGTCCAGCCGATCGACCTGCCGACCGGCCAGCAGTTCGGCCAGTGGTACCTCGGCTCGCTCGCCGAGTCGAAGGACACCTCGATCCAGAAGCCGGACGGCTCGCCGAACCTGACCGCCCCGGCCGTCACCGAGGCCGCCCAGTTCCTCGCCAAGGTCGGCTCCTACGGCCCGCAGTCCGACGACCCGTCGCAGAACGGCCTGCTGCGCTTCGGCATCCAGAAGCAGACCGCGATGGTCGGCGCCACCGTCGCCTCGCTCGCCGCCGGCCTGCGCTTCATCCGCGGCCAGGGGGCGAACGGCTTCAAGGCCGGCGCCGTGCCGTTCCCGACCCTGCCCGGCGGCACCGAGCACCTGACCGCCGGCGGTAACGCGCTGACCGTGCTGTCCACCGACAAGTGCCAGCAGGAGATGGCCACCGAGCTGCTCGTCTCGCTGCTCGCGCCGGACGTCGTCGCCGCCGGCGTCGAGTCGGTCAGCTACCTGCCGGTGGACACCGCCGCCGCCACCCAGCTCGCCAGCTTCTACCAGGAGTTCCCCGAGCTGGTGCCGTTCAAGAACCTGGCCGGCTCGCTCACCCAGGCGCCGGCGTGGCCGGGCACCCGCGGCGGTGAGGTCCCGCAGGCGATCACCGACCAGGTGATCCGCGCGATGACGGGCACCGACCCGACAACCGCGATGCGCGACGCCCAGACCAAGGCCACGCAGCTGACCGCTTGACGGTCGCCGGCGGCGCGCCCCGCCGGCGCGCCGCCGAAGACCCTTCCGCTGGGAACGACGAGGAGCTGGAGTGACGGAGCTGGCCGTGCGGCCCGGCGATGACGCGCTGGCGGCGACCGCCGCCGGCACCGCGGGCGTGCCGATCGACATGGAGGGCCTCGGCCGGGACTTCGGCCCGGTCAGGGCGCTCGCCGACATGACCATGTCGGTGCGCCCGGGGGAGATCGTCGCGCTGCTCGGCCCGTCCGGCTCCGGCAAGTCGACCCTGCTGCGCATCTGCGCCGGCCTGGAGGCCCCCACCTCCGGCCGGCTGCTGTTCGCGGGCGCCGACCAGGCCGGCCTCGCCCCGCACCAGCGGGACGTCGCCCTGGTGTTCCAGCACTACGCGCTCTACCCGCACCTGTCGGCGCTGGACAATCTGACGCTGGCGCTGCGCTACGGCCGCAGGATGTCCAAGTCCGCGGCCGTGGCGCGCGCCCACGAGACCCTGGAGATGCTGGGCATCGGAGCGCTCGCCGACCGCAGGCCGGCGCAGATGTCCGGCGGCCAGCGCCAGCGGGTCGCGATCGGCCGGGCGCTGGCCCGGCGCGCCCGGGTGGTGCTGCTCGACGAGCCGATGTCCGGCCTGGACGCGAAGCTGCGCGTCGAGCTGCGCGTCGAGATCGTCGCGCTGCTGCGCCGGCTCGGCTCGACCGCGCTGTTCGTGACCCACGACCAGTCGGAGGCGATGGCCGTCGGCGACCGGGTCGCCGTCCTCAACGCCGGCTGCCTGGAACAGCTGGGCACCCCTGACGAGATCTACGACCGTCCCGCGACCCGCTTCGTCGCCACCTTCGTCGGCAGCCCACCGATGACCGTCCTCGACGGTGCCCTCACCGAGGGCGTCCTGCGCGGTCCTGGTTTCGCCGTCACCGCCCCCGCGGGCTCCACCGCTGTGGGCGTGCGCCCCGAGGGCCTCGAGCTCGCCCCCGCGACGGCCGGTTCCCCGGGTGGCACGACGGCCGCGCCCGACGCGCCGGCGGCCACCCAGCCGGACAGCTCGCTGCGGATCGCGGGCAACGTCGTCGTCTCCGAACGCCTGGGCGCCGAACGGGTGGTCTACGTGCAGACCGCGGCCGGTGCCGTGGCCGTCCGCGTCCCCGCTCGTCAGACCGACGCGGGAGGAACCCCGGACGCGACGCGTTCCGGGGCCCCGGTCACGCTGACAGCCCCGGCCACCGCTCTGGCCTTCTTCACCGGCGACGGAGCGCTGATAGGCGTCGACTAGCCGCCAGGGGGCAGACCGCGCCATGCGACAGCGGCCGCCATGCGACCCGGCGGCGCGGCCACGGCCGTCGACCGGCGGCTGGACCAGTCGGTCAGGTGCCTCAGTCAGGTGCTCTCGGTCTCGTGCTGTGCCTCCCGCGCCGCCCGCCGGGCCGTGGTGGAGCGCTCACCGGCCGCACGCGCGGCGGGCTCGTTGTTCGCGGTGAGCCGGTACGCGGCGCGCTCGAGCGCCGGGAGGATGGCGGTGTTGTCGAGTTCACCGGCGGCGAACCGGGCGACGACGGCGTAGGCGACGTTGGTCAGGATGAGGGCGACGTCCTCCACATAGCCGGGCTCACCCGCCGCCAGCACGGCCTGTCCCGCGGGCTCGATGATGGCCGCCGTCTGTCGTTCGAGACGTTCCCCGCCCGGCGTCATGCGGGCGCGGTGATAGGCCTCGAGCATGCGCGGGCTGCGCTCCCACGGTTCGAAGACGTGCCGGAACACCCGCATGAGGCCGTCGTAGAGGGTCTCGTCGGGTGGTGGCGGTGGTACCGGCGCGCAGCCGTTTTTGGCCATCCACCGTTCGACCGCGGTGACCATGAGCTCGTCCCGGGTGGGGAACAGCTTGTAGATCGTCGCAAGTGAGACGTGGGCCTGGCGGGCCACCGCGCGCAGCTGAACGGCGTCGTAGCCCTCGGATTCCAGGAGCGCGAGGACGACGTCGACGATGACGTCGGTCTGCCGTAACTCCGCCACCGGGCGAGCCTCCCTCCGTGTTACTGGTTCGCTCCGTGCGGGCACGGCGCTACGGCCCCGTACTCGCTTCGCTCCCAAGGGACCTCCGCGCCGTGTCCTCCTGCGCTCACGGGCGCTGCGGCGACCTCCGCTGCGGCCCGCCTACATCGCTTCGCTCGTAGGCAGGCCTCCGCGGAGGCGCGCCTCCGCGCCAGCTCGGTGACGTCACGCTTGAACCCTCTAACGGCAAAGGACGGCAAGGCCCTGCTTGACGTCCTTAGAGTAACGTGGTTACCTCGGTAACCACGTTACTCGGGTGCCTGGTCCTGGTTCCGGCGAATCCGTCCGGTGCCGCCGATCGGCTCCCTCGCCGCGGAGGAGACTGGATCATGGCGACTTACGTCCTGGTACACGGGGGTGGCCACGGTGGCTGGTGTTACCAGCCCGTCGCCCGGCTGCTTCGGGCGGCCGGACACGAGGTGTACGCCCCCACGCTGACCGGGTTAGGGGAACGGGCGCACCTGGTCGGCCCGCACGTCGACCTCGACCTGCACATCCAGGACGTCGTCGCCCTGCTGCACTACGAGAACCTGCGCGACGTGATCCTCGTCGGGCACAGCTACGGCGGGATGGTCATCACCGGTATCGCGGACCGGGCCGCCGACCGGGTCGGGCGCCTCGTCTACCTGGACGCGGCGAACCCGGTCAATGGCCAGTCGCTGGTCGACGTCGCCGGGCCGATCATCCAGGCGACCCGCCCGACGGGAAAGGTGGTCGACGGCGTCGAGCTCGTGCTCATCCCGTTCCCCGAGGCGGGCGCCTTCTACGGGGTGACCAACCCCGACGACATCGCCTGGATGGCCGACCGGCTGACCCCGCACCCCTGGCGGTGCTTCGAGCAGCCGCTGACGCTCACCAACGAGGCCGCGGTGTGGGCGATCCCGCAGTACCACATCGTCTGCACGTCCACGCTGGCCACCAGGGATCCGGAGTTGATGGCGAAGGCCCGCGCCGACGGCCGCCTCTGGGACATCGACACCGGCCACGACCTGATGATCACCGAACCCCAAGCCACCGCCAACGCCCTGACCGAGGTAGCCGTTTCTTAACCCGGTTCGCTCCCGTGGCCGAATGGTTTAGCGGGTCGGGGTGGAAGGTTGTTTCTGGTTCGCTCCGTGCGGGCTGTGTCTCTGGTTCGCTCCGTGCGGGCACGGCGCTCCGGCCCCGTACTCGCTTCGCTCCCACGGGACCTCCGCGCCGTGTCCTCCTCCGCGAACGTGCGCTGCGGCGACCTCCGCTGCGGCCCAACCACGTCGCTTCGCTCGTGGCCGGGCCTCCGCGGAGGTGCGCCTCCGCGCCAGCCCGGTGGCGTGTCGTTTGAACGTCACCAAGCTGGGACCAGCCTGTGGAGCCCCCTACCTCGCTTCGCTTGTAGGGAGACCTCCACGGAGGTGCGCCTTCGCGCCAGCTCGGTTGCGATGCGCTTGAACGGCGCCAATCCAAGGTGGGACCTGATCTGGAATAGTTCCCACCGATCAGGCGCGAAGGCGCCCTACGAGCGAAGCGAAGTGGCCCCACCGAGACGGCAGCTTCGGACTCGCGACGTCACAGCGGCAAGCAACCGGGCTGGGCGCGGAGGCGCGCCTCGCGGAGGCCCTCCTACGAGCGAAGCGACGTAGGGGGGCCGCAGCGAGGTCGCCGCAGCGCCCGTGAGCGCAGGAGGACGGCGCGCGGAGGTCCCTTGGGAGCGAAGCGAGTACGGGGCCGGAGCGCGCCGCCCGCACGGAGCGAACCAGAGACACAGCCCGGACGGAGGGAACCAGCAACAACCTTTTAGGCCGACCCCGGCTATTTGGGGTTGCCCTAGACCATTTCGGCGAGCTGCGCGTCGAGGTCGCGGGCGGCGGGGACCGCGGCGTGGCGGCGCAGGCGGCGGCGGACCTCGTCGGCGCGGCGGGCGTTGCGCCGGGACCGGGTGACGGTCAGCAGCGGGACGGCCTCGGTGGCCAGCGCGCAGCCGGCGTCGAGGTTGCCCAGGTCGATCTGGACGCCCGCACGGCGCAGCAGGTAGGTCGCGTGGTCGCGGACCTTCTCGGCCGGGTGGCTGGCCAGGGCGTTGCCGAGCCACCGGTCGGCCGAGGGCAGATGGCCGAGGTCGATGTAGCAGCAGCCGACCTGGGCCTGGAACTCGGCCTCGTCGAAGTAGACCGCCCACGACGGTTCCTGCGGCCGGGCGCGGCTGAACGCGGCCTCGGCGACGGCGAGCTCGCGCGTGCAGGCGACCTGGTCGCCGAGCGCGGCGTGCGCCCGGGCCTTGCGCATGTGCAGCATCGCGCCGACCCGGCCGGTGGTGGCGCCGGCGGTGCGGACCGCGGCCTCGGCGAGTTCGATGGCCTCAGCGGGCCGGGAGAAGTCGACGCACTGCAGCGACATGTTCTTGAGCACGTTGGCACCCAGCAGACGGTCGCCGCCGACGTGGGCCGCGTGCAGGGCGGTGACCCAGTAGCGCTGGGCGGCGGTCTGGTAGCCGGCGTCGAACGACACCCAGCCGGCGAAGCGGGCGAGCTCGGCGGCGACGGTGTGCAGCTCGCGGCCGATCTTCTCCGGGTAGCGGCCGCGGGCGAGGAGCTCGGCGACGACGCCCAGCTCCGCGTCCACCAGGCGGCGCACGCTCTCGCCGCCGAGCCGATCGTCCATCACTCGGAGCCCGGGGATGTTGTGGGCGATCCGGTGCACGATCTGCTCGTCGACCAGACCGCCGTCCAGCGCGCCCACGAGGCGGGCCGGCTCCAGGCCGAGCCACTCGGTGGCGAGGCTCGCGACCCCGGATCCGCTGATGGTGAGGAATCCGCGGCGGTCGGTCAGCGCGTCCTGGACAACGTCGGTCAGCGCGGACAGGCTGCCGGCCTGTGTCCAGGGGTAGTCGGTGCGCACGTTGTCACCGGTCGGAAGCCAGGACGGCCAGGGGTGGGACTCCAGCCGCTCGGTGGGTACGCCGAGCTCGGTGGCGAGCGCCAGCTGGGACACCCTGTCGGGGACGACACCGCGGTGCTCCCAGCGCCATACCTTCTGCCGCTCAGCGGCCATGTTCGCCACGCCCAGGTCACGAGCCCTCTTGGCGACGACGCGAGCGAGCTTCTGGTACGACCAGCCTCGCTGGGCGCGGACGAAGGCCAGTGGGTGTGCGCAGGCCTGAGCGTTCTCCGTCAGCATCGACGATCTCCTCGGATATGCGTGCACGGTTATCCGTTGGCGACAGCTGTGCTGAAGGGCAGGCAGGACGCCGTCGGCCTGTCCGCTCCCGCGACCGTCCGAAGCCAGGAACGCATGCGCTCCGTGACGGTCGCTGTCTGTCGCCCGATGGACGTTTCGTAGGCGCATGGCAACGCTATGTCGCGACATCTGTCATCGATAGCGCTGAGCGTGGTGCGATGCGTGCATTGGTGTTGCAAGGAGCCCACTCGGGGGTCTGTATTGCACACCCCCGGCCAAGGGGTGCTGAGCGCCCAGTAGGCCGGCGCCGGCCTCCAGGCCGCTGACCGGGCCAGACGGTGTCACGATCGGCCTCGCCGAGGGGTGCTCGGTGGCGTGGCGAGACCGTGTAGTCCCAAGTGGTCACTGCACGGGGCCGAAGGACCGCTTGACTGCGGTCTCGGGCGCGGCGGCACTCGCGGGCTACTTGTCACTAACTGGAGATCGGCCGAGGCGATCCTCCGGTTTCGGTGGGCGGTCACCGGCAGTCGCCAGATATGTCCGCCGGGACCAGTGTCACGATCCGTGATCAAAGCAGGGGTTCCGCGGAAGGCCCGCGGAAGGAATGACCCGTGGCACGGACGGCGGCCAGCCGGGCCGCGCCAGTCAGCGGTGTTCCGTCGCCGGTTCCGTCTGTGCCGTTAGCGCAGAACGTGACCGGCGGGACGGTCTGGGCGCACGGGACCGGAGCCCGGGTCGATCTGGGCGGCGACCTCGTGGCCATCCGGGTCGGCGACGACGAGGGCGGCGTCGTCCGGCACCGTGCGCTTGAGCATCGCCAGCGCGATGGGGCCGAGCTCGGCGTGCATCCGGGACGAGCCGGCGAACCCGACCTGGCGGCCGGCGGCCGTCACGGGAGAGCCGGGCGCGGCCAGCGCCCCGTCGAGGTGCAGCAGCACCAGCCTGCGCGGCGGGCGGCCAAGGTTCTGGACGCGGGCGACCGTCTCCTGGCCGCGGTAGCAGCCCTTGTCCAGGTGCACCGCGCTGGTGAGCCAGCCGACCTCGTTCGGGATCGTGCGGTGGTCGGTGTCGACGCCGAGCCGCGGCCGGTGGGCGGCGACGCGCTCGGCCTCGAAGGCCTCGACGCCGGCCGGCTCCACGCCGGCGGCGCGCAGCCGGGCCGCGACGTCCCCGAGCTGGGTCCTTTCCACCAGCAGGTCCACGCCGTACGGCATCCGCCGGGCCAGCACGCCGGGTCCGAACCGGGCCAGCGGGTAGGGACCCGCCTCCGTCGGGAGGCCGGCCGCGCCCCCGGCCGGCGCTGCGGCCCAGTCCGTCGGTACGTCGCCGTCGCCGGCCTTGTCGCCCGGTGCGTCGGCACCCAGCGCGCCCGCGACCGCCGCCGCTGCGCGCGGGCCGAGGACCGAGAGCACGGCCGTCGTCGCCGTCGCGTCCGCGGGCTCCACCCGCAGCAGGAAACGCATCGACTCCAGGAATGCCAGCAGTGCGCCAGCCTCGCTGGAGACGCCGGCGGCGCCGGAGCCGGGCTCCACGTCGATCCAGGTGGTGGCGCCGTCATCCGCGAGAACCAGATGGTGCTCGACGTGGCCGTGTGGCGAGAGCAGCAGCGCCTCGGTGCCGCGCATCGGGCGCAGCGCGCTCAGGTGCTGCGACGTCAGGCTGTGCAGCCAGGTCAGCCGGTCGGCACCGTCGACGCGCAGCACGCCCCGGTGCGAGCGGTCCACCAGGGCGGCGCCGGCCGCCGCCCGGCGCTGCTCGCGCAGCGGGTCACCGTAGTGCGCCGCCACTCCGGCGTCCGGGCCGTCCGCGGCGACCGCCCCGGGCAGGCCCAGCAGCGGGGAGCGGTAGCCGGCGGCTGTCGCCGCGGCGGAGTCGGCGGTGGCATCGACCGGGGAGCTGCTCATGTCCGTAGTCAACCGTGGGCGCGCGCGGAACAGTCCGCACACCGGCCGGCCAGCGCGACGTGGTCGACGTTCACGGTGAACCCGAGCTCCTCGCGCAGCGCGTCGACCAGCCCGGTGAGCCGGTCGGGGGACAGCTCGCTGATCGTCCCGCAGCCGCCGCACACCAGGTGGATGTGCCGGTCCCGCCCGGCGACGTGGTAGGTCGGCGCACCGTGGGTGAGGTGGGCGTGGGAGACCAGCCCGAGCTCCTCGAGCAGGTCCAGCGTGCGATAGACGGTCGAGATGTTGACGGCGGTGGCGGTGCGGCGCACCTCGGTGACGATCGCCTCCGGCGTCGCGTGGCCGAGCCTCGCGACCGCCTCCAGCACGAGCTGGCGCTGCGGTGTCAGCCGGTACCCACGACCGCGCAGCCGTGACTGCCAGCCGTCCCGCCCCTCGGCGGCGGCCGAGACCTCGGCCGGTGCATCGGAGGCCAGCGCGCTGGAAGCCGGCGCCGCATGGACGGGCGCCGTGCTCGTTGATGTCATCGACTGCCGATAGACCTCTGCGGCCACACCGTCAAGTCTAGGGCGCCGCTGGCCGGAAGGTCGCTTGCGCGACCGCCGGCCGCGGCGCCTGTCGGGCGCCTAGGGCGCCCTCCCGGCCTGGTTTCGGGGTTGAGGTGTATGGCCGGGGCTGGTGTGGGTCGGGGTCGGGATGTGGTTGCGGTGGCGGTGCGCCAATGCGCTGTCGCGGGCGGTGGTCGCCAATGCGCTGTCGCTACTGGTGGCTGGGTTGGGCTGGCGCCTCACTGGAACGGGGTCGTCCTCGGCCGGCGCGACCCGCGGACGCCTCACCAGAACGGGTTCCTGCGTGGCGGCTGGTCGGGGTCGAGAAAAGGCGTTGCCGTCCCGCCCCGGTCGCGCGTAGCGTCGTCGGTACACGAGAAGGGAGGTGGTCCAGAGTTGTGTATTTCTTGGACGCGTGAGGTGACTGTCAGCTAGCCGGTCTCGTGGTCCTCACCGAGCGGGACACCGTCCCCATCCGGGTGCCCATGAGCCCCGGCCGGCGAGTACCAGGCAGTTACCGGGCCCCCGGGTGCCGTCGTCGTCCCGACGGCCCGCGTCGTGTGCCACGCACCGACGCGGAAGTACCCGGGGGTTTTCACGTTCCCGGGCCTGTTATGTCCGGCCTGTCATCCTTCGCGTGCCGGCGGGCGGCGCGTGCCACACCAGGTCGACGGACGTCACGTCGCGCGGAGAGCGGACGGGTATGGCCGGAGGCGGGGAGCAGCGGGCAGGATCGAGGCCATGCCGACTCTCGTCCTGCTCCGCCATGGCGAAAGCACCTGGAACCAGAAAAATCTGTTCACCGGCTGGGTGGACGTCGACCTGTCCGAGAAGGGCGTCAAGGAGGCCACCCGCGGCGGCGAGCTGCTGCGCGAGGCCGGCGTACTGCCGGACGTCCTGCACACGTCCCTGCTCACCAGAGCGATACGGACAGCCTGGATCGTCCTCGACGCAGCCGGACGGCTGTGGATCCCGGTCCGTCGCAGCTGGCGGCTCAACGAGCGGCACTACGGCGGCCTGCAGGGCCTCGACAAGGCCGAGACGCTGGAGAAGTACGGCGAGGAGCAGTTCACGCTCTGGCGCCGCTCCTACGACACCCCGCCGCCGGAGATCACAGATCGCCAGGAAAGCGGCGTCGACGAGCGCTACGCCGAGCTCGCGCCGGACCTCGTTCCGAAGACCGAATGCCTCAAGGACGTCGTCGTCCGGATGCTGCCCTACTGGTACGACGCGATCGTGCCGGACCTGCGGGCCGGGCGGACCGTCCTGGTCGCCGCGCACGGCAACTCGCTGCGCGCGCTGGTCAAGCACCTCGATGGGATCAGCGACGCGGACATCGCCGGCCTCAACATCCCGACCGGCATCCCGCTGCGCTACGAGCTGGACGCCGACCTGAAGGTGATCTCGTCCGCCTATCTCGACCCCGACGCCGCGGAACTGGCGGCCGCCGCCGTCGCGGCTCAGGGCAAGAAGAAGTAACCCACGCGCTTGGGCAGCGGGCTGGGGCGCGAGGCGCCCCAGCCCGACCCGCCTTGACCCCTATTCCTTGACGCCGGTCACGAGGTAGACGACGCGACGGGCGACCGAGACCGCATGGTCGGCGTAGCGCTCGTAGAAACGGCCGCACAGGGTGATGTCGATCGCGGCCTCCATGCCATGTGGCCACGGCCGCTCCAGCAGGATGTGGAAAACCTGGCGGTGCAGGTTGTCCATCGCGTCGTCGTCGGCCTCGAGCTCGCGGGCGAGCTCGGTGTCACGGCTGGCGATGACGGAGCCGGCCTTGGCGACGATCCGCTGCGCTACCTGGCCCATCTCGGTCATCGTGCCGCGCAGCTCCGGGGGAACGGCCCCGCCTGGGTAACGGCGCCTGGCCACCTTCGCCACGTGCAGCGCCAGGTCGCCCATCCGCTCCAGGTCAGCCACGATGCGCAGCGTGGTGACGATCACCCGGGCGTCGGTCGCGACCGGGGCCTGGCGGGCCAGGATGTCGAAGGCACGCTCCTCGAGCTCGTTGCGCAGCAGGTCGACGGTCTCGTCGGCCGTGATGACCTGCTCGGCGAGCCTGAGGTCGGCGTCGAGCAGCGCCGTGGTCGCGCGCGCCATGGCCGACGCGACCAGGTTTGCCATCTCGACGAGGGAAGCTGTGATGCCCTCGAGCTCCTCGCGGAAGACGTCCCGCACCGGCGGACTCCTCTTCATGATCTATGTCGTGATCGTCGTTCGGGTTCAGGTGCCCGCCCGGCGTGCTCTGCCTGGTCGCTCGCCTCAGTAGCCGGGGCGCCGCTGTCGGCGGCGATGCCGGACCCACGGCTGCGCCGTGGCACGGACTCGGGACTCGTCGACCCGAGTTCGCTGCTTCTGATTGGTCGAAGATGCGGTGACCTCACCGCGACCCGGTGAACGTTGACGTTAGCGGGGATGAACACCTAGCGACGAACCGCCGAGCTGAACCGTTCGGCGGCCCGCGGAGGGCGCGGGGGCACCTAACATTCGGCGCGTGGGCGACAGGTCGGTGAATGATGTGACAAGCATGCTACGGTACGCAGCCCGGTCCGCGCCGGCCTGCTCTGCCGCACCGACATTTGACGATGTGCACTGGCTTGACGATGTGCACTGGCTTGACGATGTGCACTGGCTTGACGATGTGCACGGGTTTGACGATGTGCACCGGATCGTCCGGCAGGATGCCACCCGCCGGGTGGCGGGGGGCCGCCTCGCGGCGGTGCGCGGATGACCTCACCGACGCCACCGCCCGCCGGGCCGGCACGGCCACCGGACCGGCGGCCGCCGGTCCGCTGGGCGCACGCCTCCCAGTCCGGCTTGCCGACCGACGACCTCGATGCCACGCTGCCGGCCAGCCAGCTGCGTCGGCTGGTCGCGGCGCTGCCGTCCGGCGTGCTCGTGCTGACCGTGAACGACGAGGTCGCGCTGGCGAACCAGGCAGCGCACGCGATGGGCGTGGTCACCGGCAGCAAGGTCGCCCTCGAGTCGGTGCTGGACCTGGTGCGGCGCACCCGTGAGGTGGGTGCCGGGCTCGACGGTGAGCTGGACCTGCCGCCGGTGCCGCCGCCCCCGCTTACTCGGCCGCGCCCCGACCAGGAGGCGGTCGCCGTGCGGGCACGAACCCGGCCGTTGGGTGGCCGAGGTCACATAGCCGTCATTCTCGATGACGTCACCGAGTCCCGGCGGGTCGAGGCCGTCCGCCGCGACTTCGTGGCCAACGTGAGCCATGAGCTGAAGACCCCGGTCGGCGCGCTGCACCTGCTCGCCGAGGCCGTGCAGGCGGCCAGCGAGGACCCGGTGGCCGTGCGCCGGTTCGCCGACCGGATGACGCACGAGTCAGCCCGGCTGGCCCGGCTCGTCCAGGAGATCATCCATCTCTCCCGGCTGCAGGGTGCTGACCCGTTGCCGGTGATGAAGCCGGTCGCGGTGGGCAATGTGGTCACGGAGGCGGTGGACCGCAACCGGCTGGCGGCGCAGAACCAGGGGATCTCGGTGGCCGTCATCGGGCAGACCGACGCCGGGGTGCTCGGGGACGAGTCCCAGCTGGTGACCGCGGTGGCCAACCTGCTGGAGAACGCGGTGAGCTACTCGCCGCGAGGCACCAGGGTCGGGCTTGGCGTCCGCTGTGTCGGCGACACCGTGGAGATCTCCGTCGCGGACGAGGGCGTCGGAATCGCGGAGAAGGACCTGGAGCGGGTCTTCGAGCGCTTCTACCGGGCCGATCCGGCACGTTCCCGGGAGACCGGCGGCACCGGGCTGGGCCTCGCGATCGTCAAGCACATCGTGACCAACCACGGCGGTTCGGTCGGCGTCTGGAGCGCGGAGGGCGCCGGCTCGACCTTCACCCTGCGCCTGCCCACCTACCTGGACGACCAGGCCGACAACCAGGACGCGGATCTCGACGACCCGGCGGAGGGGGAGGAGCCGGGTGCCGAATCCCCTGGACAGGAAGCCGTCGAGCCAGCGACCACCGAACTCGGTGATCCGGCTGACGGCGCGGACGCGACGGCGGACCATCGGGACGGCGAGCCCGCGGCCCCTCCGCCCGCGCCGTCGTCCGAACAAGACCCATCCAGCAGCCACGAGCCCGAGGAACAGGCCACGAAGGACTACACGGCACGTAACAATCAGTTAACAGGCGGGTGGTCGGAGGACGACCAGCCAGCAGATCAGCAAGTCCTCGAGCAGTGACCACCAGAGAACATCGCCGTCGTCGGCCCGGTCACGCGTGACCACCCTGACGACGGTTCGTGAAAGGAAGAGTGACCGGTGACCCGCCTGCTCGTGGTGGAGGACGAGGAGTCCTTCTCGGAGGCACTGTCCTTCATGTTGGAACGCGAGGGTTTCGACGTCGCCGTGGCGGCGGACGGGCACACCGCGCTGTCGGACTTCGAACGCCACGGGGCCGACCTCGTGCTGCTCGACGTCATGCTGCCGGGCCTGTCCGGCACGGAGGTGTGCCGAGCGCTGCGGCAGAAGTCCTCGGTGCCGGTGATCATGCTCACCGCCAAGGACAGCGAGATCGACAAGGTGCTCGGCCTGGAGCTCGGAGCCGACGACTACGTCACCAAGCCGTTCTCCTCGCGTGAGCTCGTCGCCAGGATCCGAGCCGTGCTGCGCCGGCGAGGCAGCGAGCCGGACGAGGCCGCGCCCGTCACCCTGGAGGCCGGCGGCGTGCGGATGGACGTCGAGCGGCATGTCGTGACCGTGCACGGAGCGCAGGTCGCCCTGCCGCTCAAGGAGTTCGAGCTGCTGGAGATGTTCCTGCGGAACACCGGTCGGGTACTGACCCGTGGACAGCTGATCGACCGGGTCTGGGGGTCGGACTACGTCGGTGACACCAAGACGCTCGACGTCCACGTCAAGCGCCTGCGGGCGAAGATCGAGTCCGAGCCGGGCAACCCACGCCACCTCGTGACCGTCAGAGGACTTGGCTACAAGTTCGAGCCGTAGGCGGTCCCGTATGCATGTCGACTCCGGTCGGCGTTCCGCGGATACGTCTCGCCCGAGTTGCGCGGTCACCGTGCGGTTCGCACTGGTGAGCGGGTAGTGAGGGTGTGCCGTGTCGGCGGCGGGGCACCGGGGCCGGCGCGTAGCCTCGTTCGTTGCTCGATGCCTGGTACGTGGGTGTCGCGCGACGATGGCGAAGCCTCGCGCGGCCGGAGGCGGCCGGTAGACCCGGCCAAAGGCCGCGCGACGATGGCGAAGCCTCGCGCGGCCGGAGGCGGCCGGTAGACCCGGCCAAAGGCCGCGCGACGATGGCGAAGCCTCGCGCGGCCGGAGGCGGCCGGTAGACATGGGGGGACGAGCGATGCGGCTGAGGTTCTCGCCGACGGCCAGGGCGGCGGCCGGGAACACGGAGGTGCCCGAGGAGGATCCCGGCGACGCGCCGCGGATCGTGCCGGGTACGGCCTTGGTGCCGCGCCGGTTGGCGGTCGCGTCGGCATCGCTCGTGCCGGCGGGTCCGGTCGGCGGCCCCGTCGGAACGGCGAGCCCCGGCGCGGTGGTCCCGGTGGGCACCGCGCCGCCCAGCCAGCGGCGCGCCACGGCGGTCGCGCTGCCGGCGCCGCCCGCTCAGCCGATGCGGCTCGGTGTCATCGACATCGGCTCGAACACCGTCCACCTGCTGGTGGTCGACGCCCACCACGGCGCGGCGCCGCGGCCCGCGGCGAGTGCGCGGGTGCCCCTGCGGCTCGTCGAGCTGCTGGATGGTGGCGGCGCACTGTCGGTGAGCGGCGAGCATGCGCTGATCGACTGCATCCGCGACCTGCGTAGGCAGGCCGAGGAGCTCGCCGTCTTCGATCTCGTGGCGTTCGCCACGTCGGCCCTGCGTGATGCCACGAACAGTGACGAGGTTCTTGCCCGGCTGCGCTCCGTGACTGGCGTCGCGGTCGAGGTGCTGCCTGGCGAGGACGAGGCCCGGCTGACCTTCCTCGCGGTGCGCCGCTGGCTCGGCTGGAGCGCGGGCCGGCTGCTGGCGATGGACATCGGCGGCGGCTCGCTGGAGATCGGCGCCGGGATGGACGAGGAACCGGATGTCGTCGCCTCGCTGCCCCTGGGCGCGAGCCGGCTGACCAGGGACTGGCTGCCCACCGACCCGCCGAGCCATCGGCAGCTGGCCGAGCTGCGCCGCTACGTGCGTGCCCAGATCGCGCCGGTCGTCGGCAAGCTTTACCACGTCGGCGAGCCGACCAGGGCCGTCGCCACCTCGAAGACGTTCCGCTCGCTGGCCAGGATCGCCGGCGCCGAGCCCTACAGCCGTGGTCCCTACGTGCGCCGGGTGCTGCGCCGGACCGACCTGGAGGCCGCGGCGAAGACGGTCTGCCGGATGCCGTCGGCCGTGCGGGTCTCGTTGCCCGGGGTGTCCGCCTCCCGCGCGGGCCAGCTCGCGGCCGGCGCGGTGGTCGCCGTCGAGACGATGGACCTGCTCTCGGTCGACGAGGTCGAGATCTGCCCGTGGGCGTTGCGGGAGGGCATCATCCTGCGCCGACTGGACACCCTGAACTTCGGCTGACCGGGCCTCCCGCTGGCCGACACCCGCGTCCCGCCCTCCCGCCGTCCGGCGGTTCCGCTCCCGCCACTGATACGCAGCGTGAGATCGTCCGCGGGCGGCCTGACGGGCCCGCTCCGCTCGATGGCCTAGCCTGAGATGTGGGCCGGATGGCTGCGCGGGGGCGCGGCTGTGGGGCCTGGTAGGGGAGGAGGGTGTTCGGGTGCGGGTGATACGCAACCTTGGACGGGAGGCCGCCGCGGCCGCGGCCGGGGCCGACGCGGATGGCGCGAGTCACGCCGCGACGTCGCAAACCCGGCCGTCGGATGCGGTGAACGGCACGGAACCACGGAAAATTGTCGCTGTCCGCAACGGGTCGGATCGGGTCGCGCGCATCCCGGCGGCGAAGATCGCGCTGTCCACCGCGTCGACCTACCCCGAGTCGACGCCCGCCGCCTTCGAGATGGCCGCCCGCCTCGGCTACGACGGCATCGAGATCATGGTCTGGACGGACCCCGTCAGCCAGGACACCCAGGCGCTTCGCCGGCTGGTCGACTACCACGGCATCCCTGTGCTCGCGATCCACTCGCCGTGCCTGTTGCTCACGCAGCGGGTATGGGGCACCGACCCATGGGGGAAGCTCGTGCGCGCCCGTGCCGCGGCCGAGTCCCTTGGGGCGTCGACCGTGGTCGTCCACCCACCGTTTCGCTGGCAGCGCGACTACGGCCGCGACTTCGTCGCCGGCATCGAGCGGATGGCGCAGGAGACCGACGTCCACTTCGCGGTGGAGAACATGTTCCCGCTGCGAGCCCGCGGCCGTGAGGTGTCGGCCTACCTGCCGGACTGGTCGCCCGTCGAGGACGGCTACCGGCACGTGACGCTGGACCTGTCGCACACCTCCGTCTCCCGCTCGGACGCGCTGGCCATGGCCGACGCACTCGGCGACCGGCTGGCGCACGTTCACCTCGCCGACGGCTCCGGCTCCGCGAAGGACGAGCACCTGGTGCCGGGGCGAGGCAATCAGCCGTGCGCGCAGCTGCTCGAGCGGCTGGCGACCAGGGGCTTCGACGGCACGGTCGTCGTCGAGATCAACACTCGTCGCGCCGAGACGCGGGCACAGCGCGAGATCGACCTCGCCGAGGCGCTCGCCTTCACCCGTCTCAACCTCGCGGCCCCCGCCGCCGCGAGCCCTTCGCGCGCGGCCAGGCGCTGACGCCTCCCGGGCCGCTCATCTCCGGCGTGCCGCGGGTGTGGCCCCACCTCGGTAACGCCGCGGGCGTGGCCCGCCTCTGGTAATTGGTGCCACGATCGAGGTATGGGTTCACGTTCGCTGTTCGATCCGCTGGTCGACGCCTATGACGCGGCGCGGCCCACCTACCCGGACGCCCTGTTCGACGATCTCGCCCGGCTGGCCGGGCGCCCACTCGCCGGCGCGGACGTGGTGGAGGTAGGCGCAGGCACCGGCATCGCGACCCGGTGCCTGCTCGGCCGCGGTGCCCGGGTGGTGCCCTTGGACATCGGTGCGGCGATGCTCGCGCGGCTGCGGGAACGCACTCCGGGGATCCCCGCCGTGCTCGCCGACGCGGAGGCGCTGCCGTTGCGCGCCGGCGTGGCCGACCTCGTCTGCTACGCGCAGGCATGGCACTGGGTGCGGGTGCCGGCCGCGGCCGCGGAGGCGGCCAGGGTGCTGCGCCCCGGCGGGGCACTAGCCGTGTGGTGGAACGACGTCGATGCCGAGGACGAGCAATGGTGGGGCCGCCAGCAGGACCGGCTGGAGGTGATGAACCCCGCCTACCAGCGCGGCTACCGGGCCCGGCCGTACGCCGACGAGCTGCGCTGGACCGGCCAGTTCGCCGACGTCGTCACGCTCGCCGGCCGGTGGGCCCGCCGGATCGATGTCGACACGTACCTGACGTGGCTGCGCTCGAAGTCCTACGTCGCCGAGATCGGCGACCGGTTGGCGGACTTCCTGGACGCCGAGCGCCGCTCGATGCTGCGTGCCTTTCCCGACGGGATCATCGAGGAGCCCTTCCGTACCGTGCTCGTGGTCGCCCGCCGCCCCTGACCTCGGTCACGCTCTGACAGCCTCCGCTAGTTTCCATATCCACATGGAGCGGTCGCAGGATCCACATGGAGCGGTCGCAGGGTCCCCGCCGATTCGTCCCCTGGGCCCGACAAGGTCGCATGTACGAGAACCATGTGCCGCGAATCGGCGGGGCGGCGCTGGCGGGCGGTTGGGCGCGTTTGGGCGGAGGAGTGGGCATGACTGTGGCGATCGTGGGCGTGGGACGGCTGGGGGAGGCGCTCCTGACTGGGCTGTTGCGCTCCGGCGTCGAGCCGAGGGAGATCGTCGTGGCCGAGAAGGACCCGGCCCGGGCGGCGGCGGTGTCGGATGAGCACGGCGTCGCGGGGGCCGCGCCGAAGGAGGCCGTGGCCGGCGCGGACGTGGTCGTCGTGGCCGTCAAGCCGCACGACACGGCCGCGTTGCTGGCGGACATCGGCGGCGTGCTCGAGGCCGGCACGCTCGTCGTGTCGTTGGCGGCGGGGATCACGCTTACCGCGCTGCAGGACGCGTTGCCGGCCGGAACGCCGGTGGTGCGCGTGATGACGAACACTCCGCTGCTGGTCGGCGAGGCGATGTCGGCACTGTGCGCCGGCCGGCACGCGGGCGACGAGCACCTGGACCGGACCGAGGCCCTGCTCGGCGCCGTCGGCCGGGTGGTCCGGGTCCCCGAGACGCAGCTGGATGCCATCACCGCCCTGTCCGGCAGCGGCCCGGCATACTTCTTCTACCTGCTCGACGCCATGGTCGAGGCGGGGGTGCTGCTCGGCCTGCCCCGGCCCCTCGCGGCCGAGCTGATGGTGCAGACGGCGCTGGGATCGGCCCGCATGCTCCGGGAGACCGGTGAGCATCCGGCGCTGCTGCGCGAGGCGGTGACCTCGCCCGCCGGGACCACCGCCGCCGCGCTGCTCGAGCTCGACCGCCGGGCCGTGCGCGCGGCCATCCTCGACGCCCTCACGGCCGCCCGCGACCGCTCGGCCGAACTAGGTCGCTCCAGCTAGCTGGCCTCTGCCGACAGGGCCAGTCCCGCCGCGGCCGCCAACCGCGCTGGGCGGCCCCTCCCGGACTCGGTGGTACCGTCCGACCACCGCATGCCGTGTCGAGGCGGCCACCCATCCACACCGGTGCTGGGCGGTAGGCTCGCTCGGTAGCTCTCCTCCACACAGATCGGTCGTATTCGTGGGTTCTGTTATCAAGAAGCGTCGCAAGCGGATGGCCAAGAAGAAGCACCGCAAACTTCTCAAGCGGACCCGCGTGCAGCGTCGTAACAAGAAGTAGGGCTGGCGCCTGACGGGCGCGGAGCGCCCGTCAGGGCCCGCCTGATGTATCCAGCTGGTTTCCTCGCAGTGGCCTCGACGGTTGAGGCCCTGGCCCTGTGGGAGGCTGCCTGACGGGCGGCAACGGGGCCGCCCCGCGGCGGGTTCGGGAGTGCGAGAGATGGCGTCGGCCGGGGTGATGACGGGCGCGGTGGATGGTGCCGCGGCGCGATCGATGGGGTGGATCAGCTTCCTCTCCGACTACGGGCTCGAGGACACGTGTGTTGGCGTGTGTCACGGGGTCATCGCCCGGCACGCGCCGCAGGTGCGTGTACTCGACGTCTGCCACGCGGTCGCCCAACAGGACATCGAGCACGGCGCGGGGCTGCTCGCCGACAGCGTGTGCTACCTGCCGGTCGGCGTGCATCTCGCCGTCGTCGAGCGGCTGGACGCGGCGGGTCTCCCGAACACGGACGGCACTCCCGGAATCCCCGCCCGCGAGGTCATTTCCGCGGTCACGCCTGGGGCGCGCGGCGTCGCGATCCGCACCGCCGACGGGTCGACGTTCGTCGCCCCGGACAACGGGCTCACGTCGCTCGCCTGGGACGTCCTCGGCGGGGTGGCGGCCGCGCATGAGATCTCCAACCCGGCGCTGTGGCTGCCGTTGCCGAGCGCGGTGTTCCGCGGCCGGGACGTCTACGCCCCGGTCGCCGCCCGGATCGCGGCTGGGCTCGCCCTCGCCGAGGTCGGGCCGCGCATCGACGCCGACTCGCTCGTTCGGTTCACCCGGCCGTCCTGCGTCGTGGACGACGACCACGTCCACGCCCAGGTGCTGGCCGTCGACCACTTCGGCAATCTGTCACTCAACGTGACCAGGGTCGATCTGGAGGCCGCCGGCATGCTGCTCGGCGACCGGGTCGAGATCCGCGCCGCCGGCCGGGAGGCGACGCTCCCGTTCACCTACACCTACGGCGACGTTCCGGTCGGTCAGGTGGCGTTGTGCGAGGACTCGCTGCGCCGGGTGATGCTCGCGGTCAACTGCGGCCGTGCCAGTGACCTGCTGAGGTTGCGGCGCGGGGACGCGGTGGTCATCGGCCAGCCTCCGCGCGAGCCGCATCCGGGCGCCGCCAGGGCCGCCGCCCCGGTCGTGCGGCTGCCGGCGTTGACCTGACCGGCCGGGGCGGCGGCCGGTGACGCGGGGGCTGCGACGGGAAATCTGGTAACGCTGCGCAGTGGAGCTGCCCGTGGGCAGGCGTACGATGACCACACGGACCGCAGCCGACCGGCGTCCCGGGAGCCCACATGAGACCCCGCCTATGAAACGCGGCCGCGTGCTCGTCACCGGTGTGTCCCGTCCCCTCGGCGCCGACGTGGCCCGAGCGCTCGCCGCGAGTCCCCGGGTCGAGACGGTGATCGGAGTCGACACCGTTCCCCCGAACGATGATCTCGGCCGCACGAGGTTCGTGCGCGCTGACATCCGCAACCCGCTGATCGCCAAAGTGATCGCCACGTCCGCGATCGACACGGTGCTGCATCTCAACCTCATCGCGAACCCGGTCGCGGCCGGCGGCCGGACCGCGATGAAGGAGATCAACGTCATCGGGACGATGCAGCTGCTCGCCGCCTGTCAGAAGTCCGACACGGTCACCCGGCTGGTGGTCCGGTCGACGACGACCATCTACGGCTCGTCGCCGCGTGACCCGGCGCTGTTCACCGAGGACATGGAGCCGCGCTCGCTACCGCGCGGCGGCTACGGCAAGGACGCGGTCGAGGTCGAGGGCTACGTGCGGGGTTTCAGCCGCCGCAGGCCGGATATCGCGGTCACCGTGCTGCGGTTCGCGAACATTCTCGGTCCCGGTGTCGACAGCCCGCTGGCGCGCTATTTCGAGTTTCCCGTCGTGCCGACCGTGCTCGGCTTCGACCCGCGCATCCAGCTGCTGCACTCCAGCGACGCGCTCGCGGTGCTGCTGCGCGCCGCCGCCGGCGGCCACGCCGGCACCTTCAACGTCGCCGGCGACGGAATCCTTCTTCTTTCCCAGGCAGTACGCCGAGCCGGCCGGCCGCCGGTGCCAGTGCCGTTGCCGGCGGTCAGCTCGCTGTCCCGGCTCGCCAGCCGCCTGCGGATCGTGGACTTCCCACCCGAGCAGGTCGGTTTCCTCGCGCACGGCCGCGCGGTCGACACCACCCGGCTGCGTGAGGTCTTCGGCTACACCCCTCGGTATACGACGGCCGCCGCCTTCGACAGCTTCGTGCGCGAGCGCGGGCTGCGTCCGACGATCGACTCTGAACGTGTCGTCCAGGCCGAGCGCGCGCTGCTCGGCCTGATGGCCCGCCGCCGCCTGGTGGGTGCGTCGTGACCACCGCCGAGCCGCCGCCGGGCGAAGCCCAGATCATCCCGCTGGCGCGGTCGGCCCGCCGTGGCGCGGCGGCCGGGCGCACCGGCGTCCACCGGTCCGGCGGCGAGCCGCTCGGCGCCGCGAAACCCGGTGGCGGGCGGCCCAGCGATGAACGGCCGGGGACCGAGCAGCCGGGTGCCGGGCCGTCCGTAAGCCGGGCGCGCGCCGACGGCGAGCCGGCCGGCGGTGGCCGGCCCGCCGGTGCCGCGTCGCCCCCGAGCCCGGTGCCGTCGATCGGACCGAGGACGGACGGCGAGCCGGCCCGCCCCAGGGCCAGGCGAACCACCTCGGGACGCCCCACCGGGCGGACCGGCGCCGCGGGCGGGGCGGCGCGGACGGGCTCCACCCGGTCACGGACCGCCCGGCCGGTCGCCCCCGCGGTCGCCGAGGGCGGGGACGCCCAGGAGAGCACGGTGGCGGCACACGCGGCCCACGATTCCGCCGATGCGGCCCAGCCGCCGGCGGCTCAGGACGCTCAGGACTCCGGCGCCAGGGCGGCCCCCGCCAAGGCCGCCGCCAGGCGCGCCACCGCGGGGGACGCGGCGACCGAACGGACCGGCGCGGGGAACGTGCCGCGCGCGCGCACCACGAAAGCGGCCGGCGCGCGGCCCGGCAGGACCGGCACCGGCCGGGGCCGTTCGGCCACGGCGGTGTCAGGCGGGGAGCCGGAACATCCCGAGGACAGGGCCGAGCGACTGCTGGGCCGCCCGACAGGGCAGCACCGGGATGGCGAACATCACGACGGCGAACACCACGACGGTGCGGCCCTCGGCGCCGGCGTCACCGTCGACGCGGCGGACGTGGGCGCGGTCCCGGACACCTCGGCGGCGCCGATGGCGGAGCCCGCCGGCCTGGAACGGGCGCTCGCCGGGATGCTCGCCTTCCTGCGCCGGCGAATCACCGGCGACTACGAGGTCGACGAGCTCGGCTTCGACTCGGACCTGACCGAGCACGTCGTCGCCCCGCTGCTGCGGCCGGTCTACCGGAACTACTTCCGGGTCGAGACGCGGGGGCTGGAGAACGTGCCCGACACCGGCGGCGCGCTGGTCGTGGCGAACCACTCCGGGACGCTGCCGATCGACGCGCTGATGACCGCCGTCGCGCTGCTCGACCACCACCCGGCGCACCGCTACCTGCGGATGCTCGCCGCCGACCTGGTGTTCTCGCTGCCGTTCCTCGCCCCGATCGCCCGCAAGACCGGTAACACCCTGGCCTGCCAGGCCGACGCCGAACGGCTGCTCGGCAAGGGCGAGCTGGTCGGCGTCTGGCCGGAGGGCTTCAAGGGCGTCGGCAAGCCGTTCAGCGAGCGCTACAAGCTGCAGCGCTTCGGCCGCGGCGGCTTCGTCTCCGCCGCGCTGCGCACCGGGGTGCCGATCATCCCGTGCACCATCGTCGGCGCCGAGGAGATCTACCCGATGCTCGGCAACGCCAAGACGGTCGCCCGGCTGCTCGGCCTGCCCTACTTCCCGCTGACCCCGACGTTCCCGTGGCTCGGCCTGCTCGGCATGGTCCCGCTGCCGTCGAAATGGCTGATCGAGTTCGGTGAGCCGGTGCCGACCGCGCCGTTCACCCCGGCCGCCGCCGAGGACCCGATGCTCGTCTTCGAGCTCACGGACCGCATCCGGGAGACCATCCAGCACACCCTCTACGGCCTGCTCATGCAGCGCCGCTCGGTCTTCTTCTAGACATCCGCATAGCGGCGCTTGAGGGCCATGCCGGCGGCGACGCCGCCGGCCAGGGCGCCCAGGCCGGCGGCGGTGGGGATGCCGACCTTGGCCGCCTTGCGGGCGGTGCGGAAGTCCTTGACCGCCCAGTCACGTTCCCTGGCCGCCGTCTTCAGGTCCGGATCCGGGTTCACCGCGACCGGGTTGCCCACCAGGGACAGCATCGGCAGGTCGTTGATCGAGTCCGAGTAGGCCCAGCAGCGGGCCAGGTCCAGGTGCTCGCGGTCCGCGAGCGCCCGCACGGCCGCGGCCTTGCCCGGGCCGTGCAGCGGGTCGCCGACCAGATGGCCGGTGTAGCGGCCGTCGATCACCTCGGAGACCGTGCCGAGGGCGCCGGTCAGTCCCAGCCGCCGAGCGATGATCGACGCCAGTTCCACCGGAGTGGCCGTGACCAGCCACACCCGGTGGCCGGCGTCCAGGTGCTGCTGGGCGAGGGCGAGGGTGCCCGAGTAGATCTGCTCGGCCATCCGCTCGTCGTAGATCTCCTCGCCGTAGCGGACGATCTCGCTGACCTCCCGGCCGGCGACGAAGGCGAGCGCCGCCTCCTTGGCGTTGTGCATGCCGTTCGGGTCCTCCAGACCCCGCAGCCGGTAGCTGACGTGCTGCCAGCCGAACTTCAGCAGGTCGCGAGAGTCGAAGAAGTCGCGGGCGGCGAGGCCGCGGGCGAAGTAGAAGATCGACGCACCGGCCATCATCGTGTTGTCCACGTCGAAGAACGCGGCCGCGGTCGGGTCCGGCGGCGGCTTGGGCGACGCCTGGGCCGCCGTCTTCAACGCGGCCGTGGCGGCGGCGTCGGCGGCGTCGGCGGCCGCCGCGTCCGTGTGGGTCGGCTCATCCTTGCGTGGTCGCAACCACATCTCATCTCCCGGCTGTCCACGGCGCGTCGTGACCATGGTCGCGTATGTCCACGGTGCGTCGCGGGCGCCGTGCGGCGTGCCGCGCGTCACCCCGCCGCGGCACGGGCCGTCGGCCGCCCGGCCGCCGACCGGCCGCGTGGGGCAGCCGGCCCGCTGGTATCGGCAACGATGCCGGTGTGCCCCGGTCGCTTCGGCGGCCCGCTGGCCAGTCCGCCCGCGGCCCTGGCGGTCACGTGCGGACATGCGCACCTGAGCCTACGGCGCCTCTGCCGGTGCGCGTCGCAGGTCGGCTACCCGACCGATCCCCGTTACCTCACCGATGCGCGCATGGCCGCGTCGGGCTCGCGGTACGAGCCCGACGGGTCGTGCATAAATGGTGAGGGTGATGACCAGGCGGGAAGGCTGGGCCGATGGGCGGGACTGACACGGTGGGCGAGGCGGCCGGTGGCGCGCCTCGGATCACGCTGCTGACCAGGGTGGGCTGCCACCTGTGCGACGACGCGCGCGCGGCGGTCGTCCGGGTGGCGGAGCAGACCGGCGTCGGCTGGCGGGAGCTGGACGTGGACGCCGAGCAGGCCCGCGCGGACGAGTACGGCGACCGGGTGCCCGTCGTTCTGGTCGACGGCAGGGAGCATGGTTACTGGCGGGTCGAGGAGGCCCGGTTGCGCGACGCCCTCGGCGGGCGCCGCTGGTCGCTGCGCTGAGCGCGTCGCCCGCCGGCGACGGACCCACCGGCTCGCCCGACCTGGCTCACCCGGTCCGGCTGGGTGTGCGGGCTGGACGGTGCCGGCTGGCCGGGCTCTGGTGGCTTTTCGTCCCGGGCGTTGAAGGCTTTCGGCCTCATGGATATCTGACCTTGGTCCCCATCCGTTGTCGGCGCGGACGGGTGCGTCTGCCGAGTTGTCGGCGCAAACTTTGTGAAGCCTTTCACGAAGTCGTAGACTCAACGGATCCTGGGGCGGCTCCGCCGCCCGGCGCGGCGCTTCAGCCCAGCCACGACGGGCGGCGGCGCATCGGCGCTGACGCCACCCGACCGCCTCACCGACCCGCGATCAGCCTGGCCACCGCTAACACCTTGCCCCCACACCACCCAGGAGGGCGCTCAGCGCCCGAAAGGCGGACGCGAAGCGGCCGCCACAGGAGCCGCGTGTCATGAGCAAGCCCCGGCGTACAGCCCGGGAGAACCGGGCCAGCGCTGTCCCTGAGGCGACTGTCGCCCGTCTCCCGCTCTACCTGCGGGTGCTCACCTCGTTGGGGGACGAGGGCGTCTCGACCGTGTCGTCGGACACGCTCGCCGCCGCGGCCGGGGTCACTCCGGCGAAGGTGCGCAAGGACCTCTCACATCTGGGTTCCTACGGGACCAGAGGAGTTGGCTACGACGTCGACGTCCTGCTCGACCGCATCTCGGCGCGCCTCGGGCTGACCGAGGACCGGGCCGTGATGTTGGTAGGTGTGGGTAATCTCGGGCACGCGCTCGCGCGCTACGGCGGGTTCCCGGCTCGCGGGTTCCGGATCGCCGCGCTCGTCGACGCCGACCCGGCGCGCGCCGGCGAGGTCGTCGGCGGTGTGCGGATCCGCCCCGTGGACGAGTTGGAAAGACTGATCGAGGACTTCCAGGTGACGATCGGTGTGATCTGCACCCCAGCCGGGGCGGCGCAGCAGGTCTGTGAACGGCTGGTCGCCGCCGGTGTCACCAGCATCCTCAACTTCGCGCCGGTCGTCCTGACCGTCCCCGAAGGGGTTGACGTGCGTAAGGTCGATCTGGCCGTCGAACTCCAGATCCTGTCGTTCCACGAGGCACGCAAGCGCCCGGCCACCGGTGGACGTGTCCGGCCCGCGGCCTTGGGGACGCTGCCGGTGGGAGCACCACGCGAGGACCACGCGCCCCCCGGTGGACACGAGGCCGGCGGTCACGAGGGCACCGGCCCTGGCGACGGCGGTCCCGGTGAGGGTGGCCTAAGTAGTCGTGGCCTCACCGGCGGCGGGACGGATGCCGTCGTCGGTGGCGTTGGAATACAGGGCGTCGAGGCGGACGGCGCGGGCACGGGCGGCAGGACGGACGGGATCGTGCGCATGCAACGGATCACAGCGGCACGGCGGCAGGAAGAGCCTCGCCTGGATGAGGTGCCCGGTGCCGGCGGCGAGATCGCCGCGTCTTCGGCGCCGACGGTGACGCGTGCGCGGACCGGCCAGGGCGCGGAGGGCGTGGCCAGCGGTGCCGGCGCGTCCTCGGGCGCGGGAAGTGAGAGCGCGTGAGCCTGCTCGCGGTCGGCCTCAATCACCGGACGGCGCCGAACTCGTTACTGGAGCTGGCCGCGGTGTCGGGCGACGACGTTCCGAAGGTGCTCAGCGATCTCGTCCAGGCCGACCACGTGCTCGAGGCCGTGGTCCTGTCCACGTGCAACCGTACCGAGATCTACGCCGAGGTCGACACCTTCCACGGCGGCCTCGCTGACATATCCGACCAGTTGTCCCGGGTCTGCGGCGTCGATCTGAGTGAGTTGTCGCCGCACCTGTACGTGCACCACGAGGCGCGCGCGGTCGGGCACCTGTTCACCGTCGTCTGCGGGCTGGATTCGATGCTCGTCGGCGAGAGCCAGATCCTCGGGCAGGTCCGGACGGCGTTTCGCGGCGCCCAGGGCACCGGAGCCGCCGGCGGGTCGCTGGCCGCGCTGTTCCAGACCGCCCTGCGGGTCGGCAAGCGGGCGCACAGCGAGACGTCGATCGACGCCGCCGGCGCCTCGATCGTCTCCGTGGGCCTGCAGATCGCGGCCGGCAGCCTGGAAGTCCGCCGTCCCGAGCGGCTCTCCACGGACGCCACCTCGCTGGTCGCGGGCGCACTCGTCAGCCAACGCCGCGCGGACGAGTCGGCCGACTCCGGGGTTCCTCCCCGATCGGCGGAGCCCGGGGTTCCTGCCCGATCGGCGGAGCCGATCGGGGAGGTCCGCGGGGAGGTCCGCGGCCCGGTCGCCGGGGCGCCGCGGGCGGACCTGCCGCTTGACGGCTGCCGGGTGCTGATCATCGGTGCTGGCGCGGTCGGCGGCCTGACGGCGGCGACCGTCCGGCGGGCGGGTGCGGCGGAGCTGGTGGTCGCCAACCGCACGCCCGCGCGCGCGGCCGCGATCGCCGAGAACCACGGCGCCCAGGTGGTCGGCCTCGCGGACCTGCCGCATGAGATCGGCCAGGCCGACCTGGTCGTCTCCTCCACGGACGCGACCGGGCTCGTGGTCAGCTACGAGATGGTCGAGGCGGCGCTCGCCGCCCGGGCGGGCCGGCCGCTGGTGTTCCTCGACCTGGCGCTGCCGCACGACATCGACCCGGTGGTGCGCGAGCTGCCCGGCGTCGTGCTCGTCGATCTGGAGTCCCTGCGTGCCGCGCTCGAGGGCGCGCAGGTCTCGCACGATGTCGAGGCGGTGCGCTCGCTGGTCTCCGCGGAGGTGACCGGCTTCCTCAACCGGCGCGGCGCTGTCCGGGTCGCGCCGACGGTCGTGGCCCTGCGCGCCCAGGCCGCCGCGATCGTGCAGGACGAGCTCGACCGACTACGCGGCCGGCTCCCCGGCCTGGATGCCCGGGAGTGGGAGATGGTGACCGGTACCGTCCGTCGGGTGGTTGACAAGCTGTTGCACGCACCCACAGTGCGGGTCCAGCAGCTGGCGAACGGTCCCGCCGGCGATTCCTACGCCGAGGCACTGCGCGAGCTGTTCGACCTCCCCCGTGAGGTGCCGGCCGTCGTCTCGGCCCCTGACCTGCTGGAGCAGCCGTGACACCTCCTTCCCCGTTGTCGCTCGCCTCGCTCACGCCGGCGCTCACGGCTCCGGCACCCGACGGGTCGTCGGTGCCCCGCCCGACGCCCGCCCGGCTGCGGCTGGGCACCCGTCGTTCGGCGCTCGCGCTCGCCCAGTCCGGGATGGTGGCCGACGAGCTGCGTGCCCGGCTCGGGGTCGAGGTCGACCTGGTGCACATCGTGACCGAGGGCGACCGGAACAAGGCGGCGATCAACCAGCTGGGTGGTACCGGGGTGTTCGTGAGCGCGTTGCGCGACGCCCTGCTCGCCGGCGAGATCGACCTGGCCGTGCACTCGCTCAAGGACCTGCCCACAGCCCAGCCGGAGGGGATCACGCTTGCGGCCATCCCGCCGCGCGAGGACGTCCGCGACGTGCTGATCTCGCCGAGCGGGCGGCGGCTCGCCGAGCTCGGCCCCGGCGCGCGGATCGGCACGGGCTCGGCGCGGCGGGCCGCCCAGCTGCTCGCGCTCGGCCTTGGCCTGGAAGTGGTGGCCATCCGTGGCAACGTGGACACCCGGATCAAGAAGGCGATCGACGGTGAGGTCGATGCCGTGGTGCTCGCCAAAGCGGGGCTCGCCCGCCTCGACCGGCTCGACGCGGTGACCGAGATCCTGGACCCGGACGTGATGCTTCCGGCGCCCGGGCAGGGCGCGCTCGCCATCGAGTGCCTGATCGCGGCGACGGCTCCGACGGGTGTGACGACAGGTTGCCCAGTGGCCCCGGACGGCAATGTGACGGGGGCCGACGGGTCGGCTACCCCGGGAAGCGGAGTTGAGGTTCCGCTTGCCGGGCTGCTACGGTTTGTGCTCGACGATGCACCGTCGTCCGTGGCGGTCAGGGCGGAACGCGCGTTTTTGGCGGCGATCGAGGCGGGCTGCACCGCGCCGGTCGGCGCGTTGGCGCGGGTCGTGCCCGCGGCTGGTGGTGCCAGCACCTCTCGTGGGCAGATGTCTGCTGACGAACGGAGCCGGCAGCCAGCAGGCGGAAGCGGCCAGCCCTCTCGCGCTGGTGAGGTCTGCCTGCGCGCGGTGGTCGCGTCGCCGGACGGCGGGACCGTCCTGCGGCGCGAGCTCATCGGCCCGACCGCCGACCCGGAGGCGCTCGGCAGGCGCCTCGCGGACGACCTGCTGTCCGCCGGAGCACACACGCTGATGGGAACCCGCTGACGTCATGGCCACCCGACGAACGAAAAAGCCCGTGTCCCCGGTAGCCCTCGTGGGCGCCGGGCCCCGTGACCCCGGCCTGCTGACCGTGCTGGCCGTCGAGACCCTCAACGCCGCCGACGTCGTCGTCGCCGACCCGGATGTCGCCCCCGGCATCCTCGAGCCGCTCACCGCCGAGGTGCTGCGGATCGGCGACCTGGACGCGCCGAAACCGATCCGGGACGCGGAGGCCGCCACCGCGGCGGTTGTCAGCCGGGCACGAGCCGGCGACAAGGTCGTCCGGCTCTACGCGTCCGACCCATGGCTGACCCGGATCGGCGCGAACGACGCGCAGTCGCTCGCGAAGGCCAAGATCCCGTACAAGGTCATTCCCGGTGTCGCGACCGGCGCCGCTGTCTCCACATACGCGGGCGTCGCCCCCGGCCTGCCGGTGACCTTCGCCAGCACCAGCGGGGTGTTCTCGTCCAGCGGAGAGCTGCCGGTCGCCTCGCCGTTCGGGCCGGACACGGGCGGCCTCGGCTCGTCGCCGTTCGGGTCGTCGCGCGGGCTGATCGGCCGCCCGCTCGGCGGCACCCTAGGCGGTGGGCTTGGCGGCGGCCTGGGCTCAGGAAGCCTGGGCTCCGGCGGGCTGGGCGGTGGGCTTGGTGGCGGCCTGGGCGGCGGCCTCGGCCTGGGCGGGGGGTTCGGCGGCCTGGGCGGCGGGACCGTCGCGGGCATGTCCGACGTGGACTGGGCTGGCCTCGCCCAGACCCCGGGCACGCTGGTGATCACCGCGGCGCCCAGCGAGATCGGCAAGGTCGCCACGGCGCTCGTCGAGCATGGCCGGCCGGGTGACACCCCGACGGCCGTCACGGTCGACGGCACCACCACCGACCAGCGCACCGTCAGCTCCACCCTCGACCGGATCGAGACCGACTGCGCACCGCTGCTGGCCAACTCGAGCCAGCCGCCGACCCAGGTCGTCCTGTCGATCGGTCCCGTGGTCGCGACCCGCGCCAAGCTGTCCTGGTGGGAGACCCGGGCACTGTTCGGCTGGACCGTCCTGGTGCCGCGGACCAAGGAGCAGGCGGCTGTCCTGTCGGACCTGCTGCGCTCGCACGGCGCGAGCCCGCTGGAGGTGCCGACGATCGCCGTCGAGCCGCCGCGCACCGCCGCCCCGATGGAGCGCGCGATCACCGGCCTGGTCTCCGGCCGCTACCAGTGGGTGGCGTTCACGTCCGTCAACGCGGTCAGGGCCGTGCAGGAGAAGGTCGAGGAGCGCAGCCTGGACGCCCGCTCGTTCGCCGGCGTGAAGGTCGCCGCGATCGGCGAGGCGACGGCGGACGAGCTGCGCGCCTTCGGCATCCGGCCCGACCTGGTGCCCTCCGGCCAGCAGTCCAGTGAGGGCCTGCTCGCCGACTGGCCGCCGTACGACAGCTCGCTCGACCTGCTCGACCGGGTGCTGCTGCCGAGGGCCGACATCGCCACCGAGATCCTGGAGGCCGGGCTCAAGGAGCGCGGTTGGCAGGTCGACGACGTCACCGCCTACCGGACGGTGCGTGCCGCGCCGCCGCCCGCGCCGATCCGCGAGGCCCTCAAGGGCGGCCGGGTCGACGCCGTGGTCTTCACCTCGTCCTCCACGGTGCGCAACCTGGTCGGCATCGCCGGCAAGCCGCACGAGACGACCGTGATCGCGTGCATCGGCCCGAAGACCGCCGAGACCGCCCAGGAGCTGGGCCTGCGGGTCGACGTGCAGGCACCGGAGTCGACGATCTCCGCGCTGGTCGGCGCGCTCGCGGAGTTCTCCGCCGAGCACCGCGAGGAACTGGGCAAGGTCGGCCCGCTGGCCGCCCGCCTGCCCAAGCCCCGGCGGGGCCGGCGATGAATCCTGTGGTCGCCTGCCGTCGTGCCGTTCCGGTTGGGTTGTTGGCCGGCTTCTACGGCTTCCTTGCGATCGGTTCGGGTCTGGCTGTCGGGCCCCGGTCGCGTTGTGGTCGGGTCGCCTGGCGGCCGGGGGCTGGCGGCCCGTCGAGGGACGACCGGTGAGCGCCGCGGCCGGGCTGGGCGGCGGCGTTGGTTTCCCGCTGGCGCGGCCGCGGCGGCTGCGGCGCACGCCCGCGCTGCGCCGCCTCGTCGCGGACGTCCGGCTGCACCCGGCGGACCTGGTCCTGCCGGTGTTCGTCAAGGAGGGCGTGACCGAGCCGGTGCCGGTGGTGTCCATGCCGGGCGTCGTCCAGCACACCCGCGACTCGCTGCGCAAGACCGCCGCCCAGGCGGCCGAGGCCGGCGTCGGCGGGATCATCCTGTTCGGTGTGCCCGCGGTGAAGGACGGCCGCGGTTCCGCGGCGGACGACCCGGACGGGATCGTGCAGCTCGCGATCGCCGACCTCGTCGCCGAGGTCGGCGGATCGGTCGCGATCATGGCCGACCTCTGCCTGGACGAGTACACCGACCATGGCCACTGCGGGCTGCTCACCGAGACCGGCGACGTCGACAACGACGCCACCCTGGAGCGGTACGCCTCGATCGCGGTGGCGCAGGCGAACGCGGGCGTCGAGGTGGTCGCGCCGAGCGGGATGATGGACGGCCAGGTCGGCGCGATCCGCGCCGCCCTGGACGGTGCCGGCTACCGCGACCTGCCGATCCTGGCGTACTCGGCGAAGTACGCGTCGGCGTTCTACGGCCCGTTCCGGGAGGCCGCCGAGTGCGCGCCCCAGTTCGGCGACCGGGCCGGCTACCAGCAGGACCCGGCCCGCTCGGCCGCCGAGGCGCTGCGGGAGGTGGCGCTGGACCTGGCCGAGGGCGCGGACGCGGTGATGGTCAAGCCCGCGCTGGCGTACCTGGACATCCTGCGGGCGGTGGCCGACACGGTGGACGTGCCGGTGGCGGCCTACCAGGTCTCCGGGGAGTACGCGATGGTCGAGGCCGCCGCCGCGAACGGCTGGGTCGACCGCGACCGGATCATCCACGAGACGCTCACCGCGATCCACCGCGCCGGCGCGGACATCATCCTCACCTACTGGGCAACCGAGGTAGCCACCAGGCTCGCCCACGGTTAGCGCCGCGTCCGGCCCATGTGGGTGGCCGGCCGGCCCGCTCGCCCGGAATGGGCGTTTCTCATCCCGCTTGACTCCGTCGGCGGCCTCGGCGACAGATGCCGAGGCCGCCGAGGCATTTCCTGGCGGCTCGGCCCATGCGGTCCCACCACCTCCTGGTGACGTCCTCCTGGTGACGTCGTGACGCTCGGCGGACACCTCGAAGGCACACATCTCTGGTTCATAGATACCCCCTGGGGGTATCATTGTGGGGCCGCCGGAGGATACCGGCGGGACCGGATACGAAGCATGGAGGAAGCCATGGTCGCCAGCACGTACACCGTGACCGGGATGACCTGTGGGCACTGTGTGAACGCCGTGACCGAGGAGCTATCCCACCTGTCGGGGGTCTCGGGGGTCCTGGTCAGCCTCGCGTCCGGCACGGCCGAGGTGACCAGCGAGGCTCCCCTTGATCGCGAGACGGTGCGGGCCGCCGTCGAAGAGGCTGGTTATCAGCTCGTGTGACGTGCGGGCGCGACCACGCGTGCCAGGGGCGGGAGGACCATGATGGCCGCGATCCGGGAACTCGACCCGATGAGCGCGGGCGACACCGTCGAGCTGATGGTCGGCGGGATGACCTGCGCCTCCTGCGCGGCCAGGGTGCAGCGCAGGCTGAACAAGCTGCCGGGCGTCGACGCGGCGGTGAACTACGCGACCGAGCGTGCGACCGTCCGGCTGGTCGGCCACGACGGTGAGCCGACGACCGACGCGTACGCCGGCGGCGCCCGGGATGGAGCGCGGGCGAACGCGACGACGGCTGGCGGTGCTGGCGGTGCTGGCGGTGCCACGGCGGGTGGGACGCTGACCATCGCCGACCTCGTCCAGGCGGTCGAGGCCGCCGGCTACACGGCCGCGCCGCTCACCCCGGCCGGCACGCGCGGGCAGACCGACGGGCCTGGTTCCGGCGGGTACCCCGGCCGTGCTCAGGACAGTCATCCTCAGAGCGGCCACGATCACGGATCCGGGTTCGACGCGGCGAATCCGCCGACCGTCGACGCGATCGCCGAGGCCGAGACGCGGGAGGCCGCCGAGACCCGCCGGTCGTGGACGCGGCTGTGGGTGAGCGCCTCGCTCGCCGTCCCGGTGATCGTGCTGGCGATGGTGCCGCCGGCGCAGTTCCCCGGCTGGCAGTGGGTGTCGCTGGGGCTCGCCGCGCCCGTGGTCGGCTGGGGCGGGCTGCCGTTCCACCGGGCCACCTGGCGCAATGCCCGCCACGGCGCGGTCACGATGGACACGCTGATCTCGCTCGGCACGCTCGCCGCCTTCGGCTGGTCCCTGTACGCGCTGGTGTTCGGGGACGCCGGCATGATCGGCATGCGGCACGGCTTCGACCTCGCCGTCGGCTGGACGGGCGGCGGCCCCGGGGAGAGCCTCGACACGATCTACTTCGAGGTGGCGGCCGGCGTCACGGTGTTCCTGCTCGTCGGCCGGTACCTGGAGCTACGGTCGCGCAGGCGGGCCGGGGCGGCGCTGCGGGCGCTGCTGGAGCACGGAGCCCGGGACGTCGCCGTGGTGGGCCCGGACGGGGCCGAGCGACGGGTGGCGGTCGAGACACTCGCCGTCGGCGACCTGTTCGTGGCCCGGCCGGGGGAGCGGATCGCCACCGACGGGGTCGTCGCCGAGGGATCGGCCGCGATCGACACCAGCCTGGTCACCGGCGAGTCGGTGCCCGTCGACGTCGGGCCGG
The DNA here is from genome assembly GCF_032027725.1 of Pseudofrankia coriaricola. NCBI lineage: Bacteria > Bacillati > Actinomycetota > Actinomycetes > Frankiales > Frankiaceae > Pseudofrankia > Pseudofrankia coriaricola. The sequence goes on along the minus strand of NZ_JASNFO010000002.1, from coordinate 297,670 downwards.
GCGCGGCGGTGACCGGCGGGACCGTCGCGGGCGGGGGCCGGCTCGTCGTGCGGGCCACCCGGGTCGGCGCGGACACCCAGCTCGCGCAGATGGCCAGGATGCTCGCCGCCGCCCAGTCGGGCAAGGCCGAGATCGCCCGGTTGGCCGACCGGGTGTCGGCGGTCTTCGTCCCGGTCGTCCTCGTGCTCGCCGTCGCGACCGTCGCCACCTGGCTGGCCATCGGCCAGCCGGTGGCCGCCGCCTTCACCGCCGCCGTCGCCGTGCTGATAGTCGCCTGCCCCTGCGCGCTGGGCCTCGCGACGCCGATGGCCCTGCTGGTCGGCACCGGGCGCGGTGCCCAGCTCGGCATCCTGATCCGCGGGCCGGAGGTGCTGGAGTCGACCCGGCGGGCCCAGGTCGTCGTGCTCGACAAGACCGGCACGGTCACCACCGGCCGGATGAGCGTCGTCGAGGTGCGCCCTGCCCCCGGATCCGCGGCCGCCGGCATCACCGCGGGCGAGGTGCTGCGCCTGGCGGGCGCCGTCGAGGCGGCCAGCGAGCACCCGATCGCCCAGGCGATCGCCGCGGCCGCCGGCGTGGCCGAGGCAGCCGGTTCGGCCGGGACAGCCGGCGTGGCCAGCTCCGGCTCGGCGCTCGCCGCGCCGGCGGTGACCGACTTTGTCGCGCTGCCCGGTCTCGGCGCCGGCGGCACCGTCGACGGGTGTCGCGTGCTCGTCGGCCGGGCCCGGCTGCTCGCGGAGCGGGGCGTGCCGGTCGACGAGGATCTTGCCGCGTGGCAGGTGACCACCGAGGCCGCCGGCCGCACCGTGGTGCTCGTCGCCTGGGGCCCGGCGCCGGACCGGCCGCCGCGGCTCGGCGATGCCGGTGCCGGTGGCGCTGGCACCGCGGGCGCTGCCGGCGCGGTGGGCCTGTGTGCCCGGGGCGCTGTCGTGGTCGCGGATACCGTGCGCCCGAGCGCGGCCGACGCGGTCGCCGCGCTATGCGGGCTGGGGCTGCGGCCGATGCTCGTGACCGGTGACGCGGAGCCGGTCGCGCGGGCCGTCGCCGCCCAGGTCGGGATCGACGCGGCGGACGTCGTCGCGGGCGTGCTGCCGGCAGGCAAGGTCGAGACCGTTCGCGGGCTGCAGGCCCAGGGGCTGGTCGTGGCCATGGTCGGTGACGGGGTGAACGATGCCCCGGCGCTCGCCCAGGCCGACCTGGGGCTCGCGATGGGCACGGGTAGTGACGTCGCGATCGAGGCGGGTGACCTGGTGCTCGTCGGCGGCGACCCGACGTCGGCGGCTGACGCGATCCGGCTGTCCAGGGCGACGCTGCGCACGATCCGCGGCAACCTGTTCTGGGCGTTCGCGTACAACGTGGCGGCGCTGCCGGTCGCGGCTCTCGGGCTGCTCAACCCGATGATCGCCGGCGCGGCGATGGCGGCCAGCTCCCTGTTCGTCGTCTCGAACAGCCTGCGGCTGCGTCGCTTCGCCCGCCACCCCGCCGATTCCGCCTGACAGTGGTCTTTACCGACTTTTGGTGACGAATCAGGTTCCCGCCGTTCGTCAGAACGCCTATGTTTGCGAACGCAACGGCACGGACAGATGCCACGATGTAGTCCTTGGTGGCATGTTTGCTGCGGTCTGGAATGGGATCGGCATACTTCGGTCGGATCCACGAAGCGGGCCGCAGCCCGCGCTGATCAGGGGGCGCCGGGCCGGCCGTTGGGCTGGTCCGCCGAGCGGAGGATCACCGAGACGCGGTCATGACCACGACCCATCCGGCGCGCAGACCCGCGCCACCGACGGAACCACCCGCTTCGGCAATTGAGCCGGAGCCACCCCCCGAACCCACGGATTCCAGCCCACAGCCGGACATCCCAGCCGCCGCCAAGCCCGACCAGCCGACCATCCCGGTCCAGCCGACCGCCCCCGACCAGCCAGCGACCACGGAGCCTCGTCCCAAGGCACGCCCGACGAGGGCGAAATCGCGTGCGACTGGCGGCAGTCCACGGACTCCGACCAGGAGACGCGCGGCGGTGGCGAAGCCGCGTGTGGCCGGGGATGACCAGCGATCTTCGGGAGACCAGCAGTCTCCCGCCGAAGGCGGCGCGGCGGTGGCAGAGCCGGGCGCGGCTGGGGGAGATGAGAGGACTCCCGCCGACGGCGGCGCGGAGACCGAGTCCGGTGTCGCCGGGGTCGATGACGTGGCTGGTGTCGAAGGCGGTGTTTCGGCGCAGCCAGAGGTGGCCGCGGTCGAGACTGATGAGAGGGCCCCCACCGAAGGCGGGGCGGCGGCGAAGCCTCGCGTGGCGGGGGGTGGTGAACCAGTGTGGGCGATCGACGCACACGAGCTGGTCAAGACCTACCGGGGGCGTCGGCGCGGTGATCCGCCGATTCGGGCCGTTCGTGGCGTCAGTCTGCGCGTTCCCGCCGGGACGATCTTCGGCCTGCTCGGCCCGAACGGCGCCGGCAAGTCGACCACGGTGCGAATGCTCGCGACGCTTTCCCGGCCGGATAGCGGGTCGGCCACCGTCGCCGGCCACGACCTGCTGCACAGCCCGTGGAATGTCCGCCGCGCGATCGGGATCGTGTCGCAGAAGACCGGTGCCGATCTCGACGCCACCGGCCGGGAGAACCTGCTGCTGCAGGGCCGGCTCTATGGCCTCGGTGGCGCCCCGCTCATCCGCCGCGCCGACGAGCTGCTGGCGCGTTTCGACCTTGTCGGCGCGGCCGACCGGCTGGCTCGCACCTACTCCGGCGGCATGCTGCGCCGCCTCGACGTGGCGATCGGCCTGGTCCAGCGCCCGACCGTGCTCTTCCTCGACGAGCCGACGACCGGTCTCGACCCGCACGCGCGGGCGGTGATGTGGGACGAGATCGCGGCGCTCACCGCCGACGGGCTGACGATCCTGCTCACCACCCACTACCTCGAGGAGGCCGACCGGCTCGCCACCCAGGTTGCGATCATCGACAGCGGTCAGGTGGTCGTGGAGGGCACCCCGGACGCGCTCAAGAGCGAGCTGCGCGGTGACGCCGTCGATGTGGACCTGGGTACGGAGCCGACCGCCACCCAGGCCGAAAACCTGCGCGCCCGGCTCGCCGCTCTGCCGGGCGCGGTGGAGGTCCTGTTCGACGGACGCGCGGTGCGGACCCGGGTGGACGAGGGCGCCGTGAAGCTGCCAGCGATCTTCGCGGCGGTGGATGGTGCGGGCCTGTCCGTCGTGGCGGCCACCGTGGCACGCCCGTCCCTGGACGACGTCTACCTGCGCCATGTCGGTCACCGGCTCGGCCAGTCCGGGGGGGTGGCCTGATGGCGACGGCACCCGAGCGCGCCCCGAACCAGCCGGAACCGGCGGTGGACGACGCCGCAGCGGTAGACGACCCTACAGCGATGGCCGACGTCACGGCGATGGCCGACGTCGCGGCGGTGGACGACCCCACGGCGGTGGACGATCCCACGGCGGTGGACGACCCCGCGGTCTGGGATTTGTCCCAGATCCCGGAGATCGTGTCGCCGGGCTCCTCGGCCCCGGCCGCGGCGGCCCTGGCAGCGGCGGTGCCGGTCGCGGTGCCGGTCCCGGTCCCGGTGCCGGTCGCGGCGGCGCCTGTCGGCGCGTTCGAGGGCGGTGTCGCCTACCCGGCCGGGTGGCGACAGTTCGGCGCGCTCACGGCCCGCATGGTGCGCGCGATGCTGCGCCATCCGGCGTTCCTCGCGATCACGCTGGTGCAGGCCGTGGTCTGGCTGCCGCTGTTCGGGTCGTTGTTCCGTGGCGTGGCGGCGATCCCCGGCTTCGGCGGCGGGAACTACATCGACTACCTGACCCCCGGCGTGGCGACGATGAGCGTGCTGTTCTCGGCCGGCTGGGCGGGGATCCGGTTCATCGACGACATGGAGAGCGGGGTGATGGAGCGGCTGCTGGCCTCGCCGACCAGGCGGTGGGCGGTGGTCGGCAGCATGCTCGCCTACCAGGCACTGCTCGTCGCCGTGCAGGTGACACTGGTGGCGCTGCTCGGCTGGGCGCTGGGCGCGAGCTTCCACTCCGGTGTTGTGGGCGTGCTGGTGATGATCGTCATGGCGGTCACGTTGAGCTCGGTGGTGACGGCGCTGTCGGGCGCGCTGGCGCTGGTGGTGCGCCGACGGGAGGCGCTGATCGCGGCGGCGAACATCCTGGTGCTGCCCCTGACGTTCCTGTCGAGCGCGATGATGCCCGTGCACCTGCTGCCTCATTGGATCCGCGTGGCGTCCGCCTACAACCCGGCGAACTGGGCGGTTACCGGCTCACGGACCGCCCTTGAGGCACATCCCGACTGGTTGTCCGTGCTGGGCTACTTCCTCGTGCTCGCCTCGCTGGCTGGTGTCGCTTCGGCAGTCGCGGTCCGCGCCTTCCGCGGCTACCTGCGCTCGCTGTGACATTGGTTCGCTCCGTCCGGGCGGCGCGCTCCGGTCCCTTCCCTTGCTTCGCGGCGGGAAGGGACCTCCGCGTGCCGTCCTCCTCCGCTCACGGGCGCTCCGGCGACCTCGCTGCGGCCCGACCCACTTCGCTTCGCTCGTGGGCCGGGCCTCCGCGAGGTGCGCCTCCGCGCCAGCTCGGGTAGGTAGGGGCTGCTACCACCCGGGGCGTGCGGGGGGCGTGTGCAGGCGGCGACTGCGCGCACGTGGCACGCTACGGAGGGTGACGGGGCAGACGGTTCTGACGGTGCTGACGGGCGTGGCGATCGTCGCGCTGGCCTCCTGGGTGTCGCTGGCGACGTGCTGGGGCGGGTACTGGCGGACCGACCAACGCCTGCCGTCCCGGCGCACACCGGCCAAGTGGCCCGCGGTCGCGATCATCGTGCCCGCCAGGGACGAGGCGGCCATGCTGCCGTTGACGCTGCCAACCCTGCTCGCCCAGGACTACCCGGGCCCGGTGACGCTGGTCCTCGTCGATGACGCGAGCACCGACGACACCGCCGAGGCCGCCCGCGACCTCGGCGCGCGGGAGCTCGCCCGCCGGGCCGCGGCGCGCGATGCCGGCGACCCCGCCGCGCTCGGCGGCGTCGGGCTCACCGTGCTCACGTCCACCCCGCCGCCGCCCGGCTGGACCGGCAAGCTGTGGGCGCTCCAGCATGGCGTGGAGTTCGCGGGCGAGGCCGAGTTCGTGCTGCTCACCGACGCCGACATCGCGCACCGGCCGGGCTCGCTGCGCGCGCTCGTCGAGGCGGCGACGACGCACCGGCTCGACATGGTCTCCCAGATGGCCCGGCTGAACGTCACCACCCGCTGGGAGCGGCTCGTCGTCCCGGCCTTCGTGTACTTCTTCGCGATGCTCTACCCGTTCCGCTGGTCGAACCGGCCGCGGTCGGCGATCGCGGCGGCGGCGGGCGGCTGCTCGCTCGTCCGCCGCGGGGTACTGGTCGACGCGGGCGGGCTCGCGGCGGTGCGCGGTGCGGTCATCGACGATGTGGCGATCGCCCGGCTGGTCAAGAAGGCCGGAGGGCGGACGTGGCTCGGCCTTGCCGACCGGGTCGACAGTGTGCGGCCCTACCCGGCGCTCGCCGACCTGTGGAACATGATCGCCCGCACTGCCTACACCCAGCTGCGCCACTCGATCGCGCTGCTCGCCGCGACCGCCGTCGGCATGCTGCTGCTGTTCGCCGTGCCGGTTGTGGCGGCGGTGACCGGGCTCGCGGCCGGTGACCCGGTGCTGGCGGCGCTCGGAGCGGCCGGCTGGCTGGTGCTTGCCGGGACCTACCTGCCGATGATCCGCTACTATCGCCAGCCGCCGCCCGCGGCGCTGCTGCTGCCGGTGACGGCGATGTTCTACCTGGCGATGACCCTCGACTCGGCCCGCCGCCACCGCGCCGGTCGCGGCGCCGCCTGGAAGGGCCGCACCTACGGCGCCGCGGCCGCCGGGCCGTCCGGCGGGTCCGACGCCGACGTGCTCGCCGCCGCGGACGCGGTGCCCGCCCGTGCCACCGGTCCCGCCGCGGACCAGGTCGACGCGCTGCGCCGGCTTCTGCTCCCCGAGCAGCCGCCCACCCGTGACCGAACCAGCGCCCCGCGCCGGGTCCGTGGCGCCGTCGTCGGCCAGCGCAAGCCTGTCGACGAGGATCCGGAACCCACCTCATCGGGCACCGGCCACGACCCTCGATAGCGGCGGTTGTCCGCCAGCTTGCGCAAGGGGTCCGGTTAGCCGGTACTTTCCAGGAAAGGCCGCGACCGGGCGCGCCCCGCCTCCGTTACCCGATCGGAAACCTCACGCGCGCCGGGCGCGCGGCCGGTCACGTCCTATTCGGATGGGGGCGGCGAAACCACGTGAGCAGTAATCCGGGCGATCCCCAACAGGCCGGCCAGCCGGCCGGCTGGAACTGGCCACCGACAGCCCTCGGCCCGGCCGACAGGCCGGTCGAGGGCCCTCCGCCGCCGCCCATCCACCCGCCAGTCGTCGGCGTGGCCGCTCCCGCGCCAGGGCCGGCCGCGGGTCCTCCGATCGCCCCCTGGCACACGACCGCGCCCGTCATCGCCGGCCCCCCGCCCCCGCCTGCGCGGCCGCCCGCGCCGCCCGCGGGTGTCGCGCCGTGGGGCGGCGGGGGCGCCGCCGCGCCGGTGCCCGCGCACTGGGCGCAGGTGCGGGGACGGGTCGTGTTCGACAGCGCATGGTGCGCGCTGCGAGAGGGGCGGACCAGCGGCTTCTCGATGATCGGCAGCCGCCAGCTGCTGCTCACCGACCTGCCGGCGGTGTACGTGCACGACACCGGCGGGTTCGGCGCCGCGGTCCTGAGCACGTTGGAGCCGGCCTTCGACCCCGTCGCGACGGTCGAGCTCCACGAGGGCAGCACGCGGCTCGCCGTCGACGTCGCGTTCCCCGACGGGCGGACCTACCAGGCCGCGACCGTCACCCCGCTGCCGCCGGAGCTGCGCGCCGCGCTCACCGGCCTGTTCGGCCGGCTGCTGCCGGACGCGTGGTCGACGGCGTTCGTCAGCCCGTGCGCCATGTCCGTCACGCCGCACTACGAGCAGGACCCGGGCGCCGACGCCACCCTCAAAGCCGCCGCGCCCCCGGTCGCCGTGGCCCCACCTCCCGCCGATGCCGCCACCGGCGGGCTCTCCGCGGCCACCGTCAGGGGCGCCGCCGCCAAGGTCGCGGCCGCCGCCCGCGGCGCGTCCGCGAGCGAGGGGCAGGCGGGCACCCCCAGCGCCCCCGACGGGGAGCTCACCACCTACGTCGTCGTGAAGGACGGCCGGCTCGAGCTGCGCTCCCGAGGACAGACGATCATCGACTGGCCGCTCAACCGGGTCGCCGTCGAGCCGGCCGGCCCCACGAGCGCGGCGGTGCGCGGCGGTGCCGTGCTCGACGGCCGGTTCCTCACCGGCGTGACGCTGCACCTGGCCACCCCGGAGGTGCTCGCCGCCTTTCTGGCCACCGCGCACGCCGAGCGGCGCGAGGCCGAGCCCGCGGCCATCGGAACCTCCGCGCCGGTGTGGGCGAGCGGGCTGGGCGGCGACGCGGCGCGGGGCCGGGCGGACTGCGTCCTCGGTGACACCGTGCTGGAGCTGCAGCCGCGCGAGAGCGTCACGGCGCTTACCCGGTTCGAGCTGACCGACTCCCGGCTGCGGGTGGCCGGTTCGGCGCAGCGGTTCGTCATTTTTGACCCGGAGCACGGCCCGGTGGTCGTGGAAAGTGACTCGGAGGCATTCGGCCAGCGGGTGGGGGCCCACCCGGGGGTGCGGTCGGCGGCCGAGCGGACGCTGGCGGCCGGCCCCTACCCGGCCGAGCTGGCGGACGGGGGGCCGGTCGCCTGCGCGGTCGCGGCCGGCGCGTTACGGGTGAAGGGCCCTGGTGCCGACCTGCGGGTGCCGTTCCCGGAGATCCTGTCCGTCGAGGGCACCGCCGACGCGGCACGCGCCAGCCTGCGGGTGGCGGCCGCGGGCGCGGACGTCACGGTCGTCGGCCAGCTGGAGCTGGTCCGCGCGCTGCACACGGACATCGTCGCCGGCAACTACGCCACCGAGGACCCGCGCCACCTTCCCGACATGCTGCGGGCAGCCGCGGGCCTGGAGGACGACTACTTCCTCTACACGATCTTCGGCCCGTTCTACGAGCTGCACGCCGCCCTGCTCGGCGACGCGGCCGCGGGCGACCTGGCCGTCCCGGTGACGCTGCCGGCGGACGACGAGGGCCAGCTGCGCACCGCCGCCGCGCTGTCGGAGGGCCTCGACGAGCTGCGGCGCCACCTCGACCAGGTCGGCTCGGTCCTGCCCGCCTTCATCCGCCACCGCGACGCGCTGCTGCTGGCGCCGGCCACGGGTGGACGGGCGGAGCCGGAGTGGCTGAAGGCTCAGGAGAGCCGGCTGCGAGCGGCGCTCGCCCCCGCACAGCGCGCGGCGGCCGAGACCGGGGCGCTGTCGGCGCAGGTGCAGCGCCTGATGGACCTCGACCCGTCCGCGCTGCCGAAGGCCAACTACGCGGGCGCCGCGGTCGCGCTCGGAGCGGCACTGCTGAACCCGGTGTTCCTGGTTTCCGGCGCGACCCAGGCGTTCAGTCAGTACAACCAGCGGGCGCAGCGGTCGGCTCTGATGAGCGCGCAGGCGGTGAGTGGTTGGGCGAGCGCCCTCGACCGGTGGAACACGCTGGTCACCGCCACACTCCCGGTGCTCGGCTATGTACTGACCGAGAACCTGTTCGCGTTGCGCTGGGAGACCGCCCGCCGGCTCGCCGAGGAGCTGCGGCACGCGGCGCCGGCGGCGCGGGGGGCCGCGATGGGCGGGGTCGCCCGGCGGCTCGCCCGGCTCGACGTGCTGCGTCGCTATCCGGCGGGCACCGGCATCCGGCTCACCCGTGGTGAGATCGCGCACCATCTTCGTGCCGCGCGCGACTCGGTCAGCACCCCGCGGTTCGTCGACTTCTGATTCCCACAGTGACTTTGGAACATGCCGCCGGGTACGCGAAGGAAGAGCATTTTCGCGCACCCTTTGGCCCTCCAGTGACTTTGGATCATGGCCGCCGGGTACGCGAAGGAAGAGCATTTTCGCGCACCCTTTGGCCCTCCAGTTACTTTGGATCATGGCCGCCGGGTACGCGAAGGAAGAGCATTTTCGCGCACCCTTTGGCCCTCTGCTCAGCCGCGAGGGAGCGCGATGTCCATCTTTGCGAGCCAGTTCGACCGCGCCCGGGTCTACACGGGCATGTACACCGGCCGGCCCGACGACACGACCTGGCGGACACCCCGGGGTGCCGCCACCGGTGGAGGAGGGCTCCTCGCCGGCGGGGTGGTCGCGGCCCTGGCCGCGGGCGGGGTGGTCGCCGGCCTCGCCGCGGCGGCGGCTGTCGACGCGTTCTTCGACGGCGACGCGGACGCGGGCGCCCATCACGACGCGCACGCCGATCCCCACCAGGACGGCCCCGCGGGCGCCCACTCGGACGGCCACGCGGACGCCATGGCCGATGCGCACGCCGGCGCGGAGAACGCGGCGGCCGATGAGGTGAGCGGCACCGGGTCCCAGGGCGCCGACGGCGCGGATGCCGACGGAGCGAATGCCCACGGGCACGCCGATGCCTGGGGCGCGGGCTGGGGGGACGGCTGGGACGACGGCTGGGACGCGGAGTCCAGCCACCGGCTGGCCGCCGGCGGCCACGCCGGGACCACGGCGGCCGGCCACGAGACAGACATGCTCGGGAGAACGGCCGGCTCGGAGGCCCATCAGCTCTTCACCGAGACAACCGCGGCCGACGCGGACTACGACAGCCAGGGCAGGGGCGAGTCGGGCCCGACGACGGGCCACACCGATCCGGGACATCTCCACGCGGAGGGCACCGAGAGCCCCCACACGGAGGGCACGGAGAACCCCGACGGCTCCGGTTCCGGTTACGACGGTTCTGGTTACGACACCTACAACGCCGCCGATCACGTCCACACCGGCCACGAGGAGGCCTGGGCGCACCAGGCCGGCCACACCGACGTCGGGTTCGGCGGCGACGGCGACTTCCCGTCCTTCCACGACGCCGGCTCCTGACGGTCAGCCGACCGTCAGGAGCAGCCTCGTCGCCCCGACCTGGCGCGATTCGCCGGCCTGGCCTGAACTCAACTAGTACCTGAACTCGCCTCGTACCTGAACTCGCCTGGTGACGGCGCATCAGCGGGCTGGCGCGAAGCGCTAGCCCTGGGCTAGGGCGCTCAGCAGGGTGCGGGTGCGCCGCTCCTCGGCGGTGCCGGGGGCGGCGAACACGTTGGCGACGAAGTCGGTCGTCCCGGCGGACGCGAGATCGGCGATCCGTGCCGAGACGGTGTCCTCGTCGCCGATGATCGCGACGTCCGCGGGCCCGGCGGCGCCCTCCCTGTCGAGCATCGCGCGGTATGAGGGCAGGCCACCGTAGATCGCGAAGATCTTGCCGGCCTGGGCGTGCGCGGTGGCCGGGTCGTCGGTGACGCAGACCGGCAGGGAGGCGGCCACCCGGGGCTCGGGCCGGCCGGCCGCCGCGGCCGCCGCCCGGATCGTCGGCACGATGTGGTCGCGCACGGTCGCGGGCCCCGTCATCCACAGCACGGTGCCGTCGGCGTGCGCGCCCGCCAGCCGCAGCATCGCCGGCCCGAGGGCCGCGACCAGCACGGGCACCCGCCCGAGCCGGGGCGTCGAGAGCCCGGCCGCGGCCCGCAGCGTCTCGCCCTTCACGTCCACGGGCTTGCCGTCGAGCAGTGGCACCAGCACCGACAGGTACTCCGACATGTGGCGCGCCGGGCGCTCGAAGCTGTAGCCGAGCATGTCCTCGATCACGATCTTGTGCGACAGGCCGATGCCGAGGGTGAGCCGGCCGCCGGCCGCGAGCGCCGTCGTCAACGCCTGCTGCGCGAGCGCGACCGGATGGCGCGGGTACGTCGGCACCACCGCCGTGCCCACCTCGATCCCGGGCACCTGACTGCCGACGACGGCCAGCGCCGTCAGCGCGTCCAGGCCGAAGATGTTCGACATCCAGGCCGACGCGAACCCGTCGTCGGCGGCCCGGGCCAGCGCGTCGCGCAGCTTCGCGAACGCGTCCGGCCCCTCCGGGCTCGGTAGCAGGGTCCCGATGCGCATGGCGACTCCGATCGTCCGGCCCGCGTGGCGCGAGCAACGCCGGAACACGGGCGGTGGTTGGCGCGGTGAGCGGCGCCTGCCACTATCGCGGAGCGGTCTCCGCGCCGCCACGGTGCCTGGGCCTGCCCGCGCCGGCCAACTGTGAGCTGTCTCACGTCCCGATGGCCCAAGGGTAAGCATTCGCCGGTGCGATCGAGGATGGCTCCTCGTCGACCGGGTCACGCCTGCCTGGCCTCCTCGGCCCTGGGGCGCGAACGTCGACGCGTCGACGAACTACCGAGGCTGACCGTCGAGGGACGGGACTCAATGGTGAGCAGGTCGCGAGCCGTGCCGGACGGACCTGCGAGGATCGGGGACATGCACGTTCCAGCGGCTGACACGGTGACCCCGTCCGCGGCACCGGCTTCCGAACATCTGTTCGCCCGCGCCGGGCGGGTCATTCCCGGTGGCGTCAACTCCCCGGTCCGGGCATTCCGGGCGGTCGGGGGCGTGCCGCGGTTCATGGTGTCCGGCAAGGGCGCCTACCTGACGGACGCGGACGGCCGGCGCTACGTCGACCTGGTCTGCTCGTGGGGGCCGATGATCCTCGGCCACGCGCATCCGGACGTCGTCGACGCGCTGCACCGGGCCGCCGCCGGCGGCACCAGCTTCGGCACCCCGACCCCGGGTGAGGTCGAGCTCGCCGAGACGCTCGTCGACCGGGTGGCACCGTTGGCGCAGGTCCGCCTGGTCAACTCCGGCACCGAGGCGACGATGAGCGCGATCCGGCTGGCCCGCGGGTTCACCGGCCGGCCGAAAATCGTGAAGTTCGCCGGCTGCTACCACGGCCACGTCGACTCCCTGCTGGCCGCGGCGGGCTCGGGTATCGCGACCCTCGGCCTGCCCGACAGCCCTGGGGTGACCGGCGCGGCCACCGCCGACACCATCGTCCTGCCCTACAACGACCTGGCCCTGGTCGAGGCCGCCTTCTCCGAGCACGGCGAGGCGATCGCGGCGGTCATCACCGAGGCCGTGGCGGCGAACATGGGCGTCGTTCCGCCCCTGCCCGGCTTCAACGCCGGCCTTCGCCGGCTGTGTGACCAGTACGGGGCGCTGTTCATCTTCGACGAGGTCATGACCGGCTTCCGGGTCTCCCGCGCCGGCTGGTGGGGCCTGGAGGGCGCCGCCGAGGGCTGGGCGCCCGACCTGTTCACCTTCGGCAAGGTCATGGGCGGCGGGCTGCCCGCCGCCGCCTTCGGCGGCCGCGCCGAGGTGATGGCCCGCCTGGCGCCGGCCGGCCCCGTCTACCAGGCCGGCACCCTGTCCGGCAACCCGCTGGCCGTCGCCGCGGGGCTGGCCACGTTGCGCGCCTGCACGGACGAGGTCTACGCCACCGTCGACGCCCGCGCCGCCGACGTCGCCGGCATCATCTCCACCGCCCTGACCGAGGCCGGCGTCGCCCACCTGCCCGCCAACGCCGGCAACCTGTTCAGTTTCTTCTTCACCGACGCCGCCGCCGTCATCGACTACGCGGGCGCCGCCGCCCAGCACACCGCCCGCTACGCCGCCTTCTTCCACAGCATGCTCGACGCCGGCATCTACCTGCCCCCGTCCGCCTTCGAGGCCTGGTTCGTCTCCGCCGCCCATGACGACGAGGCCGTCAACCGCCTCGCCGACGCCGCCCCCGCCGCCGCCCGCGCCGCCGCGGCGGTGGCCGACCCGCCGGTCGCCGCCGGCGGGCGCGGGGCGGGGGCGTCATGAGCGAGGCGGCGGAGCGGACGCCGGATGCCGGGAGCGCGGCCCGGCCAGGCGACGAGAGCGCCGGTGCGGGTGCCATCACCGACGCCAGCGCCGTCACTGGTGCTGGCGCCGTCCTTGCCGCGGCCGACGCGTCGCCCAGGGTTGCCGGTGAGCCGGGGACGACGACCGTCCACCTGGTGCGTCACGGCGAGGTCTTCAACCCCGAGAAGATCCTCTACGGCCGGCTGCCGAACTACCGGCTCTCCGAGACGGGGGAGCAGCAGGCCAAGGTCACCGCGGAGTTCCTCGCCGGCTTCGACGTGGCGGCCGTCATCGCGAGCCCGCTGCTGCGCGCCCAGCAGACCGCCGCGCCGATCGCCGCTGCCCACCGGCTGCCCGTGATCACCGACCACCGGCTGATCGAGAGCCGCAACTTCTTCGAGGGCAGGGCGTTCGAGGCGAACCCTCGCCTGCTGCGTGACCCGAAGATGTGGTCAGTACTGCGCAACCCGCTGCGCCCGTCCTGGGGCGAGCCCTACACCGAGATCGCCGAGCGGATGCTGCGCGCCGCCGCCGAGTGGCGCGACGCCTTCCCCGGCCGGCACATCGTGCTGGTCAGCCACCAGCTGCCCGTCTGGACCGCCCGCCGGGCCCTCGAAGGCCTGCGCCTCTTCCACCGCCCCGACCGCCGCCAGTGCGCCCTGGCCAGCGTCACCTCCGCCGTCTACGCCGGCGACGGCGCCCTCCTGCGCGTCGACTACGCCGAGCCCAACGGCCCCACCTCCACCACCGCCGGCTCCGTCGGCGCCTGACGTTTCGGGGCGATCGCCGGTCCGGCTCCGGCCGTCGGATGGGCGGAAGCACGAGGTCAGGAGTTCAGGTACCACAGCACGGCGAGAACTCGCCGGTTGTCCGCGTCTGAGGGCTGGAGACCGAGCTTGGTGAAGATGTTGCTGACGTGCTTTTCCACGGCCCGTTCGGTGACGACCAGCGCGGCCGCGATGGCGGTGTTCGACCGGCCCTCCGCCATCCTGGCGAGCACTTCCCGTTCGCGTGGGGTGAGGGTGTCGAGCGCGTCATGGCGCCGGGCGCCCAGCAGCTGCGTCACGACCTCGGGATCCAGCGCCGTGCCGCCACCGGCGACGCGGGTGAGCGCGTCGACGAACTCGGCGACGTCGGCGACCCGCTCCTTGAGCAGGTAGCCCAGCCCCGCCGCCCCGCGCGGTGATCGCCCGAGCAGGGCCGTGGCATAGCGGGTCTCGATGTACTGCGAGAAGACGAGCACGCCGAGCCCCGGGTGGTCCTCGCGCAGCGCGATCGCGGCACGCAGCCCCTCGTCGGTGTGGGTCGGCGGCATCCGGATGTCGACGACGGCGACGTCGGGCCGGTGCGCGTCCACGGAGGCGCGTAACGCGTCGGCGTCACCGACCGCGGCGACCACGTCATATCCGTGGTCGGTCACCACCTCCACGAGGCCGGCTCGCAGGATCCCCGAGTCCTCGGCGATGACAACCCGCACGAGAGATCCCCCTTCCCGCCGCCGGTCAGACATGCAGCGGAAGCTCGACCGTCATGACGGTGGGCCCGCCCGGTGGGCTGTCGAGGACGAGGCGCCCGTCGACGGTACCGACGCGCTCCGCCAGCCCGGCGAGGCCTCCGCCGGTCGCCGCGTGCGCGCCTCCGGTGCCGTCGTCGCGTACCCGCAGCCGCAGCATCCCACCCCGCCGGGCGGCGTCGACGGTGATCCGGCGCGCGCCGGCGTGCTTGACGGCGTTGGTCAGCAGCTCGGCCGCGCAGTAGTAGGCGATGGCCTCGATGGCCGCGGACGGGCGGTTCGACGCGTCGGCTGGCACGTCGACCTGGAGGTCCACCTGCACCGGGCTGCGGGCCGCGAGTGTGGTCAGCGCGGTACCCAGCCCCGTGTCCAGAACCGGAGGGTGGATGCCGCGGGCAAGGTCCCGCAGCTCGACGATGGCCTCCTTGGCGCCGCGATGTGCCGCGCCGACCAGCTCCCGGAGCCGCGGCAGGTCGACCTCGGCGGGTGTGTCTCCGGCGGCGTCGAGCTTCTCCGACGCCAGGCCCAGCTTCATGGCCAGGGCGACGAGCTGCGCCTGGGTGCCGTCGTGGAGGTCGCGTTCGATGCGGCGCAGTTGGGCCGCCGCGTCCTCGACCGCGAGCGCGCGGGTCCGCTCCAGGTCCCGAACCCGGCGGGCCGTTCCGGACGGGCCGAGCAGCGCCGGGATCAGCCACGTCTCGACCGACAGGACACCGCGCAACACCCACGGCGCGGCCAGCAGCATGACCATGCCCTGCAGGACGAGCAGGAGGATCTCCGGCCAGGTGTCGACGTGGAGGTCGCCGTAGTCGAGGACCGCCTGGCGCTCGTGCCCGTGTGCGTCGCGGTAACTGCTGCCCACGTAGCCGAAACTCCACAGGATCGGCGACGCGATGAGGACCAGCCCGTAGCCCCGGAAGAAGACGACGACCGCGAAGGACATCACCGACAGCGGCAACGAGATCAGCAGGTAGGCCCGTGCCCGCCAGGCGGCGCTGTCGCCGACGCCCGCGCCGACCCATCCGACGAACCCCGGTGCCCGGCGGGCGCGCTCGGGCGCCTCCACGGCGAGGTGCAGCAGAGCACGGGCCAGCGCCCGGCGCACCGCGCCGAGGAGGCGTGCACCGGCGGAGAACGCGGCGATCACCGGCAGGCCGACGAGGGTGACCAGCAGACCGGTGCCCAGGACGAACGTCACCACAACATAGGCGGCGCCGAGAATGCCGAGCGGAAACCCGGCGACGGCATAGGCCAGCTCGGCCCAGGCCCTGGCGGTGAACGGGGCGCGGACGGCGGCGCGCAGGACCCGGCAGGGCCGCGCGGACCACGGCGCGTCGGCGGCCCGCTGGACGTCGAACCACCTCGCGCGGCCTCGTACCTCGGTCACCGTCTCGTCGAGCGCGGAGTTCTTGATCATTTGTCACCTCGCCCGGGTGGGTGGAGCGGTCGCATCATGCTGGCGCGGGGACGGCCCTGCGCCCATGGCGGCAGCACCCGGACCCGGGGTACGGGCATCCGAACCACCGCCAGCCGACCCCGCCCCGACCCCGCCCCGACCCCGACCGCCCGTCAGGTCCGCGTCGGGCAGGAGCCGCGCCGAGACCTTGCCACGCCAGCGCGGGCCAGCGCTCGTCCTCGGCACGTCCCATGGGTCGGATAACCGAACCTCAAAAGGTCGTGCCGGCTCGATTTACCCCGCGACCGCCCGCCAGCAGCATCGGATCCGCCAGCTCCCCTCACCAAAGGAACGTCACCTGTGGATCACATAACGGCTCCTATCGAGGTGCATGGCCTGACAAAACGTCACGGTCACGTCATCGCCGTCGACGCCCTCAGCTTCGACGTACAACCGGGCCGGGTGACGGGCTTTCTCGGTCCGAACGGTGCCGGTAAATCCACGACCATGCGGATAGTCGTCGGTCTGGATCGGCCGGACAACGGTGGGACGCGGATCAACGGAATGCCGTACAACCGGCTGCGGTGGCCCCTGCGCGAGGTCGGGGCCCTGCTGGAGACAAAGGCATTCCACCCGGGACGGTCCGCCCGCGGCCACCTCGGGGCGCTGGCGGCGGGCGGTGGCATCCCTCGCCGGCGGGTCGAGGAGGTGCTCGACCTCGTCGGCCTGACCAACGCGGCCGGCCGCCGGGCCGGCACGTTCTCACTCGGTATGGCCCAGCGGCTCGGCATCGCCGCAGCGATGCTCGGTGACCCGGGCGTTCTGCTGTTGGACGAGCCCGCCAACGGCCTCGACCCGGTAGGGATCCGCTGGTTGCGTGACCTGCTCAGGTCGCTCGCGGCCGAGGGGCGGGCCGTCCTCGTGTCCAGCCATCTGATCGGCGAGATGGCCCTCACCGCGGACCAGGTCGTGGTGATCGACAACGGCCGGCTCCGCGCCGACACCACGCTTGCCGCGCTCACCGCCGAGCACGGCTCGCTGGAGAACGCGTTCCTCACCCTCACCACGAACGGTGAGGGCGGCCGCGACGGCGACCGCGACCAGGCCACCGACGTCGGCAGGATCCCCACCAGGAGGAACCCGTGAGCACCGTCTCGACGCACGACCGGGGCTACGGGTACGCCCACGCCGTCCGGATGGAGTGGATCAAGCTGCGGACGCTGCGGTCCACCCGCTGGACGCTGCTGGCCGCCATCGCCAGCGCCATCGGGATCGCCACCGCCGTCGGCGCCTCCGAGCACACCGACCCGGTGTCCGACGTGACGAACAGCATCCTGTCCGGCGTCGCGCCTGGCCTGCTGCTCCTCGGCATCCTCGGCGTGCTCACCATGACAAGCGAATACAGCTCGGGCATGATCCTGGCGACCCTGGCCGCGGTCCCGAACCGGCTGCGTCTGCTTGCCGCCAAGGCGACCGTGTTCGGCCTGGCCGCCCTGGCCGTCGGCGAGGCCGCCGCGTTCCTCGCGTTCTTCGCCGGCTCGGCCGCTTTGCCCCAGGGACAGCCGGCCCCTGCCCTCGACCAGCCCGCTGTGCTGCGCGCCGTCGTCCTGAGCGGAGCGGGACTGAGCCTGGTGAGCCTGCTCGGGCTCGGCCTGGGCGCCATCCTGCGGCACTCCGCGGTCGCCCTCGCCGTGTTCGTCGTCGGCGCACTGCTCGTCGGGCAGTTCGCGCTCGTGTTCGCGCCTTCGGCCGCGCGCTACGTCCCGCTGGGGATCGTCGCCAATTCCCTCGCGGTGGCCACGCCCAAGGCAGATGCTCTGTCGCCCTGGGCCGGCCTCGGCCTGCTCTGCCTCTACGCCGCCGTGGCACTCGGGGCCGGCGGGTGGCTGCTCACCCGTCGAGACTCCTAGCCACCGCGCACAGCCACCTCGGATCCACTGCGCGGAGACCAGACTGCCAGCGTCACGCACATATGAGTACCAGCCAGCCGCAGTGCGGACTACCGTTCTGACGCAGCCGCCAGTACCTGCCTGCCGCACGCGACGGCTCAGCCGCTGGAGCTGATCGAGCCCGGTCTCGTCCCCGCGCCCAAGCGGCGGACGGACAGCGACGTCCTCGCCTCCATGTGGGCGGGCGTCCTCACAAGCCCGGTGCCTAGCCGTCTCCGCGGCTTCAGGAGGCATCGCGCGGTCTCGAGGAGCCGACCGCCGATCGGGCTGTCGGGGGCGGTCAGTTCGGGGTGATGGGTGGGAGCAGGCCGCGTTCGAGCGCGACGGTGACGGCGCGGGTTCGGTCGTCGACCTGGAGCTTGGCGAAGATGCGCACCAGGTGGGTCTTCACGGTGGCCTCGCCGATGAACAGCTCGCGGGCGATCTGGGCGTTGGTGCCGCCGCGGGCGACCGCCGCGAGCACCTCGGTCTCGCGGCGGGTCAGGGTGACCGGCTCGGGCGCGCGCAGCCGGGAGGCCAGCCGGGCGGCGACGGGCGGGGCGAGCACGGTCTCGCCGCGTGCCGCCGCGCGGATCGCCTCGGCGAGCGTGTCGAGCGGGGCGTCCTTGAGCAGGTAGCCGGCGGCGCCGGCCGCGACGGCGCGGACGATGTCCGCGTCGCTGTCGTAGGTGGTCAGCACCAGCACGGCGACGCCGGGGTGGCTCGCACCGATCCGCTCGATGGCCGCGACGCCGTCCAGGCGCGGCATCCGCAGGTCCATCAGCACGACGTCGGGCAGCAGTTCCGCGGTCCGGGCGACGGCCTGCTCGCCGTCGGCGGCCGTGCCGACGACGCGCAGGCCGGGCTGGCTGGCGAGCATCCCGACCAGGCCCGAACGCACCACCGGGTGGTCGTCGGCGACGAGGACCCCGATCGTCGCCCGTTCTTCGTCCATCGTCACGATCTCCGCCTCCGTACGGTCACCGGCTCTGGTGCGGTCACCGGCCGCGCACGACCCGGGCGACCAGCTGTGTGCCGGCGCCCGGTGCCGAGGTGACCAGCAGCTCGCCACCGGCCTCCTCCATCCGGCGGCGCAGGCCGACGAGGCCGCTGCCGGTCTCGGCGCCCACCGCGAAGCCCACCCCGTCGTCCACGACCCGCAGCGTCGCCTCACCCGGGCGGGCCGTGGCCAGGGTGAGGCTCACCCTGGTCGGTGAGGCGTGCCGGCGGGCGTTCGTGAGGGCCTCCTGGGCGGCGCGCAGCAGCATCAGCTCCTCGGCCGGGCGCAGGCCCGCCGGCCCGGCGGTGCCGTCGCCGGCCGGTTCGGGGGAGAACCGGATGTCGACCTCGATGCCGGTCTCCCGGGTGAAGCGGCCGGCGAGCTGGGTGAGCGCGTCGCGCAGGCTGGTGCCGTCCAGCTCGACCGGTGACTGGGCCGCCACCAGCGCCCGCGCCTGCGCCAGGTTCTCACTCGCGACCTCCTCGACCAGCTCGAGGCGCTCACGCGCCGCCGCCGGGTCCGCGCCGAGCTGGGCGACGGCGGTGCGGGCCAGCATGAGGATGCTCGTGTAGCCCTGCGCGAGGGTGTCGTGGACGTCGCGGGCCATCCGTTCGCGTTCGGCCTGCGCGCCGCGTTCGCGCTCCAGCGCCGCGACCTCCGCCCGCGCGCTTTCCAGCTTCTCGATCAGGCGCGCCTGCTCGCGGCTGCGGTCGAACAGGCTGTGGACCCAGATGCCCATCAGGAGGGCGAACGCGACCCCGACCGCCTGGTTGGAGATCAGGCTGACGAGATCCGGCCGGTCCGGCGCCGGGCGCAGTGCCATCCCGACGATGCTGGCGGCGACCAGCATGAGAGACCAGAAGGTGCCGGCGACCGTCCGGTCGACCAGGGACCACACCTGGGCGTACACGATGAAGAAGATGAACAGGGTGTCCGGCTCGGTCCTGGCCAGGACGCCGACTCCGGCGACGAGCACGACCAGGTAGGCGACGATGAGCGCGCGACCGCGCCGCGACACCCTGGCCGCGGTCAGGCCGACCCGGCCCGCCACCGTGTAGGCGAGCACGATCGCGCCGATCGCGGCCAGGGCCGCCGGCCGGCACCAGGGCTCGGACTGCGCGTTGGTCAGGATCGTGAGCACGGCGAGCGCCGCGAGAATGCCGAAGGACGCGTGCAGGCCCACCAGCACCCGGCGCCAGACGCGCGCGCCCATGGGCGGGCCCTCGTGCGTCGACGGGTCGGCCAGGTTGGGCAGCAGGAACGAGCCGACGCCGCGCCAGATTCTCGTCGTCGCCACTGCCGTGCCCGAGCTCACCGTGAACCTCCGATTTCGGCCCATGTCGCCACGACAGATGGTCTACGACAGATGGTCTAACGATTCCAGGACGGGGGCCGCCGGGTGCGCGAAGCAAGAGCATTTTCGTGCACCCTTGGGCCCTTCAGGAGACGCGGCGCCAGCGGAAGCTACGGGCGCAGACGGCGACGCCGACGACGATCCAGGCGGCGAGGACGAGCACCGTCCGGCCATGCTCCCAGCCGCCGGCCACCTCGGCGCTCGCGGCCGCGTCGGGCAGGAACACCGAGCGCATGCCCTGCGTCAGCCACTTCAGCGGAAAGACACTGGCGATCGCCTGCATCCAGCCGGGCAGGTCGCTGTAGACGAAGAAGACTCCGGAGAAGAACTGCAGCACGAGCGCGATCGGCACGATGACCGTGTCCGCGTTCTTCGCCGATTTCGGCAGCAGCGACACGGCGAAGCCGAGGGCCGTCCCGGCCAGCGTGCCCAGCAGCGCCACCCAGACGAACGTCATCCAGTGGGCGGCGTCCACGGGGAACGGGACGTCGAAGGCGAAGCGTGCCACCACGACCAGGACGGCCAGCTGGGCGGCGGTCGTCACCAGCACCTGCGCCGCCTTGCCGGCCAGGTAGGAGATCGCGGGTGTGCCGAGCGCCTGCAGCCGGGCCAGTTCGCCGGCGTCCCGCTCGTTCGCGATCCGGATCCCCAGCTGCTGGAACGTGTTGAGGATGATGCCGGTCGCGGCGATCCCGGCGGTGAAGTACTGGACGTAGGTGACGCCGCCCGCGACCGTGCCGCCCATGTCGATCGACCCGAAGATCACCAGCATGATGATCGGGTAGAGGAAGGAGAAGATCATCGCCTGGCGCGCGCGAAGGTAGAGCCGAAGCTCGAGCGCGGCCCGCGCCCGGGCGATCCGTGCCGCGCTCGGCGGCGCCGCGACCGGGCCGCGGGCGGTGGCTGGACCGGTGGCGGTTGTCATGACCCACTCCTGGTGGTGGCACGCGGCTGGCGCGGCGGCGCGGTTTCGGATGGTGGTGTGGATATGGCTGGCGGCTCGGGTTCGGCCGGCTGGGCGGTCTCGCCCGCGCCCACGTCTTCGGCGGCGCCCAGCAGCGCGAGGTAGATGTCCTCGAGGGTGGGGCGGCGGATCTCCAGGTCCTCGATCTCGCCGTCGGGCGTCTCGGCCAGCAGCTGGCGGACGACCCCCGTCGGGGTCCGGGTGGCGACCTCGTGGACCAGGTCGCCGGTGCGCCAGCGGACGGTCGCGCCGTCGCGCAGCTCGCCGCCGAACTCGGCCGTCGGCGCGACCTCCAGCAGCCGGCCGTGCGCGATCACCCCGACCCGGTCGGACAGGCGCGCCGCCTCGTCCAGGTAGTGCGTGGTCAGCAGGATCGTCGTCCCGTCGGCGCGCAGCCTCGTGACCAGATCCCACAGCCGCCGGCGGCCCTGGGGGTCGAGGCCGGTCGTCGGCTCGTCCAGGAAGAGCAGCTCCGGGCGCCCCTGCACGCCGAGCGCGACGTCGAGCCGCCGGCGCTGCCCGCCGGAAAGATCGACGATCCGGGTGCTCGCCTTGTCGGTGAGCCCGACGGCCTCGATCAGCTCGTCGGCGGGCCGCGGCGAGGCATGGTAGGCACCGAAGTGGCGGACCGCCTCGGCGACGCTGAGGTCGAGCGCCGCACCGGTGGTCTGCGCGACGACCCCGATCCGCGACCGCCACCTCCGGTCCGCCCTGGCAGGATCGCGGCCGAGCACGGTGACGCCGCCACCGTCCCTGGAGCGGAACCCCTCCAGGATCTCGACGGTGGTCGTCTTGCCCGCGCCATTGGGGCCGAGCAGCGCGAAGCACTCGCCGGCCTCGATGGACAGATCGAGATCGTCGACGACGACCCGCCCGTCGTACATCTTGCGCAACGCCGAAATCTCTATCGCTGGCATACCGCCACAATCTCCGCCGGAGTGCCTCCTGCGGAACCACCGGGAGTTGGGCCGTGGGGGGCACCCCGCGGGGGGCCCCCCCCCCCCCCCGCCCGGCCGGGCGGCGGGGCCCAGGGCTCCCGCTTTTGGGGGGGGGGGTTTGGGGGGGGGGGGCGCGGCCCCCCCCCCCCCCCCCACGCCCGCCTCGCCTGCCTCGGCGGCGAGCACGATCTACGGCGTGTCCGGCAGGTCCTTGAGCGGCACCAGACGAAGCAGACCTGCAAAGCAGCTTGAGTCGCGCGACCGAGTGCGGGCCGTCGTGTTCGCCTACGAGACGGGAATCGTTCGGCCGTCTGCGGACCCGGCCTGTCCTGGCGCATAAGCCATAATTAGGGCAGATCAGTGCCCTCTCCGGTGTCGTCGTACCGCGGACTTCCTTCTACGCCCGTCCTCCGAGGTAGCGGCCGGCCGACGTGTCGGCACCGGCGTGGCAACCGCGAGTCTGTGCGTGCCGTCACTTCTTTGGGTAAGCCACCTGGCGGTCCGAGACGGTGTCGGTGCCGAAGTTGCACTTACGCCCGATACGCCCGAAACCGGGCTGAGAGATGTCGAAGTCCAAGTGGTTGTTCGAGCCGGTCATGTTGCCGTACCGCACGTCGCAGGTGTGGCCGGTCGCCTTGTCGGTCACCGTGATCAGCTGCGTTCCCGCGTACATCGCTCCAGAAGTCCAGGACGTTTCGCCTGCGCTGTCCCACACCGCGAACGACGAGACCGGGTAACCGGTGGAGGAGCTGGCGTTACCGCCGAAAACGAGGATCCTGACTCGGTCCTTGGCGATTGCCTTACCCCCATCGGTGATACCTCCGCTAACACGGGTCGTCCCCGGGTCCGCGAGGGTGAGGACAGTGATTCGCCCGATGGGCGCGGAGTAGGCCCATCCGTTCACACGAGGGTTGAAATGGTCGATTTGGAAGCGCGGGTGAACGTACTCCCGGTCGCGGCTCAACTCGGGGTAGAACTCCACCGACAAGTTTGTGGCGCGCCGACCCCAGTCTGTCTGCACGTAGTGGTCGGTGACGATGTCCCGCTGCATGTTTCCCATGAAGTACCCGTACGGGAAAAGTAGCCCCTGGCCGGCTCTGAACCGGGTGTAGGTAGTATAGCTCCCACGCTCCTCGCAGGCATTGATGAATTTGTCTGTCAGATTCTGGCAGGGCAGGTACTTGTGTGTGGGCATGCCGAGCACCAGGTCCACGCCCACTGCCCCGGAAATCGGCAGTATCCCGCCAAGGTGGTCGGTGTAACCCTCGAACGGTATCGCGACGCCTTTATGGCGCGATGGGTCTATCGGAAACTGTGTTGTGTCGGCGGCCCAGGCCTCCGTGGAACTCACCGCCATGAACAGGAGACTGAGGACGACCACGGACGCCGCCACGCGCGTCACCCTCCGTGGCTGCCCCAAAAGGGCGCCAACCAGGACCGACTTCAACTCCAGCACGCTTCACGCCCCAGATATCGCTACTCAGAGTGACGACGCGAAGGGTGATCCTACATGCACGCAGAGTGATAAACCGTGTGGCCGGGCCGTCGCCACCGCGGCCCGGTGCGCTACCCGCCCACAGGCCGGCGGCGACCAGCGAGATCCGCGCCGCGCCTGGCGGGCTCTGACTGGCGGGCAGGGCATCGACGTCGTGCCCGCCGCGGTGGACGCAGCGACCTCCGCCCGGCCAGGCCTGCGTTCGGGGCATCGTTTCTGGGGGTGAATGAGGCGCTGTTCGGCACCACAGATCATGCGGAGGCGATTCCGGGCCCTACGGGCGACGCCCCGGCGCGTTCAGGTGACCTTCGCCGGCGTCGGTGCGGCGCGGCGGGCCGGCCGGCCGGCAAGGAGAACGGAAGTCGGTGTGGCGGCGTGGCCTGGCGGCGTGGCTCGGGCCCGATGGGCGGTGAACTTCACCACGTCACACCCACGTCGCGTCCGCGTTCCGCCCATCACCCCTGGGCCCCAACCGGCCGAGCGCGGGGACGCGACCGTGATGGACCGGGGCCGAGTGGGGCGTGTCCGAACGGCGCGACTTACTGTGTGGGGGAAGTTCTACGAGTGGTCGTAGACACCGTGTCGGGGCGGCGAGCGTGGCGCACATACTGGGTGGCGTGCTGGAGATGCGACGGCGGGATTCGCGTGTGCGTGGCCGGCGGCCGTCGCTGGGCGGCGCGCGGCCGGGGACACGGCGGCGGATCGTCGGGCTCGCGGGTGCGCCGGCTGCCCTGGCGCTGGCGGTGGGCCTCGGGCTCAGCGGCTGCTCGACGGGCTCGACCGCCGTCGACGCGACCGGCGGCGGCAGCTTCGGGTTCGTGCAGCAGTCCGCGGGGCAGGACTTCGTCCCACCCGCCGAGCGCAAGCCGGCGCCCAAGCTGGCCGGCGACACACTGACCGGAGAGAAGCTGGACGTTGCGTCGTTGCGCGGCAAACCCGTCGTGATCAACTTCTGGGCGAGCTGGTGCGCGCCCTGCCGCGAGGAGACCCCTCATCTGGTCGAGCTCGCGGGGCAGCGCCCGGGCGTCGCGTTCGTCGGAGTGAACGAGGAGCCGAGCACCTCGCCGGGTCTGGCGTTCGTTCGTGACTACTCCGTCAGCTATCCCAGCATCTCCGACAAGAAAGGCATCCTCTCGGCGGGCTGGCCGATCGCGCTGGGCCTGCCGTCGACGGTCGTGCTCGACGGCAAGGGCCAGATCGCGGCCCGGTTCACCGGCCCCGTCTCGTTCGAGGCGCTCGCCGGGGTCCTCGACCAGATGGCGGCCGAGACGTGATCGCCCTCAGCGGCGGCTCGCTCCTCCTGACCCCGTCGAGCACCTCCACGCCCGCCCGCCGCGCTGCCGCGTCCCGGCCGTCGACCGTCGCGACAGTGGCCCGCACCGTCCACCGCCTCCTAGGCCGTCGACCCGCCGCGGTGGTTGACGGTCGTCGCGGCGAACCCGGCCGGCCACGGCCGGCGCGCGGGGCGGGGGGCCGCGGGTGAGCCTCACCGGGCTGATCTCCGACGGGCCCCTGCTGCTCGCGACCCCGGTCGCCGCGGCGGCCGGTCTGTTGTCGTTCTTCTCGCCCTGCGTTCTGCCGCTCGTCCCGGGCTACCTCTCCTACGTCACAGGCTTGTCCGGGGCCGACCTGGAAGGCGAGCCGTCCGCGGCCAGGGCGCGGCGGGCCACCGCTCCGGCGGCCAGCGGCGCCGAACCGGCCGACGCGGTCCTCGGGCCGGCGCTCGTGACCGCCGGGGCGACGGCGGCGATGGCGCCCGGCACGGCCGCCCACGACGCGCACACGGCGCTCACGCCGGACCCGTCGCCCGTCAGTGATCCTGGGGACAACGGCCGCCGGGTGTGCGAAGGAAGATCATTTTCGCACACCCTTTGGCCCTCTAGTGATCCTGGGGACAACGGCCGCCGGGTGTGCGAAGGAAGATCATTTTCGCACACCCTTTGGCCCTCTAGGCTGTCGGCGGAGCGGCCGTGGCTGGTGACGACCGCGACGGCCGTCCGGCACGGGCTGGGCGGGCTTCGGCGAACGGGGCGGGTGACCGCCGGGACCGGGCTGTTCGTGCTCGGGTTCATGGTCGTGTTCGTGTCCGCTGGCGCCGCCTTCGGCGGGCTCGGGCAGTGGCTGAAGGTGCACCAGGTCGGGGTCGCGCAGGTGCTCGGCGCGGTCACGATCGCCATGGGCCTGCTGTTCGCGGGCGTGTTCTCCCGGTTTTCCTGGGCTAACCGGGAGTTCCGGATCCACCGGCTACCACCCACCCGGGGCCTGCTCGGCGCGCCGTTGCTCGGCGCGCTGTTCGGCCTCGGCTGGGCGCCGTGCCTCGGCCCGACTCTCGCGGCCGTGCAGGGGCTGGCGGTGCAGAGCGCCACCGCCGGCCGCGGCGCGTTCCTGTCCGCCGTGTACTGCCTCGGCCTCGGGGTGCCGTTCGTCGTCACCGGGCTCGCCTTCCGACGCGTCGCCGGCGCCCTGCGCGCGGTGCGTTCGCATGCCCGGCTGCTGACGGTCGCGGGCGGCGCGCTGCTCGTCGCCGTCGGGGTCCTACAGGTGACCGGGCAGTGGGCGGACCTGGTCGCGACGCTGCGCCCCTACGCCCCCGGATTCGCGGAGACGCCGCTGTGACGCCACCCCCGACGACCTCCGTGCCGACGGCGCGGGCCGCGAACGAGCCAGGCTCGGACGAGCCGACACCCGTCGTAGGCGCCGGCACCGACCAGATCGTCGCCCATCCGGACGAGTTCTCCCTCCCGGAGGCGGCCGCCGCGCCGGCGTCCGGGGCGAAGCCGAGTGCCACGGCCGCCGCCGACGCCGCCAGTGGTGGCGCGGCGCGCGACGGCGGGCGCGGCCAGTTCGACCGGCTGCTCGACCCGCCGCGGCGGGCGTGGCGGGTGCTCACCAGCATGCGCACCGCGCTGATCCTGCTGTTCCTGCTGGCGGTGGCGGCCATCCCCGGCTCGCTCTTCCCGCAGCGCACCATCAATCCGCTGAAGGTGCAGGAGTACTACGCCGCTCATCCGACCTGGGCACCGATCCTGAACCGCCTCGGCGGATTTCACGTCTTCGGCGCGCCGTGGTTCGCGGCGATCTACCTGCTGCTGTTCATCTCACTGATCGGCTGCCTGTGGTCGCGGGTGCGGTGGCACCTGCGAGCGCTCGTCGGCCGGCCGCCGGCGGCGCCGTCGAGGCCCGGCCGGCTGGCCGGCGGGTCGTCCTGGGCGAGCACGCTCGCGCCGGACGAGGCCGTCGTGGCGGCCGGCAAGGTGCTGCGAAGCCGGCGGTTCCGGGTGGCGGTGGCGCCCCCCGGCGCGACCCGTGCCGGCGGCGACCCCGACCACTCGGTCGCGGCGGAGAAAGGCTACCTGCGCGAGACCGGGAACCTGATCTTCCACATCGCGCTCGTCGTCGTGCTGCTCGGCGTCGGCCTCGGCTCCTGGTTCGGCTACCAGGGCACCGTGCTGGTGATCCAGGGTAACGGCTACTCGAACACGTTGATCTCCTATGACCAGTTCAGCGCCGGCACGCTGGTCGACACCGCCAAGCTGCGGCCGTTCTCCCTCGACCTGGACGACTTCAAGGCCACCTATGAGGCGAACGGCCAGCCCAAGGACTTCGTGGCGACCGTCGCCTACGCCGAGGACCTGGACGCGCCGACGAAGCACGCCGAGATCCGGGTGAACCACCCGCTGAGCATCGGCGGCAGCAAGATCTACTTGCTGGGGCATGGCTACGCGCCGCACTTCGTGCTGCGCGACAAGAGCGGCAAGACCGTCTGGGAGTCGTACGTTCCGTGCACCCCACGGGACGGGATGTTCACGTCGACCTGCACCGTCAAGATCCCTGACACCGGGCTGCCGCCCGTGGGGCCGCTCAGGTCGCCGCAGCAGCTGGCCTTCACCGGGTTCTTCACCCCGACGACCATCGTCGACCCGGTCCAGGGACCGGTCTCGGTCTACCCGGCGGCGGTCGCGCCGGGCCTGTTCCTCACTGGCTGGCTCGGCAACCTGCACGTCAACGAGGGCATCCCGCAGAACATCTATTCGCTCGACACGCAGGACCTCAAGCAGTTCGGCACCGACGGCCCGAGCGGTAAGGCGTTGCCCGCCCAGCGGCTGGCGCTGAACGACCCGAAGAACCGCACGATGACGGGCCTGCCCGGCGGCATGTCGCTCGAGGTCGACGGTCTGCGCGAGTTCGCCACCTTCGAGACGAAGTCCGACCCGTACAAGAACCTGGTGCTCTACGCGGCGATCGCGATCATCGTCGGGCTGGTGACGAGCCTGCGGGTGCGTCGCCGCCGGGTCTGGGTCCGCGCCCGCCCGGCCGCCGGCACGGGGAGCACCGTCGAGATCGGTGGCCTGTCCCGCTCGGACGCGGAGGGCTTCGCGGCCGAGCTCACCGCCCTCACCGCCCGGGTCCGCGCGGCGACGGAACCTCCCGGTCCGCCGCCTGTGGCCACACCGTCACCGCCAGCTCAGTCACCGCCAGCTCAGTCACCGGCGGCCACGGCGACAACCGAGGATGCCACGGAAGCCAGCGGGCAGGCGGAACCATCCGCCGAGCCCGATGACCAGAACAACCCCTCCAGCACCAGACGGGAGCCTTGATGGCCGTCAACGAGGGCCTCGCCCATCTGTCCGATCATCTCGTCGACGGTGCCATGGCCGTCTACGCGGTCGCGATGCTCGGCTACGCGGCTGAGTTCGCCTTCAACCGCATCGGCCGGACGGCGGACGCGGCCGCAGCCGCGCCGAGGGCCGAGAGCGCGGCGAAGACCGCGCTCCGCGAGCCGGCGCTCGTCGGCGCCGCGGCCGGCCAGGCCAGCGCCGCCGCGGGTAACGTCTCAGCCGCCGCTCCCGCCGTCACGAGCGCCGCGGCCGGCAAGGCCGCCGGCGGCTCGGGTTCGGCCGGTGACGCCGGGGAGGCCCAGCCGGCGCGGGCGCTCCTGATCGGCCGGATCGCCGTCGTGCTCACGGTGCTCGGCTGGGGACTGCACGTCGGCTCCCTGGTCACCCGCGGCCTCGCGGCGCACCGGGTGCCGTGGGGCAACATGTACGAGTTCTCGTCGATGATCTGCCTGATCGCGATCTCGGCGTTCCTCCTGCTGCTGACCCGCTACCCGGTCCGCTGGCTAGGCGTCTTCCTGGTGTTCCCCGCGTTGGTCTACCTGGGCTTCGCCAGGACGGTGCTCTACGTCCCGGCGGGGCCGCTCGTGCCGGCGCTGAACTCGTACTGGCTGAAGATCCACGTCGTTGCCGCGATCCTGTCCAGCGGCATCTTCCTGGTGTCCGCGGTCACCACAGTGCTGTTCCTGGTCAAGGACCGCTGGGAGCACCGGCTCGCCGAGGTCGCGGCCGGGCGGGCGCCCGTCTCGGCCGCGATGCGCAACCGCGGCGGCATCGTCATGAAGCTGCCGGCGTCGGCGTCGCTTGACACCCTGACCTACCGGCTGATCGCATTCGGTTTCCCGATCTGGACGTTCGCCGTCATCGCCGGCGCGATCTGGGCCGAGGCCGCCTGGGGCCGCTACTGGGGCTGGGACCCGAAGGAGACCTGGTCGTTCATCACCTGGGTCTGCTACGCCGCCTACCTACATGCGCGGGCGACCGCTGGCTGGCGCGGCTACAAGGCCGCGGCCGTCTCCCTGGTCGCGTTCAGCGCCCTGTTCGTCGACTACTACCTGGTCAACCTCGTCATCTCGGGCCTGCACTCCTACGCCGGAGTCTGAGGCGGATCTGGCTCGAAGGTCGCTTGCGCGACCGCTCGCCCATCCGCCTGTCGGACGCGGGGCGTCCTCTTGCGTGGTGCCGGGTGCAGGCGTATGGCCGTGGTTGGTGTGGTGCCAGATTGAAGATGTGGCTGGGTTGGCACTGCGCTAGAGGCGCCGTCATGTGCTGTGGCTGGGTCGCGCCAGCGGCTCAGCAGATTTGATCTAGCGCTTGTCGACGACCACGTCAGGCCCGACCGGTTACGGACGCGGGGAGGGACCGTCGGGGTCCTGGCGGCGCAGGCGCTCCGAGAGCTCGAGCAGGAACTCGGGATCGTCATCGGGGCCACGCGGGCGGTCGGGCTGCTCGAGCCAGTGAACGCGGCCCCGCGCACGGCCCAGGCCGTCGGAACGGTGCGACGAGATGGCGTCCCACCGGCCGGAACCGCCGTAGGCCGGGTGCTCGCGGCGGGCGCGTGCGCCGCCGCGGCCGATCGCCGACCGCGGCCGACCGAAGATGAACCAGAGCACGCAGCTGATCGGCCCGAACAGCACCCCGAACAGAAGAACGAGCGCGATCCAGACCGGCTTGGACAGGACTCGGATCCCGCTCCGGGGGGTTCGCGCGATGTCCAGGATCACGTAGGCCATGGCCGCACAGATCACGACGTAGAGCAGGAGAACCACCGGCTCGTCGCCCCCCTTTCCTGCTAGCCGTTCGTCTTGCGTCGTTCACGGCCCTTGACCACCTTACGACGCCGGCGAGACCTACCCAGACCGATGGTCGTCTCCGCGTCGCCGCGCTGACCAGCGTCTTCATCGCGGCGGGGGTGGTCCATCCGGTGCATAGGGGCGGGTGTCGCCTAGGAGTCAGTGTGCGCCCTGGCTACCGGCGGCGTCTGGCCACTGACGACAACCGCCGATCCGGCCGACCGATTCCGCTCCCTGACCAGGCGGTCTGACCGGCCAGACCGGTCTGGCCGGTCGGCGCGTGCCCGCCGGGCGAGGAAGCGGCACAGCGCACTGAGTGCACTGGGCGCGGGGAGGAGGTGCGCTGGGAGGATGGCGGCATGGCATGGGCGGATCTGCGGGCGTTCCTGCGTGACCTCGAGAAGCACGGTGAGCTGCGTCGCGTGGCGGCGACGGTGGACCCGAAGCTGGAGGTGACCGAGATCGTCCAGCGAGTCGTTCGTGCCGGCGGTCCGGCGCTGCTGTTCGAGAACCCGGCGGGCTCGGACATGCCGCTGGCCATCAATGTCTTCGGCACCGAGAAGCGGATGGCGAGGGCGCTCGGCGTCGAGCGGCTCGACGACCTGGGCGACCGGATCGCCGACATGCTGCGCCCTGAGCTGCCGCATGGCTTCTCCGGCATGCGTGAGGCGCTTGGCAAGGCCGCCCGACTGACGAACATGCCGCCGAAGAAGGTCCGCACCGCGCCCTGCCAGGAGGTCGTCTACAAGGGCGACGAGGTCGACCTGTTCCGGCTGCCGGCCGTCACCTCCTGGCCGGACGACGGCGGCGCCTTCCTCAACCTGGGCCTCACGCACACCCGCCACCCGGAGACCGGCGCCCGCAATCTCGGCATGTACCGGCTGCAGCGGCATGACGCGCGCACCGTCGGCATGCACTGGCAGATCCACAAGGACTCCAACGCCCACCACGCGGTCGCCGAGCGGCGCGGCGAGCGGCTGCCGGTCGCGATCGCGTTCGGCTGCGATCCGGCGGTCACCTATGCCGCGTCCGCGCCGCTTCCCGCCGACATCGACGAGTACCTGTTCGCCGGCTTCCTCCGTGGCGAGCGGGTCGAGCTGGTCGACTGCGTGAGCGTCCCGCTGCAGGTCCCGGCCAACGCGCAGATCGTGCTGGAGGGCTGGCTTGAGCCGGGGGAGCGCCGCCCAGAAGGGCCGTTCGGCGATCACACCGGCTTCTACACCCCGGTCGAGCCCTTCCCCGCGCTGCACGTCGAGGTGATGACGATGCGACGGGAGCCGATTTACCAGACGATCGTCGTCGGCCGGCCCCCGCAGGAGGACGGCCCGATGGGAAAGGCGACCGAGCGCATCTTCCTGCCGCTCATCAAGATGCTGGTTCCCGAGATCGTCGACTACGACCTTCCCGAGGCCGGCGTCTTTCACAACTGCGCGCTCGTCTCGATCGACAAGCGTTACCCGAAACAGGCACAGAAGGTCATGCACGCGGTCTGGGGCGCCGGGCTGCTGTCGCTGTCCAAGCTGGTGATCGTCGTCGATGCCGACTGTGATGTGCACGACTACACGGAGGTCGCCTGGCGGGCGTTCGGCAACGTCGACTACGCCCACGACCTGGTCACCACGATCGGCCCGGTCGACCACCTCGACCACTCGTCCTACGAGCAGTTCTGGGGTGGCAAGGCCGGCATCGACGCCACCAGGAAGCTTCCGACCGAGGGCTACCGCCGAGCCGGCGGCTGGCCGGCGGAGTGCGTGATGGACGACGCCACCCGCACGCTGGTCACTGACCGCTGGAAGGACTACGGAATTTGACCGCGGGACGAGGACCTATGACCAACGGGTGGCGAGCGACGAATGACGAGCGCTGGTGTGACCGATGAGTGACGGATCGTCGGGGCTGGCGTGGATCCGGCTTGGCATAGCCCCGTGGATCCGATCCGCTGGCGCGGCTCGGATCCACGGGGTGTGCCCCCCCCGGGGTCCGCCCGCGGGGGGCGGGGCCGGGCACCCCCGGGGACCCCGGGGGGTTGACGTCGGTGGTGGAGCCCCGCGAGGTGTGCGATGAGTGATGCTGCCTGGTTGCCGGCGGTGACAGCGCGGCCGCGGGCGTTTCTGCGGCTGGTGACGATCGAGCGGATGTCCGGGGCTGGTGTGGATCTGACTAGGCATAGCCCCGGATATCCGCGCCGCTGGGGCGGCACGGAGATCCGGGGACCCCGGCGGGTATGCGTCGGTGGTAGGTCCCCGCGAGGTGTGCGATGAGTGAGGCTGCCTGGTTGCCGGCGGTGACGGCGCGGCCGCGGGCGTTCCTGCGACTGGTGATGATCGAACATTCGGTGTTCGCGTTGCCGTTTGCCTATGTGGCGGCGCTGGCAGCTGGGTTCCGGGTGTCGCGGTCGGTGCACTGGGCGGACCTGGTGTTGGTGACCGTCGCGATGGTCGCCGCCCGGACGTTCGCGATGGCGGCCAACCGGGTCATCGACCGGGAGATCGACGCCCGTAATCCGCGCACCGCGCGCCGGGAGCTGGTCACCGGCGTGGTGGCCGTTCGTACCGCGATCATTGGCGCGGGTGTCGCGCTGGTGGTGTTCCTCGCCGCCGCGGCAGCGCTCGGCTGGCTTTGTCTGGCGCTCGCTCCGGCGGCCGTCGCCCCGTTGGTCGTCTATCCCTACGCCAAGCGGTTCACGAACTTCCCGCAGGTCGTCCTCGGGGTCGCGCAGGCGGTGGCGCCGATCGGTGCCTGGATCGCGATCACCGGCCACTGGTCGTGGGGCGCCGTACTGCTTGGGCTGGCGGTCGGCAGCTGGATAGGTGGCTTCGACCTGATCTACGCCTGCCAGGACGTCGAGGTGGACCGTCGGATCGGGGTCCACTCGGTGCCGGCCCGGTTCGGAGTACGAGCCGCCCTCATCGCATCGGCGGCCACTCACGTCGTGACGTTCGTCCTGTTCGTCCTGTTCGGGCTGGCCGAGGGCTTCGGCGCCTTCTGGTGGGTGGGGCTAGGGCTGACCGCGGTCGCTTTCGGTTACGAGCATGCGATCGTCACCCCGAGCGACCTGTCCAAGGTCAACCGCGCGTTCTTCACGGCGAACGGCTTCGTCGGCATCGCGCTGTTCGGCTTCGCGCTCGTCGACCTGATCGCGCGCGGCCTCGTCGCGTGACCACGCCCCCCGGCGGACGGCCAGGCACCGCCCGCGACGGCGCCGCGCCCGATGAGGGGCGGAGGCCGTGGGTCGTCGGGGTCAGCGGGGCAAGTGGCACGCCGTACGCCGCGTCGGTGCTGCGCGGCCTGCTGGCCGCCGGCCTGCCGGTGGACCTGGTGGTCTCCCGGGCCGCGCGGCTCACCCTGCTGGATGAGACGGGGATCGCCTGGCGCGACGGCGACGGCGCGTGGCCGGGGGCGCTCGCCGAGTGGCTCGGGACGACGCTCGCCGGCGGCGGGCGGCCCGACCGCGGGCTCATCGCCGAGCAGGTCGCCCGACTGGTGCGGGTGCACGGCGCCGACAACCTGGCCGCCGGGCCGAGCAGTGGTTCCTACCCGACCCGCGGCATGATCGTCGTGCCGGCCAGTACCGCGTCGATCGCCGGAATCGCGCTCGGCCTGTCCAAGGACCTGCTGCAGCGTGCCGCCGACGTGACCCTCAAGGAGGGGCGCCGGCTGCTGGTCGTGCCCCGCGAGATGCCGTTCACCGGCGCCACCCTGCGCCACCTCCTGGCGCTGCACGACGCGGGCGCGGTGGTCGCCGCCGCGAGCCCTGGCTTCTATGCCGGAGCGGCGGACGCGCAGGCACTGGTCGATTTCGTCGCCGGCCGGGTCCTCGACGCGGCGGGCGTGCCCAACACCCTGTTCCGGCGGTGGGCGGGACAACTGGGCGCGGCGCGTACGGACCGTCCGAGACCTGGCACAGTAGATGGCACACCGCACGGGTGGGACGGCGACGACGAAGCGGGCGCGGGCGCGGGAACGGGCCAGCTCCTCGGTGGACCAAAGGACTGAGGGAGATCGGGATGGCACGCGGGCGGAACCAGGGGGCCGCGGCGCAGCCGAAGGCGCCGGCCAAGCCGAAGACGGCGACGGCGAAGTCCGTGCCCACGGCGAAGTCCGTGCCCACGGTGAAGTCCGTGCCGACGACGGGGCCAAAGAAGGTGAAGGGCACCAAGCCCGAGCACCAGCCCGACGACCTGAAGGCCGCGCTTCCCTACTTCCTCATCCGGATCGCGGTCTTCGCCGTGATCACCGTGATCCTCATTCTGGTCGGCTTCTACGTTCTCTGGGCGTTGCTGATCGGGATGATCGCGGCCTCCGTCGTGACCTGGCCGATCGCGCGGATCCAGAAGCGTGTCGCCCGCCGCGACACCGCCGGGCCGGGCAAGCCGGCCAAGTAGCCCGGCCGCCGCTGGGCGCCGGCCGCTGCCCGGATGCTGGTTCGACCTCGGCATCCGTGGGAGGGCGGGCCGAGATATCCGGCCGGTCGTCACCCGTCCGCCCGCCGTCCCGCCTCCGATGGGCTCCCTCGTTGTGGGGGGCGCCGACGGGACGGTATCCCTTGTGCCGGTGGTCTCGTCGTTGATGATCGCGCCGGCCGTGGGTCTAGTCTCATCGGTATGGACGCCGGGCTGAAGCGGGAGATCGAGCAGAAGGTCCATGCCGGGGAACGGCTGGACCGGGCCGACGGAGAGGCGCTCTATGCCTGCGATGACCTGGCCTGGCTCGGTGGCCTCGCGCACGAGGTGCGGACCCGCAAGAACGGGAACCAGACGTTCTTCAACGTCAACCGCCACCTCAACCTGACGAACGTCTGCTCGGCCTCCTGTGCCTACTGCTCCTTCCAGCGCAAGCCCGGCGAGGCCGACGCATACACGATGCGCATCGAAGAGGCCGTCCGCCTGGCCAAGGAGATGGAGCCCGCCGGCATCACCGAGCTGCACATCGTCAACGGCCTGCACCCGACCCTGCCGTGGCGGTACTACCCGCGCTCGCTGCGCGAGCTGCGTGCCGCGCTGCCGGGCGTCGCGCTCAAGGCGTTCACCGCCACCGAGATTCACTGGTTCGAGAAGATCAGCGGTCTGACCGCCGACGAGATCCTCGACGAACTGATCGACGCCGGCCTGGAGTCATTGACCGGCGGCGGTGCGGAGATCTTCGACTGGGAGATCCGCCAGCAGATCGTCGGTCACGAGACCCATTGGGAAGACTGGTCGCGCATCCACCGGCTGGCGCATGCCAAGGGCCTGCGCACGCCGTGCACGATGCTCTACGGCCACGTCGAACAGCCGCGGCACCGCGTCGACCATGTGCTCCGGCTGCGCGAGCTCCAGGACGAGACCGGCGGTTTCGCCGTCTTCATTCCGCTGCGATTCCAGCACGACGCCGCGGGCGATCCCCGTAATCGGCTGATGAACCAGCCGATGGCGACGGGCGCGGAGGCGCTCAAGACGTTCGCCGTCTCCCGGTTGCTGTTCGACAACGTCGACCACGTCAAGTGCTTCTGGGTGATGCACGGTCTGACGACCGCACAGCTCGCGCTGAACTTCGGCGCGGACGACCTGGACGGCTCGGTCGTCGAATACAAGATCACTCACGATGCCGACCGGTTCGGCACGCCGAACACGATGACCCGGGACGACCTGCTCGCGGTGATCCGCGACGCGGGCTTCCAGCCGGTCGAGCGCGACACCCGCTACCGGGTGATCCGCACCTTTGACGGCCCTGACCCGGCCCGCCGCGACATCCCTCAGCCGATCGACGCGTGAGCGAGGGCTGACGTGACCGACCCTGGCCGGAGGGCGCGCGATGACGGCGAAGCCCCGCGCGCCAGCGGGCCCCCAGGGTTCCAGGAGGCCCCGCCGGTCGCCGAGGCGCCTGGCGGCGCGCCCTCGTCGCCCGTGGTCACCTCGTCGG
The DNA here is from genome assembly GCF_032027725.1 of Pseudofrankia coriaricola. Taxonomy (NCBI): domain Bacteria; kingdom Bacillati; phylum Actinomycetota; class Actinomycetes; order Frankiales; family Frankiaceae; genus Pseudofrankia; species Pseudofrankia coriaricola. The sequence goes on along the minus strand of NZ_JASNFO010000002.1, from coordinate 261,977 downwards.
ACGCGCGGGCCAGCCAACCGTCGCCGGGCCCGGGCCCGGGCCACCCGAGGCATCCGGGCGCTCCTCAGCCGGGCCAGGCTGGCATCGGGTCGATCTTCGTGCTGGCGTTCATCGTGATCCTGGTACCCGGAATCGTGGTCTACCTGGTGTCGCACGCGCTCGGTCTGGGACTCGGCCCAGCCTCGTTGCTGGGGCTGCTGACGGTCATCGTCTGCCTGGGCTGCTATCCGAGCGTGCTGGTCCGGCTGGGCTGGGTGCGCAGGCGTTCCCGCCGCCGTTAGATCCGGAGAATCCTGGAAATCACCGGATGACTCTGCGGAGGCCGTCTATGAGGCAGCCTGGAGGAGACCAAGCCTAGAGGCCAAAGGAGGTGCGGAAATGTTCTTCCTTCGCACCTCCGGCGGCCCCCACCGCCGGAAGGACTCGAGGGGTCGATGACCAAGCCCGTGCCGATGAAGCCCGAGACAAGCCTGGCGCCCTCCTCCAAGGAGCCGTCGGGGCTGCTCGCGATCAACCTTCGCTACTTCGCGCTGCGCGCCGTGCTGTTCGGCGCGGTGCTGGCGGCCGTGCTGCTGCTCGGCGTGAACGGGTGGCTCGCCTTCTTCGCCGCGCTGGTCGTCAGCGGGATCATGAGCTTCCCGCTCGCGCTGCGCCAGCGGCGGGCCGCGCAGCGAGCGTTCGAGATCCGCCGGGGCCAGCAGTGACGCTTCAGGCGAGTCCAGGCAGCGCGGAAGGCGCCGGCGCCTCCAAGGCCGCGGGGGAGGTGCCGGGCGGGGCCGACGGCCCACATACCGCGGAGGCCGGCGTCCCGAGCCGGCCACAGGTCGGGCACATCCAGTTCCTCAACTGCCTGCCGCTCTACTGGGGCCTGGTCCACTCGGGCGCGCTGCTGGACCTCGACCTGTTCAAGGACACACCGGACCACCTGAGCGAGGCACTCGTCGCCGGGGACCTCGACATCGGCCCGATCAGCCTCGTCGAGTACCTGCGGCACGCCGACGAGCTCGTCGTGCTGCCCGACATCGCCGTCGGCTCGGACGGGCCGGTCCTGTCGGTGGTGCTGAGCACCCAGGTACCGGTCGGCGAGATCCGCTCGGTCGCGCTCGGCTCCACGTCGCGGACCAGCGTGCTGCTGGCCCGGATGATGCTCGAGGACCGCTTCGGGGTGCGTCCCGACTACGTCACGATGCCGCCGGACGTGCCGATGATGCTGCGCGAGGCCGACGCGGCGGTGACGATCGGCGATGTCGCCCTGCGCGCCTACTACGAGCACGAGCAGGGCGGCCCGGGCCACCAGCCGACGGTGCTCGACCTGGGCGCGGCCTGGCGGGAGTGGACCGGCCTGCCGATGGTCTTCGCTGTCTGGGCGGCCCGCCGCGACTTCGCGCGGGCGCACCCCGGCCTGGTCAAGGAAGTCCACGGCGCCTTCCGGGCGAGCCTCGACCTCGCGCTCTCCGAGGTGACGACGGTCGCGACCAGCGCGGCGCGCTGGGAGGTCTTCGACCCGGCGTCGCTCGTCCGCTACTTCACGACCCTGGACTTCCGGCTCGGCCCCCGCCAGCTCGAGGGCATCACCGAGTTCGCCCGCCGCGCCACCACCCGCGGCGCCGTCCCCCCACTCCGCGAACTCACCTTCGCCGACGTCTAGAGGGCCAAAGGGCATGCGAAGATGATCTTCCTTCGCGTGCCCGGCGGCCGTTGCCCCCAGGATCTAGAGGGCCAAAGGGCATGCGAAGATGCTCTTCCTTCGCGTGCCCGGCGGCCGTTGCCCCCAGGATCTAGAGGGCCAAAGGGCATGCGAAGATGCTCTTCCTTCGCGTGCCCGGCGGCCGTTGCCCCAAGGATCTAAAGGCTGAAGGCGCGCAGCGCCCGCCTTTGGCCCGGTGAGTGTTATACGGGTGGGTGGAAAGCGCGGGAAATGCCGTATGGAGGGCGTTCGCGGCGGGCGCTGGTGGTGGCGAACCGGGCGATCCGGCCCTTGACCAGCGCGACCAGGCGCGGTGTGCTGGCCCGCCCGCCTGGGGCGGTCATCAGGTCCGAGAGGCCACGCCAGGGCGGGCTGGTCGGCTCGGCGTCGAGAAGTGCCCGCTCCTGGCCGGCCGGCCGACCGGCCGCCAGCTCGTCCGCGCGCCGCACGATCGGGTCGGACGACGCCTCGGCGGCGCCCGCGGTGGCCGCGGCGCCCGCGGTGGCCGCGTAGTCCATCCGGCTGGGCTCGTCGTAGCCGTCGGCCAGGAAGATCGAGGCAGCGTCGGGGAGCTCGGCCTCGTCCGGGAGCTCGATCTGGTCGGTGAGGCCGGCCCTGTCGATGAGCCGCGCCGCGTCGGGCCCGTACGGCGGGTTCGCGCCACCGTCACCGTCGATGATCGCCGCCGCGTGCCGCGCGGTTTCACCGACCAGCCGGTTGACCGCCAGCGTCCAGGCCCGCAGCCCCTCATGGCCGGTGAGCTCGGTGAAGACCGCGGCCTCCAGGCAGCAGGTGCTCGCACCGGCGAGGTCGCCCATGTCGAGCTGCGCGATCGCGAGCAGCCCCGCGAGGTGCCCGGCGATCATGTAGAGCCGGAACTGCTGGTGCGGCAGCATCGGGGTGCGCAGCAGGGAGTCGACGAACTCCTGCTGGTCGAGGACCCGGCTGGAGACGTCCCGCGGGCTGAGGCTGTCCGCCATCGCGATCAGCTCGCCCACCATGCGGTCCAGGTAGTCTAGGTCGGTGTCGCGGCGACGGTTGTGCAGCAGGTCGTGAACCCGGCGGCGGGACTCGCGCTCCGGGTCGCGCGGCTGGCCGGCCCGTTCGGCGCGCGCAACCATGGCCTGGTCACGTAGCGCGATCAGGGCTCCGTCGGCACACAGCACCGCGTCGACGGCGACGACCACGGGCCGGGGAGGAATCCCCTTGCTCGGCTGCTCGAGCTGGCTGACGTACTGGCGGCTGTAGCCGGTTCGCTGCGCGACATCGTCGCGGGAGAGTCCGCGGGCGCACCTGCGACGACGGACCTCCTGATGGAAGATCTCCTCGGCGGTGGCCGTGTCTTCCGGGCCACGGCTGCTCTGCCGGTTGCCCGAATGCCGCATCTGCGCTCCACTGGTCCCGGCCGCGGTCACACTGTCACCACGCGGCAGCCCGCCGCACAGCCAGGCTGTGCGGCAACCATGCCGCGAAGACCAACCGCCGAGGCCCCGTTGAAAGGGCTCCGTCGAGAGGGCCCCGCTGACGGGATTTGGCCGTCGCATGACTCGCGTGCGTGTCACTGTTGGTGATCAGTCTATTGCGTCGAGCACCACGCAGGGCTAGAGGCCAAAGGTCACATACGCGTATAGTCACATCGATTACCGTGTGTATGCGATTCGATTGCGCATCGCGATTGGTTTCCCTCGCGGCGGGCTGAGGCCGAGGCCCGCCCGGGCCATGCGCGAATACCACCCTGAATGACGATGGGCACACCTTGTGTGGTCCGGTAGAACGGTACGAGTGGACCGGCACCTCGAAGCAGGCGCCGAGGCGGTAGAGACCGAGGCGCTCCACCCCGTTCGCTTCCGTCCGGACAGCTTCCCCACCGGAGGCGACGTCCGTCCGGACGGTGGCGTGCGTCCAGAGGGCGGCTCCCGTGCCGCCGAGCTCTCCCGGGGCCCGAGCCTGAGCCGTGCCGGCGCCGAAGGTGCCGTGCCTCGCGGCGAGTCGGGCCCGTTGCGGGTAGTCGTCGCGGACGACGCCGATGGCGTGCGTGACCTGATCTGCCTCCTGCTGGACCTGGAGCCGGACTTCACCATCGTGGGCCGGGCCGCCAACGGCGCCGAGGCGATCGACCTCGTCGCCGAGACCGGTCCGGACCTCGTCATCCTCGATGTGGCGATGCCGGTGCTCGACGGGATCGCCGCGCTGCCCGAGGTGCGCCGGCTGGTGCCGGGTGCCCGGGTCGTCGTCTTCACCGGCTTCTCCGCGCACACGGTACGTGACGAGGCGCTGGCCCTTGGCGCCGACGACGTGATGGAGAAGGGCCTTGGCTCAGGCCCGCTCGTCGATCGCCTGCGCGCCGTCTGCCGGCGCCCGGCGCCCGCGGCCTGAGCCCCGGACAAACCGCCACCAAGGCGCCCGGGAGCTACTATCCCGATTCGTCTGGTGGGTAATTGTCGTTAGCTCAGCGTGCAGAGGATCGATTAGGCCACAACTGCGGCACGTCGGTCACATCTGTGAAACCATAGGTCCCATGACTGCGCCCCAACCGACCACACGGCCGCTGGCCATGGCGGTTGAGGGTGCTCCGGAGCTTCTACTGGTCGCGCGTCTGCACGTCGACCTGCTCCGGGTAGCCAGCGCCTGCTGTCGTCGCGCCTGCTGACCCCGCCGTCCCCTTTCGCCGGTCACAGCCCAGTTCCCTGGGCCTGTCGTGCCCGCCGGGGACGTTCCCGGATCCTGGCGCCGTCCAGCCGTTCGGCGCTCCGCTACCCGCGTCGCGAGAGATCAGATGACTTCTCCTGCACGGCCCGCACGCCCGGCCCGCCCGAAGGGCCAGGGCCAGTGGGCCCTCGGCTACACCGAGCCGCTCAACGCCAACGAGCGGATGAAGAAGGATCAGGGCGGCCTCGAGGTCCGTGACCGGATTCTCAATCGTTATCCCTACACCGGGTTCGACAGCATCGATCCGCAGGACCTGCGCGGCCGATTCCGCTGGTGGGGCCTCTACACCCAGCGCAAGCCCGGTATCGACGGCGGCCGTACCGCGATCCTGGAGCCCGAGGAGATCGAGGACTCCTACTTCATGCAGCGGATCCGCCTGGACGGCGGGCGGATGACATCCGACCAGCTGCGGGTGATCGGCGACATCTCGACCCGCTACGGCCGGGACGTCGCCGACGTCACCGACCGGCAGAACATCCAGCTGCACTGGATCCGGATCGAGGACGTCCCCGCGATCTGGGGCGCGCTCGAGGGCGCCGGCATGACCACCGAGGAGTCCTGCGGCGACACCCCGCGCGTCATGGTCGGCTGCCCGCTGGCCGGCGTCGACGGCGACGAGATCATCGACGCCACCCCGGCGATCGAGGAGACTGTGCGCCGCTTCGTCGGCGACCCGTCGCTGGCGAACCTGCCGCGCAAGTTCAAGTCGGCGATGTCGGGGTGCGTCGACCACTGCACGCTCCACGAGATCAACGACATCGCCTTCGTCGGTGTCGTCCACCCGGAGCTCGGGCCCGGCTACGACCTGTGGGTCGGCGGCGGCCTGTCCACGAACCCGAAGCTGGGCGTCCGGCTGGGGACGTTCGTGCAGCCGGACCGGGTCGCCGAGGTCTGGCACGGCGTGGCCTCGCTGTTCCGCGACTACGGCTACCGGCGGATGCGCACCCGCGCCCGGCTGAAGTTCCTGGTCGCCGACATGGGCACGGAGTGGGTGCGGGCCACCCTGGAGAAGGAGTACCTCGACACGCCGCTGCCGGACGGCCCGCCGCCGGCGCCGCCGCGCTCCGAAGGGCGCGACCACATCGGCATCCACCGGCAGGCGGACGGCAGGTTCGCCGTCGGCTTCGCGCCGCGCGCCGGCCGTCTCACCGGGACCACGCTGACGGTCGTCGCGAACCTCGCCGACCAGTACGGCCAGGGCCGCATCCGCGCGACCACGTCGCAGAAGCTGGTCATCCTCGACGTCGCCGAGAGCGACGTGCCGGCGCTCGAGAAGGACCTGGCGGCACTCGACCTGGTGGTGCGTCCGAGCGTGTTCCGCCGCGGCACGATGGCCTGCACCGGCATCGAGTTCTGCAAGCTCGCGATCGTCGAGACCAAGGCCAACGCCGCCACCCTCATCGAGGAGCTGGAGCGGCGGCTGCCCGAGTTCGACGAGCCGGTCGGGATCAACGTCAACGGCTGCCCGAACGCCTGCGCCCGTTTCCAGGTCGCGGACATCGGCCTGAAGGGGTCGCTCGTGCCCGGACCGGGCGGCGAGATGGTCGAGGGCTTCCAGCTGCACCTCGGCGGCCACCTCGGCACCCGCTCGCGGCTGGGCCGCAAGTCGCGCGGCCTGAAGATCACCTCGGACGAGCTGGTCGACTACGTCGTCGGGTTGCTGAAGACCTACCAGGCCGAGCGCGCCGACGGCGAGGCGTTCGCCGACTGGGTCGAGCGGGTGGACGAGTCGATCCTCACCCACGACGCGGTCATGGCGCACCAGTGAGCACGGGTCGCGCGGTGCCCTTCTACTGCCCGTACTGCGGCGAAGAGGACCTCGTTCCCGATATCCCGGAAGGCGCGACCGGCGAGGGGCACGGCCACTGGGCGTGCCGCGCCTGCCAGCGCTCCTTCCGGCTGAGCCTCACCGCGCTCGCCAGCTCCGCCACGATCACCGGTAGCACTCCTGGCACCGCCCCTGGCACCACTAGTGATCCCGCGGACAACGGCCTCCGGGCGAGCGAAAGAAGATCATTTTCGCACGCCCTTTGGCCCTCCAGCACGACCGCACCGGAGGAGAACGGCTGATGGACGCCGGATTGAAGACCCGCGCGGAGCGGGCCGACAGGGACCTCGCCGACGCACCCGCCGAAGAGGTGCTGCGCTGGGCCGTCGAGGAGTTCGGCACGAAACTGGTCGTCGCCGCCTCGATGGCCGAGGCCGTCCTGGTCGACATGCTCGCGAAGATCCGGTCCGACGTGCCGGTCGTGTTCATCGACACCGGCTACCACTTCGCCGAGACGGTCGGAACCCGCGACGCGGTGGCCGCGACCTACAACCTGCCGCTGATCAGCGTCCGGCCGCAGCTGACCGTCGCCGGCCAGGACGCCGTCCACGGCAAGGACCTGTACGCCAGCGACCCGGACCTGTGCTGCCGGATGCGCAAGGTCGTCCCGCTGGACCGGGCGCTCGCCCCGTACAAGGCGTGGGCGGCCGGGTCACGGCGTGCCGAGTCGGCCGGCCGCCGCAGTCTGCCGGTCGTCGGCTGGGACGAGCGGCGCGGCAAGGTGAAGATCCACCCGCTCGCGACCTGGACGGACGAGGACGTCGAACGCTATGTCGCCGAGCACAACGTGATCGTCAACCCGCTGCTGTCCGACGGCTACGAGTCGGTCGGCTGCTGGCCCTGCACCCAGCGCGGCGCCGGCCGCGCCGGCCGCTGGGCGGGTTCCACCAAGACTGAGTGCGGAATCCATTAGTGGTTGAGCGGGACGGTGTCGGGGCGAGTGCCGTAGGTCGGTAACGTTCCGTGGGTGGCCAGTGGGGGGTTGGATGGCGGCGGAGCCTCGGCGCGCCTTGGCGGCGCGGGGACAGGGCGCCGCGGCCACGTCTGGCTGGTCGGCGCGGGCCCCGGCGACCCAGGCCTGATCACTGTGCGTGGCGCCGAGCTGCTGGCGGGCGCCGACGTGATTGTCAGCGACCTGGCGGCGGACGCCCCGTTGCACGGCTACACCCATGCCGGCGCCGAGATCGTGCGAGTCGGCCCTGACGGCGACGCGCGCGGCCAGGACGAGGTGAACGCGGTGCTGGTCGACCGCGCGCGGCGCGGCGCCCGCGTGGTGCGGCTCAAGGTCGGTGACCCCTACCTGCTGGGCCGGGGCGGCGAGGAATCCGAGGCCTGCGCCGCCGCCGGCATCGGCGTGACAGTCGTGCCGGGAGTGTCGTCCGCGCTCGCCGGACCGGCCTACGCCGGCATTCCGGTGACCCACCGGGGCATCGCCCAGGATGTCGCGATCGTCGCCGGCCACCTGCCGCCGGGCCACCCGGACTCGACGGTCGACTGGTCGGCGCTCGCCTCTCCGTCGCTCACCGTTGTGATCATGATGGGTGTCGCGCACCTGGTCGCGATCGCGGACGCGCTGCTCGCGGCTGGCCGTGAGCCGAGCACCCCGGTCGCCGTGGTCGAGCGTGCCACCACCACCGCCCAGCGGGTGCTGCGCACCACGCTGGATTCGCTGGGCGCGGACGCGGTCGAGACGGGAGTGCGCTCGCCGGCCGTGATCGTCGTCGGCGACGTCGCGGCCCGCATCGACGCCCGCGGCACAGCTTCTCGGCCTGCCTCGGCGCGCCTCGTTCCGCCCCGCCTCGCGGCTCCGGCTGGGACGAGGCCGCGGCCACGGGCGGGGCCAGGGCCGGGACCCGACGGCGGCTGGAAGGAGCACGACGTGGACGGGCGGGACGGCCCGGACGGACTCGGTGGCCAGCCGGAGCGGCTGGCGCTGCCCGCCCCGCCGGCGGACGGCGCCACCGGTCCGCTGGCCGGCATGCGGGTACTGGTGCCGCGTACCAGGGACCGCCCCGGCCTGCTCGCGCGCGGCCTGCGCAGCCAGGGCGCCGACGTGGTCGAGACGGTGGTGTCGCGCCTGTCGCCGGTACCGGACGCGGGCGCGCTGCTGGAGGCGCTGCCGGGCGCGGACTCGCTGGTCCTCGCCGACGCGGACGAGGTGGGCGCCGTGGTCGCCCTGCTGCGTGCCGCCGGGCGCGACGTACGGGCGCTGGCCGGCCTCACACTGGTGTCCGAGTCCGAGTCGGCCGCGGCGGCGCTGGACGCGCTCGGGCTCGCGAACGTCCGCCCCTCGGCCCAGGTACAGGTGGCGCATGTCGTCGTAACCGACATCCCGGTGACCGGTCTGCGGGTCGCCGTCTGCGCCGGTGCGGCGCCGCCGATGGGCGTCCGGACTGTCCGCAGGATCACCCTGCAGACCGACGTCCCGGCGGAACGGGACCCGATGATCGCGGAAGAGCTGCGCCGTGGCGCGCTGCATGCCGTCGCGTTCGCCTCGTCCACGGCCGCCCGGATCACCGCCGAGCTCTATGGCCCGTTGCCGCCCGGCCTCGTGGTGGCCGCCATGGGCCGGCGAACGGTCGTCGCCTGTCGCCAGGCCGGCATCCGGGTCGACGCGGTCGCTGACGAGCCCGGCATCGCCGGCCTCGTCACCGCCATCTGCCGGCTGGCGGGCGTGGGCGACGACCAGATGTGACCGGTTCCTTGCCGACCCCCGCTAGGCCAGGCGGTCGGCGATGCGGGCACGGACAGTGGTGATCACGCCGGGGTGCAGCCCGAGCGGCTCCGTCATCGTCCAGGAGGTGCCCGGATGCGTGGCGCGGGCGGCGTCGAGCGCCTCCGGGATGTCTCGCGCGGTGTGTTTTCCCTCGAACAGGAAGAACGGATGCGCGACGATCTGGGTACAGCCGGCCGCTACCAGCGCCGCGTATCCGTCCGCGATGTCCGGCCGCAACACGTCCAGGAAGGCTGGTTCCACCGCGGCCCACGCCGGCGGTGCCCCGGCATCCACCGTCGGCTCCGCCGCCAGCGCCGCCGCGAGCGCCCGCACGGTCGCGTTGGCCTCATCCCGCCGCGACCCGTGCCCGATGACCAGCAGACCTCGCATGTCCCTAGTCTGCGCCGTCATCTGGGCCGCGCGGCCGGTGCGTGGCCTGTCCGCGAGCCGGCCGTGGACCTTCACGTCCAGTGCGATCACCATGGTTCCAGGTCTTGCGTCGCAACCCGGCCCTGGAGGCTCTCTCCCTCCATGTCCGGGATGCTGACCAGACTTCGGACCTATTTATCTGGCACGCCATTGGTGCCGGTAAGCGCTAGAAGAGCGCTTACCGGTGTCATGATGACGTCATGCCATGACTGGAGCCGCTGAAACTCCTATTGGCGGCATGAGCAGTAGGTGATTTGCGGTACAGTCGGGGCATGGCAGACGCGACGCGACCCTTCGGTAGCTGGCGGCTGCGCGGCGGGCGGTACGACACGCCCGGTCTGCCCGTCGAGATGCTGTCGGAGCTCGCGCTTTACCAGCGACTGGTCCTAGATGTCGCCCAGAATCTCTACAAGCAACGGCACCCACTGCGGCGGCGGATCCCTCGCGGGTTCTCTGCTGGTTTTGATCTCCGGCTGACCGAGGTGCGGCACGGTAGTGTAGTTCCGGTACTTGAGACGCCGATCCTGGCGGAGCAGGACGAGATCGACCGGATGCCAGATGGGATCTTCGACGAATCGCGGCTGCTGATACAGAACGCTCTCCGTATGATCGCCGATGAGGGTGCGCTCCCTCGCGACTTTCCGATACCTGCTCTACGCGAGTTCGCACGGTTTGGCCGGAGCCTGAAGGACGATGAGTTCATCGTCTTCGACGAGGGCTCCCCGGCTCAGGCAACCTATTCCCGCGAGGTCCGCCGGAAGATCCAGGCCTTTACCAGGCGCGTGCTCTTCGAGGTCGAGGTTGTCGTAGTGGGTCAGATTACCGGGCTGCTCGCTGACCGGTCGGCTTTCGAGATCAGACTGTCATCCACCGGGAGGACGGTTGCTGGCGGTTATTCGGCTGACGATGTCTTCCCGGACCTGGTTGCCCATCTGGGCAGCTCGAGTATGGCGCCGACGGTTGCGCTCAACTGCGTGGCGCTCCAGGACAGGGATGAGAACATCCTTGAAATAAAGGATGTTCTCGGTGTCGAGCCAGTGCTGCCCGAGGAGTGGTCCGCGCGGCTGAAGGAGATCGCGGAAATGCCGGCGGGGTGGTACGACGGAAGCGGGGAGCCGATCTCCCGGCTGACCGTTCGACAGGCAGAGACGCTTCTGTTGGAACTGCTTGAGAACGGTGTCCACGGCCACCACGTGTACCCGATGCCTGACGGCGGGATCCAGCTCGAATGGCCACACGAGCATGGTGAAGTCTCGATGGAGATCAAGCCTGGAAATATTCTCGTGTCGTACTACTTCAACAAGAGAAATGACGGCGACGACCGGGAGCTGACCTGCGCGTGGCGGGACGTCGACCGGATGGTGGCCTTCATTCGCGAGGGGATCGATGTCGTCCAAAGACTCGGAGCCTGACCTTCTTCCGGGTGAGCAGATACTGTCTGACGCTGACGAGCTTCTCTGGCGTCAGGTCCACCCCGCCTTCGTGAGCAGAGGACGGATTACCAGCCAGGCATTTACGCCGACCGAGAAGGACGCCGGACAGCTGTCGGTGTCCCGAAGCGCCCTCGTCACCGCCGAGCGGGCCCATCGGCATCACACGGAAGTTCTGGGCCTGGCCTCGGTGGGTTCATACGCCGTGTCGGTCGGAGACGTATCCGCGGAAGATCTTCGGGTGATTGACGACGCGGAGTCCACGATGGTGCTCGAGAGCGCGCCGCCTGGGCATGCCTACATCGACTTCAGACCTCGTCTCCCCGAAGGAGCCGGGCGCCTCAGGAAGATTGCGGCAAGACTCCGCGACGCGGCGGAAGCCCGCGGCCCCCACCATTCGCCTCGGCCGCCCGTCGTGGGCTAAACGGTATGCCCCCAGTCTGTGGCCGCCGCGCAGACTCAGCCGCTCAGTGCATCGACCGGCTGAGGATTCGCTACCCGCTGAGGAGAGTGCTGGTGCTCGCGGGTTCCGTCGTTGACGTGCGTGCGGCGCTCGCGTTCTTCGCTGGCCAGTTCACGACCGCCGCGAACATCGCGCATCGGGCGAGGCTCCCCACCGTCCGCGAACTCGCCCACCGGCTCACCGATCGTCGAGCCCTACCACCAGGCCACCGTCTGAACCACGCCGTCCGACGGCACCCGTCACCTGACATCGTCAACGCAGAACTCTGCGCGGCTTCGAGGAAGGCACTACCTCCCATGCGCGATCACAACACGGGACCCACGGATGGCAACGCCACCAACGCGCAGCAACTCAACCCCGTCAAACCAGTCCCCGCCTTCTACCTCCAGTACCCCCTGGGATGGAGCGCGTCACTGCAAAGCGACGCCAGGACGGGAAAAGTGCAGGTCGCCCGGATCGACCACGGTGCCGCCATCGGCGGAGTCCTCGTCCGCGACCTCGTGAACCTCGGCCCCGTACTCGCCTTTTCCCAGGCAGAATGGCACGCCTTCCTCGACGGAGCTGCCAACGGCCAGTTCCGCTACTGAGAGTGAGATCGTGCCGCCCGTCGCCGCGCGCCGCGCGGGCGAAGATCGGGGTCTCTGCTCCCTGGTGGTCGTTGGCGGGCTGAGGAACAGCCCACGAGGGAGCAGAAACAGCGATCAAGCGTCGCGCGGGCTAGGCCGCCGGCGTGCCGTCGTCGGAGCTGTGGCCGGGGAAGACCTTGGCGGAGGGGTCGATGACCGGGGCCGCGTTGTTGACGGCGGTCGCGACCTCGCCGAAGCCGGTGGCGATCAGGCGGACCTTGCCGGGGTACTCGGTGATGTCGCCCGCGGCGAAGATGCGCTCGACGCCGGTGTACATCGTCGTGTCCACCACGATGTGCCGCTTGTCGATGTTGAGGCCCCAGCGGGTGAGAGGGCCGAGGTCGGCGGTGAAGCCGAGCGCGGCGACGACGGCCTGGGCCTCGCGGACCTGGCGCTCGCCGGACTTGCTGTGGACCAGCTCGACCTTCTCGATCCGCTCGTCGCCGCTGATGGCGGCGACCTCTGTGAAGGTGAGCACCTCGCAGGAGGAGGCATGCACCCGGTCGACGGTGTGCTGGTGGGCGCGGAACTTGTCCCGGCGGTGCACAACCGTGACCGACTTCGCCAGCGGCTCCAGCGCCAGCGCCCAGTCGAACGCGCTGTCGCCGCCACCGACCACCACGACGTCCAGGTCGCGGTAGTCGTCGAGGCGGGGCACGAAGTACACCAGGCCGCGCCCCAGGTGCTCGACGCCGGTCGGCAGCGGGCGCGGAGTGAAGGTGCCGAGGCCGCCGGTGATGATGATGACCTTGGCGCGGACCCTCAGGCCCTTCGGGCTGGTCACCACGATGGCATCTGGTTCGTGCGCGATCTCGGCGGCCTGCTGGTCGAGCAGGTAGGTCGGGTTGAACGGCGCCACCTGCTCGACGAGCGCGTTGACGAGCTCACGCCCGCGCACCGCCGGGAAGCCCGCGACGTCGTAGATGACCTTTTCCGGGTACATAGCGGTCACCTGGCCGCCCGGCTCGGGAAGCGAGTCCATCAGCGCGACCGACATGCCGCGGAAACCCGCGTAGTAGGCGCCGAACAGCCCGGCCGGGCCGGCGCCGACGATGAGCATGTCGACCGAATGGTCGACGGACGTGTCACCCATGGCGTATCTCCATCCGCTGGCACCCGGGCCCCGGCCCTGAGGATCACTGCGGGCCCAGGCGGGCCCGGACTACCGATGGCCCGACCGTGCCTAGAGGGCCAAGAGCGTGCGAAATGCTCTTCCTTCGCACGCCCGGCGGCCGTTGCCCCAGGATCTAAGGGCAACGCCCCGGCCCGGCAGAGTCCTTCCGCCCGGCCGAGCCCCAGGCTCCGGTTCGATGCCACTGGAGTACTCCTAGGGCTTCATACTGCCCGACGTCCGGGTCACGTGCCCTGATCCGGCTTGTCGGAGAGTCGGGGCGAGGCGCTGGGCGCGCTCGCCCCGTGTCGGGCGCTGGGCGCCCTCCTCGCGTGGTGCCGGGCCCCTGGCATATGGCGGTGGTGGGGCTTGGGCCGGGCTGACGACGTGGTCGGGTTGGTACTGCGCCGATGCGCTGTCGCCAGGTGTGGGTGAGTTGCGCTTACTGGTCGCTGGAACGGTGTCGCGGGCCGCGGCGCGACTGGACAGGTGTGGGTGAGTTGCGCTTACTGGTCGCTGGGGCGGCGTCGCGGGGCGCCGTGCGGCCGGACATCCGAGCCCATGGGATGTCGGCGGTTGGACAGCGGTGGTCGGCCGACTGTGACAATCGTCGCGCCGTTTGCCCGGGAAGGGTCAGAACTTAGACAAGTTGACGGAAGCCACTGGCTGGCGGGTTACCGTCGGCCAGTACAAGGCCAGAGGTCCCAGGATCACGGGGCTCGGGAACAGGTCCCGCGGCCTCCGGGGCTTCGGGCCGCCAGAGAGTCGTACGGCATGCGATCCGGATCATGGTCCGGGTGCCTGGACGATCGTGGACGATAGAATGAGGTCGACGAGCGGGGTGGCAGTGTCGGAACGATCGGTCTGGACGGAGCGGTCCGCGGGCCCACCGGTTCCCGGTGATCAGCTGCGCTCCTCCGACCCGCGCATGATCGGCCGGTACGAACTGTTGAGCCGGCTCGGCGCCGGCGGGATGGGCGCCGTCTACCTCGCCCTGGACTCCAGCGGCCGACGGGTCGCGATCAAGGTGATCCGTGGCGAGCTCGCCAACGACCCGGAGTTCCGCGCCCGCTTCGGCGACGAGGTGACGGCCGCCCGGCGGGTCGCGCCCTTCTGCACCGCGGAGGTGCTCGACGCCGACCCGGACGCCCGGCAGCCGTATCTCGTCACCGAGTACATCGACGGCAAGCGGCTGGACACCGTCGTCGAGGAGTCGGGCCCGCTCGGCAAGTCCACGCTACAGGGCGTGGCCATCGGCGTGGCCAGCGCGCTGACCGCGATCCACGGCGCCGGGATCGTGCACCGCGACCTCAAGCCCAGCAACGTCATGCTGTCCTACTCGGGCCCGCGGGTGATCGACTTCGGGATCGCCCGCGCGCTGGACGCGGTCGCGAACCGTACCCGTTCCGGCATCGTGCTCGGGTCGCTTGGCTGGATGGCCCCCGAGCAGATGGAGGGCAGCCCGGTCGGGCCCGCCACCGACATCTTCGCCTGGGGCCTGCTGATCGGCTACGCCGCGACGGGCGTCCACCCGTACGGCGAGGGCACCTTCTACGAGATCTCCGAACGGGTGCTGGTCGGCAGTCCCGACCTTTCCGGCATCCCGACCGACCTGCGCCCCGTCGTCGCCGCGACGCTGGGCCGCGACCCGCGGCTGCGGCCGTCGGCGGACCAGATCCTGCTGACGCTGCTCGGCGAGACCGGGCGGGGCAACGTCCGGGCGGCCGCTACCCGGGTGCTCGGCGGCACGTGGCCGGGCGTCGAGCAGGGCGCCGCCGGGCTCGACCCGACCCGGATCGGCGGCCCGACGGAGGCGCCCGCGCGCCACGGCGGTGCCGGCGCGGCCCGGCCGGGCGCGAGGGCCCGGCCCGGCGCGGCTGCCGGGTACGGCGACGGCGGCTACCAGGGCGGACAGGCGCCCGCCCCGCGCCAGCCCGCTGGCTACGCCGGTGACGGCCACTACGGCCAGCCTGGGGATCCGCGCGCCGGTGGCAGGCAGGGCGCCGGCTATGCGGGCGGCGCGGTGGACAGGGCCGCGCGAGACGCTGGCCGTAAGCCCCGCGGCGGTGGCTACATCCGCTACGAGGAGCCACCGGCTCCCGCGCCCGCCCCGCCGGCCCGGCGGCCGGCCGCCCGCGAGCCGGCGCCCTACCGGCCCCCGTACCAGCCGCCCGCGCCGGCTCGCCCGGCGCCGCCAGCGCCGCCGCCCGCTCCCGCGCCGGTGCCGCGCCGTGAGCGTCCCGTTCGGCGCCGTCGCGGTTTCCGGCTCCGGATCCCGTTCAAGAAGACGATCCTCTTCGTACTGATCGTCCTGCTCCTGCTCTCGGCGGCCGATCGGATCGCGAGCGCGATCGACAAGCAGCGCCAGGCGGTCTGGGACCGTGTCGTGAACCGAGTGGAGCAGCAGATCGACGAATGGCGCGGCAAGGCGACCAGCGACCTGCCGGGCCAGGTGAACCAGCTGCCGGGCCAGCTGCGAGACCGGTTCGAGGACAGGGCGGGCAGTGGTGCCGCCAGCGGCGCGCCGCCGGCGGCGACGCCCTGACAGCTCCTACGCTGGGTGACGACAGTCCAGACAGAAAGTGTTCTGGGCGCATGATGTAGGTGCCTGGCAGGTACAACCCCGTCATGGCGAACTTCACGCAGCGGGTCTCGGAGATGCTGCACAACCCGAAGGCCCACGAGATGATCAACAAGGTCAAGTCGCAGGCCACCAAGCCGGAAAACAAGGCAAAGATCACGCACTTCAAGGACAAGCTCCGCAGCTTCGGCTCGTCCTCGTCTGACCGTGGTGGCCCCCGCTACTGACCGCCGGATCCGCCCCCTCCGCCCCGGCGCACGCCTGTGCCGGGGCGGAACGGGATGCCTTCGGCCTGTGTGGTCGATCCCACTGGGCCGCCGTGCCTTCCCGGAGGAGGCCGGCGTCGAGGGTGGGGAAGATAGCATCTGGCCGGTGAGCGAGATCCGATCCTTGCTGGCCCGGGCCGCCGACGGCGGCCGGATCACGCCCGATGAGGCGCTACTGCTCTATACGCAGGCGCCGCTGCACGAACTCGGGCAGGCCGCGGACGCCGTGCGTCGGCGCCGCTTCCCGGACGGCATCGCGACCTACATCATCGATCGCAACATCAACTACACCAACGTCTGTGTGACCGCCTGCAGGTTCTGTGCCTTCTACCGGGCGCCGAAACACCCGGAAGGCTGGGTCCGCGACATCGACGACATCGTCGCCAAGTGCGGCGAGGCGGTCGATCTGGGTGCCACCCAGATCATGCTGCAGGGCGGTCACCATCCGGACTTCGGCATCGAGTGGTACGAGAGCGCCTTCTCCGCCATCAAGGCCGCTTATCCACAGCTGGCGCTGCACTCGCTCGGTGCGAGCGAGGTCGTGCACATCGGCCGCACCTCCGGGCTGACACACGAGCAGGTCATCGTCCGGCTGCGCGACGCGGGCCTGGACAGCTTCGCCGGCGCGGGGGCCGAGATCCTCACCGAGCGTCCGCGGGCCGCGATCGCCCCGCTCAAGGAGCCCGGCCACGTCTGGCTGTCGGTCATGGAGACCGCTCACGGCCTTGGCCTGGAGTCGACGGCGACGTTCATGATGGGCACCGGCGAGACCAACGCCGAGCGCATCGAACACATGCGGATGATCCGCGACGTCCAGGACCGCACCGGTGGATTCCGCTCGTTCATCCCATGGACCTACCAGCCGGAGAACAACCACCTGCGCGGTCGCACCCAGGCGACGACGTTCGAGTACCTGCGCCTGGTCGCCGTCGCACGGCTGTTCTTCGACAACGTCGCCCATCTGCAGGGCTCGTGGCTCACCACCGGCAAGGAGGTCGGCCAGCTCACGCTGCACATGGGCGCCGACGACCTGGGCTCGGTGATGCTGGAGGAGAACGTGGTCTCCTCCGCCGGCGCGCGGCACCGCACCAACCGGGCCGAGCTGATCCACCTGATCCGCGCGGCCGACCGGATCCCCGCCCAGCGCGACACCCTCTACAACCACCTGGTCGTCCACCGCGACCCGGCCGACGACCCGCTCGACGAGCGCGTCGCCTCGCACTTCTCGTCCACCGCCCTCCCGCTCGTCCAGGCGAGCTGACCCGCCGTGGTGGCGGCGCCGCAAGGCGATCCCGACGTGGCCGCGCGGCCGGTGCCCGCGGCCGGCGCACACGAACCGCCCGGCGAGGCCGAGCGGCCGGGGCCGGCGCCGGGCAGGGGTGCGCGCGCCGGGCTGGACAAGCGGCCCGACGAGGTCGCGGCGATGTTCGACCAGGTGGCCCGGCGCTACGACGTGACCAACGCGGTGCTCTCGGCCGGGATGGACCGCGGCTGGCGCAGGGCCACCGCGAAGGCGCTGCGTCTTGAACCGGGCCAGCTGGTTCTCGATCTTGCCGCCGGTACCGCGACCTCGTCGCGCGCCTTCGCGACGGCCGGCGTCGATGCGGTCGCCTGCGACTTCTCCGTCGGCATGCTGCGCGCCGGCCAGGCACGGCTGGCGAAGCGGCCCGTCAGGACTGGCAGTGTCCGGCTGGTCGCGGGCGACGGCCTGCGGCTGCCGTTCCCGGACGGCGCGTTCGACCGGGTCACGATCTCGTTCGGACTGCGCAATGTCGCCGACGTGCCCCGCTGTCTGGCCGAGCTGCGCCGGGTGACCCGCCCGGGTGGCCGACTGGTCGTCTGCGAGTTCAGCCAGCCCACCTGGGGCCCGCTGCGCCGGGTCTACCTGGGCTACCTGATGCGCGCGCTGCCCGCGGTGGCCCGCCGCGTCAGCAGCAGCGCGGACTCCTACGTCTACCTGGCGGAGTCGATCCGCGCCTGGCCGGCTCAGTCCGACCTCGCCGAGACCCTCCGCGCCGCCGGCTGGACGGGCGTGGGCTGGCGCAATCTCACCGGCGGCATCGTCGCCCTCCACCACGGAGACAACCAGGGGCTCACCCCGTTCTGAACTCGCCAGCATTTGGGTGTCCGGTGGCGAGGCGGGGTGTGACGTTTTACCGGTCGCTCGTAAGTGTCACTTTGGCCACCGACCGTGACGGCGTCTTGACGCAGCGTCAACGAGACCACCTCGCTGGTCCGGGCCCGGACTGACCACCGCCGCATGCCCCGGCCCGGAACCACCTAAAGAGGGCGCTCGCGCCCGACAGACGGGCGCTGGGGGTGGGTGCTCCGCGCCTGCCCCCAGCGCCCGCCGGATCCTGGTTGATGCCAATGGCGGTGTGAGCGCCTACACTCGGCCGTGGCGGGACGCTCGTGAAGAAATTCACGAGCGTGCGAGGAACGCGCGGTCAACGACCGGCGAACGGCTGGAGTACGCATCGCTCCACGCCCCAGGATCCGTGGTGGGACAGCGGAACCTCAGGGGAGGCGGATCAGTGTGGGACCTGGTGGAGAGTCGGTTGTCGGTGGGGAGCATCAGGTGACGACGGAGACCACGACGCGGTCGGACGGCGCGACACGCGCCGATGCCGACGTGATCGTCGTCGGCGCCGGTCCCGCGGGCTCGGCGGCCGCCTACCACCTCGCGAACACCGGCCTGGACGTGCTCCTGCTCGAGAAGGCGTCCTTTCCGCGCGACAAGGTCTGCGGGGACGGCCTCACGCCGCGGGCGGTCGCGAGCCTCGTGCGGATGGGCATCGACACCGGCCCCGCCCGCCCGCCGGCGGCCAGGCCCGCGGCATCCGGCGGCACCGGCGCCGGTGGTGCGCCGGCCGACGGGACCAAGGGCGACGCGGCCGAGGCGGACTCCGGCTGGGCGCGCAACAAGGGCCTGCGGATCATCGGCGGCGGCCTGCGTCTGGAGCTGCCGTGGCCGGAGCTGGCGAGCTTCCCCGACTACGGCCTGGTCCGGCCGCGCTCCGACTTCGACGAGCTGCTCGCCCGCACCGCGCAGAAGGCCGGCGCCCGGTTGCATGAGGGCACGACGGTCGCCGGCGTCGTCCGCGAGGAGCGGACCGGCCAGGTGGTCGGCGTCACGGCCCGCTCGGGCGCGGACCGCGAGCCCGTCACCTACCGCGCCCCGGTAGTCGTGGCCGCCGACGGCAACAGCGCTCGGCTCGCGCTCTCGCTGGACATCCGCCGCCGGGACGACCGGCCGCTGGGCGTGGCGGTCCGCCGCTATTACCGCAGCCCGCGCACCCATGACGACTACCTCGAGTCGCACCTGGAGCTCTGGGAGGGCAAGCCGAACGCGAGCCGGCTGCTGCCCGGCTACGGCTGGATCTTCGGCATGGGTGACGGGACGAGTAACGTCGGTCTGGGGATCCTGAACACCACCCCGGCCTTCGGTAACACCGACTACCGCGACCTGCTGCGCCGCTGGCTGTCGGCGCTGCCGCCGGAGTGGGGCTACACCGAGGACAACGCGACCGGCCCGGTCCGCGGCAGCGCGCTGCCGATGGGCTTCAACCGGACCCCGCACTACGCCGACGGCGTGCTCCTCGTCGGCGACGCGGCCGGGATGGTCAACCCCTTCAACGGCGAGGGCATCGCGTACGCGATGGAGTCCGGCGAGCTTGCCGCCGAGGTGGTCGCGCAGGCGCTGGCCAGGACGAGCGACGCCGCCAGGGAGAAGGCGTTGCGCCAGTATCCCGAGGCGGTGCGGGCCCGCTACGGCGGTTACTACACGCTCGGGCGGGTCTTCGTGAACCTGATCGGCAACCCCACCGTGATGCGGCTGGCCACGAAGTACGGGCTGCCGCACCCGGTGATGATGAGGTTCATGTTGAAGATCATGGCGAACCTTACCGACCCACGGGGAGGTGATGCGCACGACCGGGTGATCAACGCGCTGTGCCGGCTGGCACCGAGCGCGTAGGGCCCTTGGGCGTGCGTGTAGAAAGCGAAGAAACTCACCGCCGGGTGGCGGCGGGAATCACCGCCGCGACCGGCGGCACGGCATCACCAAGACAGGCCTCCGGGGAAGCGGTCCTGACCGGCCGGAGGCGGGGCAGGGAGCCCGGCGCACCGCCGGCCACACTTTCTCTGGGGAGAGGAGCTCGGCATGCTCTCCAACTACGTGCCGATCCTCGTCCTGATCGCGATCGCCACGGCGTTCGCGGCCGGGTCGATCGTGATCAGCATGTTGGTCGGGCCGAAGCGGTTCAACCGGGCCAAGCTCGACGCCTATGAGTGCGGTATCGAGCCGGCACCGCAGGAGGCCGGCCCGCGCCGTTTCCCGGTGAAGTTCTATCTCATCGCGATGCTCTTCATCGTGTTCGACATCGAGATCATCTTCCTGTACCCGTGGGCGGTGGCCTTCGGCGGGCTCGGCGTGTTCGGCCTGGTCGAGATGGTGCTGTTCGTGGCAACGGTGTTCGTCGCCTACGCGTACGTCTGGCGGCGGGGAGGCCTGGAATGGGACTAGAGGAGAAGCTGCCCGGAGGCGTGCTTCTCGCCAGCGTCGAGAAGCTCGCGGGACTGGGTCGCAAGTCGTCGCTGTGGCCGGTGACGTTCGGCCTCGCCTGCTGCGCCATCGAGATGATGGGTACCGGCGCGGCGCGGTACGACCTTGCCCGCTTCGGCATGGAGGTCTTCCGGGCGAGCCCCCGCCAGGCCGACCTGATGATCGTCGCCGGCCGGGTCAGCCAGAAGATGGCCCCCGTGCTGCGCCAGATCTACGACCAGATGGCCGAGCCCAAGTGGGTGCTGGCCATGGGCGTCTGTGCCTCCAGCGGCGGCATGTTCAACAACTACGCGATCGTGCAGGGCGTCGACCACATCGTCCCGGTCGACATGTACCTGCCCGGCTGCCCGCCGCGTCCGGAGATGCTGATGGACGCGATCATGAAGCTGCACCGGAAGATCCAGACCGGCCCGGTGTCCGGCAAGCTGGACCGCACCGAGATCGGCGAGTCGCCCTACCCGAAGCCCATCGAGGTCGCGACCGCCCAGTCGGCGCTGCCGGCGGGCAGCCTCGACACCCGGACGCTGTCGGTCAACGACCGCAAGCGCTTCAGGATGCCCGCCGACGCCCCGCTGCCGGCCGGCCGTGGTGCCGTCGAGCCCGCGGCGCTCGACGCGCGCAAGCCGGCCGCGGTCGTCCCGCCGTCGGTCTTCGGCCGGCGCAAGCAGCTTCCGGTCGTCGGGCAGCCGTCGACCACCGGCAGGCTCGACGAGTTGTTCGACGCCGAGCCGACCGACGACGTACACGGGCGGGACGGCGGACCGACCACCGAGGACCTGGGCTGATGAGCGAACTGGTACCGAACGGATCGGCGGCCGCGGGCGGTCGCCGGCAGGACGCGTTCGGCGCGAAGGGTACGGGCGACACCTCCGGCTTCGGCGGCCTCGTCGCCCCGGCGCCGGTGCTGGGATCCAGCGAGCGGCCGTTCGGCGACGACGACGCGGACAAGGTCTACGACGCGCTGGAGCGGGCGTTCCCCGGCCTCGACGAGGCGATCGAGCGGGTTGTGTTCGACCGCGGCGAGCTGACGCTTTACGTGCGCCGCGAGTACCTGCTCGCCGTCGGTCGCACCCTGCGCGACGACCCGGCGCTGCGCTTCGAGCTGCTGTCCTCGCAGTCCGGCGCGGACTACCCGGACGATCCGACCGGGCGGCGGCTGCACTCCGTGGTCCACCTGGCGTCGCTGACCCACCGGCGCCGGATCCGGGTGGAGGTGTCCGTGACCGTCGAGGACCCGGTGATGCCGAGCCTCACCTCGCTGTGGCCGACGGCGGACTGGCACGAGCGGGAGACCTACGACTTCTTCGGGATCATCTTCGAGGGCCACCACGCGCTGACCCGGATCATGATGCCGGACGACTGGGTGGGCCACCCGCAACGCAAGGACTATCCGCTCGGCGGTATCCCGGTGGAATACAAGGGCGCCCAGGTGCCCCCACCCGAGAAGCGTCGGAGCTACTCGTGAACAACGACCTGAAGCGATGCCTGACCAGCAGGTTCGCGATGTCATCAGGGGCGTCTGGAGACGTGTTGAAGACCGTTCTCCCGGCCCCCCTGGCCACGATCGAAGGTGTGTCATGACCGCCGACACGCATACTCCGCCCGGGGCGGCCCCCTACGAGGCCGGCTTCACCGAGGGCGGCGCGAACCGGGTCTACACCGTCACCGGCGGGGACTGGGAGCAGGTGCTCGGCGCCGGTGAGGAGGGCGCCGAGCAGATCGTCATCAACATGGGACCGCAGCACCCGTCGACGCACGGCGTCCTGCGGCTGGTCCTCGACATCGAGGGCGAGACGGTCCGCCAGACCAGGCTGGTCATCGGCTACCTGCACACCGGCATCGAGAAGAGCTGCGAGTTCCGCACCTGGACGCAGGCGGTCACCTTCCTGACCAGGGCGGACTACCTCTCCCCGCTGTTCACCGAGACGGCCTACTGCCTGTCCGTGGAGCGGCTGCTCGGCGTCACCGACCAGATCCCGGAGCGGGCGACCGTCATCCGCGTCCTGGTGATGGAGCTGCAGCGGATCTCCTCTCATCTCGTGGGCCTCGCCACCTCCGGTATGGAGCTCGGCGCGACCACGGCGATGATCGTCGGTTTCCGCGAGCGCGAGAAGATTCTCGACCTGCTCGAGATGATCACCGGCCTGCGGATGAACCACGCCTACATCCGCCCCGGTGGGCTCGCCCAGGACCTCCCGGACGGCGCCGAGCGCGCGATCCGCGAGTTCCTCGTCGACATGCCGAAGCGGATCAAGGAGTACCACCGGCTGCTGACCGGCCAGCCGATCTGGAAGAACCGGCTGATCGACGTCAACTACCTCGACGCGTCGTCCTGCCTGGCCCTCGGCATCACCGGCCCGATCCTGCGGTCCGCCGGCCTGCCCTGGGACCTGCGCAAGACCATGCCGTACTGCGGCTACGAGACGTACGAGTTCGACGTGCCGACGGCGACCGAGGCCGACTCCTTCGCGCGCTACCTGGTGCGACTGGAGGAGATGGGCGAGTCCCTGAAGATCGTCGAGCAGTGCCTGGACAAGCTCTCGAGGCTTGGTCCCGGCCCGGTCATGGTCGCGGACAAGAAGATCGCCTGGCCGGCGCAGCTGTCTATCGGCTCCGACGGCATGGGCAACTCGCTCGACCACATCCGCAAGATCATGGGCACCTCGATGGAGGCCCTGATCCACCACTTCAAGCTGGTCACCGAGGGCTTCCGGGTGCCGCCGGGCCAGGTCTACACGGCCGTCGAGGGCCCGCGCGGCGAGCTCGGCGTGCACGTCGTCAGCGACGGTGGGACCAAGCCGTTCCGCGTGCACGTGCGCGACCCAAGCTTCGTCAACCTGCAGGCGGTGCCCGCGATGACCGAGGGCGGACAGATCGGCGACGTGATCGTCGCGGTCGCCTCGGTCGACCCGGTGCTCGGGGGAGTTGATCGCTGATGCCACTCACGGACGAGACCCGGGCCGCCGCCCGGGAGATCATCGCCCGCTATCCCGTGGGACGGGAGCGCTCGGCGCTGCTGCCGATGCTGCACCTGGTCCAGGCCGCGGAGGGCTGCGTCACGGCCGAGGGGGTCGACCTCTGCGCGCGCGAGATCGGGATCACCGCGGCCGAGGTCAGCGCGGTCGCGACCTTCTACACGATGTACAAGCGCCGCCCGGTCGGGGACTGGCTGGTCTCGGTCTGCACGAACCTGTCCTGCGCGCTGATGGGCGGCCAGGAGGTCTACGACCGGATCTCGAAGAAGCTCGGCGTCGGGCACGACCAGACGACGCCCGACGGCTCGATCACCCTTGAGCACGCGGAATGCCTCGCCGCGTGCGACTACGCCCCGGTGATGACCGTCAACTACGAGTTCTACGACGGTGTCGACGAGGGCGCGGCCGAGGGCCTCGTCGAGGCCCTCCAGCGTGGCGAGCGCCCCCTGCCCACCCGTGGCGGTCCGCTGTGCACGTTCGCCGAGGTCTCCCGCCAGCTTGCCGGCTTCGAGGACCCGCGGCCCGAGGGCATCGCCGGCCCCGGCTTCCTGGAGCCCTCGGTGGCCGGCCTCACCCTCGCGGAGCAGGCCGGCTGGCGCGGCGAGGTCGCCGGCTCGTCCGCGGCCGGTCCGGCCGGCGCCGTGCCGGTCGAGGACGTGCCGGTCGAGGACGTGCCGCCGGACAGGGTGCCCGCGGACGGCGCCCGGTCCGGGGCCACCCCGGCCGCCGGCGCTCCGACGACGACACCGGCCGCTCCTGCCGCTACGAAGTCAAAGGGGGCGTGACGATGCCCGTCACCCCGGTTCTCACCGCGCGCTGGAAGGTCCCCGGCATCTGGACGCTCGACACGTTCGAGCGCCACGGCGGCTACGACTCGGTGCGCACCGCGTTCGCCAAGGGCCCGGACGACATCATCAAGATGGTCAAGGACTCCGGTCTGCGCGGCCGCGGCGGCGCCGGCTTCCCGACCGGGATGAAGTGGAGCTTCATCCCACAGGGCGACGGCAAGCCGCACTACCTGGTCATCAACGCCGACGAGGGCGAGCCGGGCACCTGCAAGGACGCCCCGCTGATGATGATCGACCCGCACTCGCTGATCGAGGGGATCATCGTCGCCTCGTACGCGGTGCGTGCCAACCGGGCTTTCGTCTACGTCCGCGGCGAGCTGGTGCACGCCGCCCGGAGGCTGCGCAACGCCACCGCCGAGGCGTACCGGGCCGGCTACCTCGGCAAGGACATCCTGGGCAGCGGCTTCGACCTCGACCTGGTGATCCACTCCGGTGCCGGCGCGTACATCTGCGGCGAGGAGACGGCCCTGCTCGACTCGCTCGAGGGCCGGCGCGGCCAGCCGCGGCTGCGCCCGCCGTTCCCGGCGACGCATGGCCTCTACAACTCGCCAACGGTGGTCAACAACGTCGAGACGATCGCCTCGGTGCCGTTCATCGTCAACAACGGCGTCGAGTGGTTCCGCTCGATGGGCACCGAGAAGTCGCCCGGCCCCAAGATCTATAGCCTGTCGGGCCACGTCACCCGGCCCGGCCAGTACGAGGCGCCGATGGGCACCACGCTGCGCGAGCTGCTGGAGATGGCCGGCGGGGTGCGCGGCGGCCGGGCGCTCAAGGCCTGGACGCCCGGCGGCTCGTCGACCCCGATGCTGACCGCCGAGCACCTCGACGTCCCGCTGGACTTCGACGGCGTGATGGCCGCCGGCTCGCTGCTGGGCACCGCCGCGCTCATGATCATGGATGACACGGTGGACATGCTCAAGGTCGTCCGCCGGCTCACCCAGTTCTACGCGCACGAGTCCTGCGGCAAGTGCACGCCGTGCCGCGAGGGCACCACCTGGATGGTGCAGATCCTGTCCCGGATGGAGCGCGGCCAGGGCGACCCGAGCGACATCAACACCCTGACCGACGCCTGCGACAACATCTTCGGCCGGGCGTTCTGCGCGCTCGCCGACGGCGCGGTCTCGCCGATCGTCTCCGGCATCAAGCACTTCCCGGAGGAGTTCGCCGCGGCGGCCCAGCCACGGCCGGCGGACCAGGCGCAGGGCTCCAGCAATGGCGTCGCCACCGGGCCTGCCGCCCTGGCGGGAGCGCACTGACATGGGATCGTCACTGATCATGGAAGCGGTCGGAATATGACTGTCACCGCGGACGCCGCGGCCGGACCGGGCGGGCCTCCCGCCCCGCCACCCGACCACGTCACGCTGACCATCGACGGGCTGCCGGTCAGCGTCCCCAAGGGCACGCTGATCATCCGGGCGGCCGAGCTGCTGGGCATCGAGGTCCCGCGGTTCTGCGACCACCCGCTGCTCGACCCGGTGGGTGCCTGCCGGCAGTGCATCGTCGAGGTGGAGGGCCAGCGCAAGCCGGTCGCCTCCTGCACGACGACCGTCGCCGCCGACATGGTGGTGAAGACGCAGCTGACCTCCCCGGTCGCCAGCAAGGCGCAGGCCGGGACGATGGAGTTCCTGCTGCTCAACCACCCGCTGGACTGCCCGGTCTGCGACAAGGGCGGCGAGTGCCCGCTGCAGAACCAGGCGATGGCCAACGGCGGCAGCGAGTCGCGGTTCAAGGAGGAGAAGCGGACCTACCCGAAGCCGCTCGCCATCTCCTCGGAGATCCTGCTCGACCGTGAGCGCTGCGTGCTCTGCGCGCGCTGCACCCGGTTCTCCGCGCAGATCGCCGGCGACCCGTTCATCGAGCTGTTCGAGCGGGGCGCCGCCGAGCAGGTCGGCGTCGCGGGCGACGAGCCGTTCTCGTCCTACTTCTCCGGCAACACGGTGCAGATCTGCCCGGTCGGCGCGCTCACCAGCGCCGCCTACCGGTTCCGCTCCCGCCCGTTCGACCTGGTCTCCACGCCGACGGCGTGCGAGCACTGCGCGTCGGGCTGCTCGCTGCGCACCGACCACCGGCGCGGCACGGTGATGCGCCGCCTCGCCGGCGACGACGGCGCGGTGAACGAGGAGTGGAACTGCGACAAGGGCCGGTTCGCGTTCACCTACGCCCGCCAGGCCGACCGGCTCACCACCCCGCTCATCCGGGATGGCGAGACCGGCGAACTGGTCGAGGCGAGCTGGACCGAGGCGCTCGAGTACGCCGCGCGGGGTCTCGCCGAGACCCGCGACCGCTACGGCGTCGGGGTGCTGGCCGGCGGCCGGCTCACGCGGGAGGACGCCTACGCCTACGCGAAGTTCGCCCGGCTGGCGCTGCGCACCAACGACATCGACTTCCGGGCCCGGCCGCACTCGGCCGAGGAGGAGGCGTTCCTCGGGCACGCGGTCGCCGGCACCGGCATCGGCGTGAGCTACGCCGACCTGGAGGCCGCTCCCACCGTCCTGCTCGTCGCCTTCGAGCCGGAGGAGGAGTCGCCGATCGTCTTCCTGCGGCTGCGCAAGGCGGTCCAGAAGCGTCGTACGGCCGTCTACGCCGTCGGCCCGGTCGCGACCCGCGCGCTCGGCAAGCTCGCCGGCACCCTGCTGCCGGTGGTGCCGGGCGGCGAGGCCGACCTGCTCGCCGGCCTCGCCGGCGGGCGGCCCGGTCCGGACGGCGAGCTCGCGGCGAGCGTCTCCGAGGCGCTCCGGGCCCCCGGCGCGGTGATCCTGGTCGGCGAGCGGGCCGTCGAGGCGCCGGGCACGCTGACCGCGGCGCTGCGCCTGGCCGAGGCGACCGGTGCCCGGCTCGGCTGGGTGCCGCGCCGGGCGGGCGAGCGCGGCGCGCTCGCCGCCGGTGCCTTCCCGTCGCTGCTGCCCGGCGGCCGCCCGGTCGCCGACCCGGCGGCGCGCGCCGAGGCCGAGGCCGTCTGGGGGACGCCGGTTCCCGGCGCGCCCGGCCGGAGCACCGCCGAGATCCTCGCCGCCGCGGCACTCGAGAACGCCGGGCTCGACGCCCTGGTCGTCGCCGGCGTCGACGTCGAGGACCTGCCGGACCCGGCGGCGGCGCTGGAGACGCTCGCGACCGTGCCGTTCCTGGTCTCGCTGGAGATCCGCCGCTCGGCGATCACCCAGGTGGCCGACGTGGTGTTCCCGGTCGCCCCGGCCGCGGAGAAGGCCGGCTCGTTCGTCGACTGGGAGGGGCGGCTGCGCCCGTTCCAGCGGGCGCTGGAGACCCAGGCGCTGCCGGACCTGCGGGTGCTGCACCTGCTGGCCGCGAAGATGGGCATCGACCTCGGCGTCGCGGACGTCGGCGCCGCCGCCCGCGAGCTCGCCGCGCTCGGCCGGGCCGGCGCCGAGGTCGCACGGGTGCCCGCGCCCGCCTCCTCGGCCGTGGCGCCGGTCACCCCGCCCGTCGGTACGGCCGTGCTCGCGAGCTGGCACCAGCTCATCGACGACGGCGCGCTGCAGGCCGGCGAGCCCTACCTCGCCGGTACCGCCCGCCCGGCCGCGGCGCTGCTGTCGGCGGCGACCGCCGCGGAGGCGGGCGTGGCCGACGGTGGCCTGCTGACCGTCAGCACCGAACGGGGATCGGTGACGCTCCCGGTGGAGATCGCCGACATGCCCGACCGGGTGGTCTGGGTGCCGACCCACTCGCCCGGCTCGCACGTCCGCCGGGCGCTGGCCGGGTCCACCGGCGGGATCGTGAAGATCGCGGCCGCCCAGGCGCCGGGGACGGTGCCGGCGCCCGCGGTGCCGGCGGCGGCCACGACCAGGAGCACTATCACTGCCGGAGGCCCCGTCACCGCTGGAGGGGCAGCATGAGCGACTCTGTAACCACCGTGCTGCTCGCCGCGGGCAGCACCGGCGCCGACCCCGACCTGACCAGGTTCGGCTCGGACCCCTTCTGGCTGATCCTGATCAAGGGTGTGGCGGTCTTCGCCTTCCTCATGATCATGACGTTGTTCGGCATCGTGTTCGAGCGCAAGGTCGTCGCCCGCATGCAGGTGCGGCTCGGCCCGAACCGGCACGGGCCGAAAGGCTGGCTGCAGAGCCTCTTCGACGGCGTCAAGCTGATGCTGAAGGAGGACATCATCCCGGCGCTGGCCGACCGGCCGGTGTTCCTCCTCGCGCCGCTGGTGTCGGTCATCCCGGCACTGATCGCGTTCGCGGTCATCCCGTTCGGGCCCGAGGTCTCGATCTTCGGTCACCACACCGTGCTGCAGCTCGCCGACCTGCCGGTCGGCGTGCTCTACCTGCTGTCGGCGGCGTCGCTCGGGGTGTACGGGCTGATCCTGTCCGGCTGGTCCAGTGGGTCGACGTACCCGCTGCTCGGGTCGCTGCGCTCGGCCGCGCAGATCATCTCCTACGAGATCGCGATGGGCCTGGCGTTCGTCGCCGTGTTCATGTACTCCGGGACGCTGTCGACCTCGGGCATCGTCGAGAGCCAGCACGACTGGTGGTACATCGGGCTGTTCCCGTCGTTCGTGATCTACATGATCTCGATGGTCGGCGAGACGAACCGGACGCCGTTCGACCTTCCCGAGGCCGAGGGCGAGCTGGTCGGTGGCTTCCTCACCGAGTACAGCTCGATCAAGTTCGCGTTCTTCTACCTCGCCGAGTACGTCAACCTGGTCACCGTCTCGGCGGTCATGACGACGCTGTTCCTCGGCGGCTGGCAGCCCCCGCCCATTCCGGGGCTGTCGGGGCTCGACCACGGCTGGGTCCCGCTGATCTGGTTCATCGTCAAGCTGCTGCTCGTGATGTTCTTCTTCGTCTGGCTGCGCGGCACGCTGCCCCGGCTGCGCTACGACCAGTTCATGAGCTTCGGCTGGAAGATCCTCATCCCGGTCGGCCTGGTCTGGGTGCTGTTCATCGCGGCGCTGCGGACCATGCGGGACAACAACACCTCGGGCCTGCGTCCCTGGCTGATAGCCGTCGCTGTCATCCTCGGCCTGTTCGTCGTCGCCGAGTTCGCGTTCGGCGGGCGGCGAGGCGAGATCGACGAGGACGACGAGGACGACGTCGGGCCGCCGAGCCTCGAGCGCATCCCGTGGCCCCCGCCCGCCGAGACGGGCGCCGCGACCCCCGCCGCTTCACCCATCGTCATGCCGGCTGGCCCACGCCAGCGTCAGGAGAGCTGAACCATGGGCTCCTTCGATTTTTTCAAGGGCTTCGGCCTCACCTTCGGCAACATGTTCCGCAAGCCGGTCACGGAGTCGTACCCGGAGCAGAAGAAGGAGACGGCGCCGCGCTTCCACGGCCGTCACCAGCTCAACCGGCACCCGGACGGGCTGGAGAAGTGCGTCGGCTGCGAGCTGTGCGCCTGGGCCTGCCCGGCGGACGCGATCTACGTCGAGGGTGCCGACAACACCGACGAGGAGCGCTACTCGCCCGGTGAGCGGTATGGCAAGGTCTACCAGATCAACTACCTGCGCTGCATTATGTGCGGTCTGTGCATCGAGGCGTGCCCCACCAGGGCGCTGACCATGACGAACGAGTACGAGCTCGCCGACGACAGCCGCAACGACCTGATCTTCACCAAGGAGCAGCTGCTCGCGCCGCTGCGGGAGGGGATGCAGGAAGCGCCCCACCCGATGTACCTCGGTGACAGCGAGACCGACTACTACCGCTGGGACCCGAACACACCGTTGCCCGCCTTCCAGGAGCTGGCGCGCGACGGCGGGTCCGGTTCGGAGCACTGATGGACCCGCACCTTCTCGCCGCGGCGGCGCCGATCACCAGTACCTCGGGTGGCGAGGCGCTGACCTTCTGGATCATCGCTCCGATCGCGGTGCTCGGCGCCCTCGGCATGGTGCTCGCCAAGAACGCCGTGCACGGCGCGCTGCTGCTGGTCGCCAACCTGTTCTGCGTGGCGGTCTGCTATCTGCTGCAGGATGCGCCGTTCCTCGGCTTCGTGCAGATCGTGGTCTACACGGGCGCGATCATGGTGCTCTTCCTGTTCGTGCTGATGCTGATCGGCGTCGACTCCACCGAGTCCCTCGTCGAGACGTTGCGCGGGCAGAGGCTGGCGGCGACCGTGCTCGGCCTCGGCTTCGCGGGCCTGCTCGTCTTCCCGCTCGGGAAGGTCATCAAGGGGCAGCCCGCGGCCGGCGTCGCGGACGTGAACAAGGCCGGCGGCGGCAACATCCACGCGATCGCCCGGCTGTTGTTCACCGACTATGTGTTCGCCTTTGAGGCGGTGTCCGCGCTGCTGGTCATCGCGGCCGTGGGCGCGATGATCCTCACCCATCGTGAGCGGACCGGGCCGAAGCCGTCGCAGCGGGAGACCCTGCGCAGGCGGATCGAGAGCGGCGCCGTGCTCACCCCGGTGCCCGGCCCCGGCGTGTACGCGCGGGCCGACTCGGCCGACCAGCGGCCGGCGCTGCCCGGCGGCTCGAACGGCCTGGTCGGCGGCGCGCCGTCCGAGCTGGGGCCCGGTGGTGGCGCGGCCGGTGGCCGCGGCGACGATGCCGGCGCGGGCGACGCGGGCGACGGCAAAGCCCCGTCCGGCCCGGTGCCCGCCACGGGGCCGGGCGCGGCTGGTGGCGCGGCGCCGGTCGGCGCCGGGAAGGGGAGCGGGCTGTGAACCCGGGGAACTACCTGGTGCTGTCCGGGCTGCTGTTCGCGATCGGCGCGGTTGGGGTGCTGGTCAGGCGCAACGCGATCGTCGTGTTCATGTGCGTCGAGCTGATGCTCAACGCGGTGAACCTGTCGCTGGTCACCTTCTCCCGGATACAGGGCAACCTCGAGGGCCAGGTCATCGCGTTCTTCGTGATGGTGGTGGCCGCCGCCGAGGTCGTGATCGGGCTCGCGATCATTCTGACGATCTTCCGAACGCGCAGGTCGGCGTCGGTCGACGACGTGAACCTCCTCAAGTACTGAAGGGCCAAAGGGTGTGCGAAAATGATCTTCTTTCGCGCGCCCGGCGGCCGTTGTCCCCAGGGCGGCTAAGGGCCAAAGCCCACAAGTGATCCGGACGAGGCCGACGCGGCCCCGCGCGACATGCGCGCGCGCTGCCGGCTAAGCGAAGAACGGACGAACTGCAGTGAAGCTGGAAGTCCTCGACGGCGCGACGCCGTCGCACCTCGGGACCGGTCCGCGATGACGCCGGCGGTTGCTGCGGGCGCCGAGGGGGGCGCCGTCCACTACGCCGCGGCCAGCGGTGCGTTCTCGCTGTCGTGGCTGCTCATCGCGCTGCCGCTGGCCGGCGCCGCGGTGCTGCTGCTCGGCGGTAAGCGCACCGACAAGTTCGGCCACGTCGTCGGCACGGTGGCGGCACTCGCGAGCTTTGTCGTCGGTCTGGTCATCTTCTTCACCCTGGTCGGCAGGGACGGCTCCGACCGTGCCGTCTCGCAGCACCTGTTCTCCTGGATCCCGGTAAACGGCTTCCAGGTCGACGCCGGACTGCTCGTCGACCAGCTCTCGGTCGTCTTCGTCCTGCTGATCACCGGTGTGGGCACGTTGATCCACATCTACTCGATCGGCTACATGGCGCACGACCCCGGCCGGCGGAAGTTCTTCGCCTACATGAACCTGTTCCTCGCCTCCATGCTGCTGCTGGTGCTGGGGAACAACTTCCTGGCGCTCTACGCCGGCTGGGAGCTCGTCGGCCTCTCGAGCTTCCTGCTCATCAAGTTCTGGGAGTACAAGCCGGCGGCGGCCACCGCGGCGAACAAGGCCTTCTACATGAACCGGGTCGGCGACGTGGGCCTCGCGATCGCCATCATGTTCATGTTCGGCACGCTCGGCTCGACGAACTACGACCACGTCTTCACCGCGGCCGCCGGCGGCGCCATCGGCCACGGCACCATCACCGCGATCGCGCTGCTGCTCCTGCTCGGCGCCTGCGGCAAGTCCGGCCAGTTCCCGCTGCAGGCCTGGCTCCCGGACGCCATGGAGGGCCCGACCCCGATCTCCGCGCTCATCCACGCGGCGACGATGGTCACCGCCGGCGTCTACCTGATCGCCCGGTCCGCCCCGGTCTTCAACGAGACCCAGGCCGCCCGCACGGTCGTCGTCATCATCGGCGCCGTCACCATCCTCATCGGGTGCGTGATCGGCTGCGCCTACGACGACATCAAGAAGGTGCTCGCCTACTCGACGGTGAGCCAGATCGGCTACATGTTCCTCGCCGTCGGGCTCGGGCCGGCGGGCTACGCCCTGGGCATCGCACACCTGCTCGCGCACGGCTTCTTCAAGGCGGGCCTGTTCCTCGGCTCCGGCTCGGTCATCCACGCGATGGACGACGAGCAGGACATGCGCAGGTACGGCGGCCTGTGGAAGTACATGAAGGTCACCTGGGTGACGTTCGGGCTCGGCTACCTGGCCATCATCGGCTGCCCGCCGTTCTCCGGGTTCTTCACCAAGGACAAGATCATCGAAACGGCCTTCGACAAGGGCGGGACGTCCGGCTACATCCTCGGGATCGTCGCGCTGCTCGGTGCCGGGATCACCGCCTTCTACATGACGCGGCTGTTCCTGATGACCTTCCACGGCAAGGCGCGCTGGTCGCACGAGGGTGCGGACGCCAAGCACCCCCACGAGTCGCCCACGACGATGACCGGCCCGATGATCCTGCTGGCCATCGGCTCGGTGGCCGCCGGAGCGCTGTTCGTCGTCGGCGGCACCCTGCAGGACTGGCTCGCCCCGGTCGTCGGCGAGCACGGCGAGGCCGACCACGTGCTCTCGCCGACGGTGCTCACGCTGCTCACCCTGGTCGTCAGCGCCGGCGGCCTGGCCGGCGCCGTCCTGCGCTACCAGCTGCGCCCGGTGGACGCGGTGGCCAAGCCCGACGCCGCGGTCAGCCCGCTGACCGTCGCCGCCCGCCACGATCTGTACGCGAACACCTTCAACGAGGCCGCGTTCATGATCCCGGGCAACTACCTGGTCCGCTTCCTGGTCTGGTTCGACAAGATCATCATTGATGGCCTGGTCGGCGGGACCGCGGCGACCATCGGTGGCCTGTCCGGCCGGCTGCGGCGCACCCAGACCGGCTACGTCCGCACCTACGCTCTATCGATGTTGGGAGGCACGATCCTCGTGGTCGGTGCCCTGCTGTTGGTGAGGGCGGGCTGACGTGCATACCGTTCCCTGGCTGACGATCCTGCTGGTCATCCCGGTCGCGGGCGCGATCCTGGTCGCGCTGCTGCCCAAGCGTGCGAGCACGCTGGCCAAGCAGGTCACCCTGGTTCTCACGCTCGTCGAGCTGGTGCTCGCGGTTCTCGCCACCATCGCCTACGAGCCCGACAAGCCCGGCTTCCAGTTCGCCCAGCGGTACGACTGGATCAAGCAGTTCGGCGTGTCCTACTCGGTCGGCGCGGACGGCATCTCGATCGTGCTGATCCTGTTGGCCTCGGTCCTGATGCCGGTGGTTGTGCTGGCGTCCTGGCACGAGGCCGAGGAGGGCAAGCGCGGCGTCGGGGCGTTCTTCTCGCTGCTGCTCGCGCTGCAGGCCGGCATGGTCGGCGTCTTCGCCGCCACCGACGTGTTCCTGTTCTACGTCTTCTTCGAGGCGATGCTCATCCCGATGTACTTCCTCATCGGGAGCTACGGGGCGCCGAAGGAGCAGACGCAGCGCTCGTACGCGGCGGTCAAGTTCCTGCTCTACAGCCTGTTCGGCGGTCTGCTGATGCTCGCGGCGGTCATCGGCCTCTACGTGGTCTCGGTGCACCAGCTCGGCCATGGCACGTTCGACTTCGCCGCGCTGCGCCAGATGCACATCGACGAGGACACGCAGAAGTGGCTGTTCCTCGGCTTCTTCATCGCGTTCGCCATCAAGGCACCGCTGTTCCCGTTCCACACCTGGCTGCCGGACGCCGGCGCCCAGTCGCCCACCGGCGGCGCGGTGCTGCTCGTCGGCGTGCTCGACAAGGTCGGCACCTTCGGCCTGCTCCGCTACTGCATCCCGCTGTTCCCGGACGCGGCCGACTACTTCGCCCCGCTGGTGCTCGCCCTCGCGGTGATCGGCATCTTCTACGGCGCGCTGCTCGCGATCGGGCAACGTGACATGAAGCGGCTGGTCTCGTACACCTCGCTCGCCCACTTCGGCTTCATCGCGCTCGGCTGCTTCGCCTTCACCTCGCAGGCCGGCACCGGCGCGGTGCTGTACATGGTCAACCACGGCCTCTCCACCGGCCTGCTGTTCCTGGTGGTCGGCTTCCTGGTCGCCCGCCGCGGCAGCCGGGACGTCGACGCCTACGGCGGCATGGCGAAGGTCACCCCGGTGCTCGCGGGCGTGTTCCTCATCGCCGGGCTCTCGTCGCTGGCGCTGCCCGGCCTGAACAGCTTCGTGTCGGAGTTCCTCGTCCTGGTCGGCACGTTCACCGAGTACAAGGCGCTGGCGATCGTCGCGACCTGCGGCATCGTGCTGGCCGCCATCTACGTGCTGCATCTGTACAAGCGGACGATGACCGGGCCGGTGGTCCACGAGGAGAACAAGCTCGTCGCCGACCTGTCGCTGCGGGAGAAGCTCGTGGTCGCCCCGGTGGTCGCGCTCATCGTCGCGCTCGGTGTCTACCCGAAGCCTCTGATCGACATCATCCGCCCGACGGTCACGGCCACGTTCACCGATGTCGGGCACCATGACCCGGCACCGAGTGTCCCGGTAGCCGGTGTGACCACCACCGGAGGCCACTCGTGAGCGCCGCTCCCGTCGTCCTCGCCGCGTCGTCGGCGACGACCGTCGCGCCCATCCAGACGCCGCACGTCGAGTACTCCTCGATCAGCCCGCTGCTGATCGTGCTCGGGCTCGCGTTCGCCGGCATCCTGGTCGAGGCGTTCGCGGCGTCCGAGGCCCGCCGGCGGATTCAGCCGGTGCTCGCCTTCGCCGGCTTCGCCGCGGCGTTCATCGCCGTCGTGCTGCTGCACTCCCGCCGCGCCACGCTGGTGTCCGGCGCGCTCGCCATCGACGGCCCGACGCTGTTCCTCGAAGGCACGATCCTGCTGTTCGGCCTGTTCGCGGTGCTGCTGGTCGCCGAGCGTCGGCTGGATTCCTCGGGCGGCGCCATCGTCGCCTCCGCGTCCGTCACGCCCGGCGCGGCGGGGTCGACCGCGATGCAGACCTCCAAGGAGGTCCAGACCGAGGCCTACCCGCTGCTGGCCTTCTCGGTCTCCGGAATGCTGATGTTCGTCGCGTCGAACAACCTGCTGGTGATGTTCGTCGCGCTGGAGATCCTCTCGCTGCCGCTCTACCTGCTGGCCGGGCTCGCCCGCCGCCGGCGGCTCCTCTCGCAGGAGGCGGCGATGAAGTACTTCCTGCTCGGCGCGTTCTCGTCGGCGTTCTTCCTCTACGGCCTGGCGATGATCTACGGCTACGCCGGCACCGTGCGCCTCGGCGCCATCGCGGACGCGGCCGGCAGCGCGAGCGCGAACGACACCTACCTCTACCTCGGGATGGGCCTGCTCGCCGTCGGTTTCTTCTTCAAGATCGGCGCGGCGCCGTTCCACTCCTGGACGCCGGACGTCTACCAGGGCTCGCCGACGCCGGTCACCGCCTTCATGGCCGCGGCCACCAAGGTCGCCGCCTTCGGCGGCCTGCTGCGGGTCTTCTACGTCGCCTTCGGCGGCCTGCGGTGGGACTGGCGGCCGGTCATCTGGGGTGTCGCGATCCTCACCATGGCCATCGGTGCCGTGCTGGCCCTGACCCAGCGCGACATCAAGCGGATGCTGGCCTACTCGGCCATCGCGCACGCCGGCTTCCTGCTCGTCGGCCTGGCGGCCGCGAACACCGACGGCCTGTCCGGCTCGATGTTCTACCTGGTGACCTACGGCTTCACGACGATCGCCGCGTTCGCCGTCGTCTCCCTGGTGCGCACCGGCGACGGCGAGGCCAGCGACCTGTCCCAGTGGCAGGGCCTCGGACGTACCTCGCCGTGGCTCGCGGGCATCTTCGCCTTCCTGCTACTCGCGCTCGCCGGCATCCCGCTCACCAGCGGCTTCACCGGCAAGTTCGCGGTGTTCCAGTCGGCCATCGAGGGCGACGCCACCCCGCTGGTCGTCATCGCGCTGGTGTGCAGCGCGATCGCCGCGTTCTTCTACGTGCGCGTGATCGTGCTGATGTTCTTCTCCGACCCGCCCGCCGATGGCCCGGTCGTGGTCACCCGGCCGAGCCTCACCTACGCCACCGTGGGCGTCGGCGCGCTCGTCACCCTGCTTCTCGGTGTAGCTCCACAGCCTTTGTTGGACCTCGCCAGTCACGCGGCGGCCTCAGGCTTCGTACGCTAGAGGGCCAAAGGGCGTGCGAAAATGATCCTCCTCGCACGCCCGGCGGCCGTACTCCTCCGTGAGAGGGCCAAAGGGCGTGCGAAAATGATCCTTCTTCGCACGCCCGGCGGCCGATACCCCCCAGGATCACAAATGGCGGTATGAGCAGAACCGGGCTGGACACCATGGGGATCAGGGCAGACCCTGATCTCGAATCCGCCGTGCGAGCGGGCCTCACGGACGTCGAGCGACTCCTGCGCGAGGCGGTCCGCAGTGAGTTCACGTTCGTCACGGAGGCATCGCGGCATCTCACCGACGCGGGCGGGAAGCGCTTCCGTCCGATGGTGGTGCTGCTCGCGGCGCACTTCGCCGACCCGGCCGCGCCGGAGGTGATCCAGGCCGCGGCCGCCATCGAGCTGACCCACCTGTCGACCCTGTACCACGACGACGTGATGGACGAGGCCCCGCTCCGACGCGGGGCCGCGTCCGCCAACGCCCGGTGGACGAACACGGTGGCGATCCTCGTCGGGGACTACCTGTTCGCGCGGGCCTCGGAGATCACCGCCGACCTCGGCCCCGAGGCGACCAGGATCCTCGCGCAGACGATCGCGACGCTGTGCGAGGGCCAGATCCGCGAGACCGTCGGGCCGATGCCGGACGACGACCCCGTCGAGCACTATCTTCGGGTCGTCACCGGCAAGACCGCGTCGCTGATCGCCGCATCCGGCCGCCTCGGCGCGATGATGGCCGGCGCCGACCCTGTGACGGCCGACATCCTCGCCACCTTCGGGGAGCGCATCGGCGTCGGCTTCCAGCTCTCAGACGACATCATCGACGTCGCCTCAGAGAGCGCCGCCTCCGGCAAGACCCCCGGCACCGATCTGCGGGCCGGCGTCCGCACGCTGCCGATGCTGTACGCCCTGCGCGGCCAGGACGCGGGCGCGGACCGGCTGCGCGAGCTGCTGGCCGAGGGCTTCGCCTCCGACGCGGCGCTCGGTGAGGCGATCGAGATCCTGCGCTCCCACCCCGGTATGGACGAGGCCCGGGCTCAACTGAACTCCTGGGCGTCAAGCGCCCGCGACTGCCTGGCTCCGCTCCCGGAGGGCTCCGCCAAGACCGCCCTGGAGAGCTTGGCCGACTTCGTCGTCGCCCGCACGGGCTAGGGCGCCGGGCCGGGGTTCCTGCCGGATCGGCGGAGCTTGCGTAGCCGATCTGGGAGGTCCGGGACGCGCCGGCCGCCTGTCGGGCGCCTAGGGCGCCCTCCCTGCGTGGTGCCGGGTACAGGCGTATGGCCGTGATTGGTGTGGTGCCGGGCTGAGGCCGTGGTCGCGTTGGCGCTGCGCTTTAAGGCGCTGTCGCGTGCTGGGGCTGGGTTGCGCTTGCGGCCGGGTGGCGGCGACTGGCCGGCGGTGGACGCGAAGCGGCCCCGCACCCGGAGAGCGCGCTTCGGGGGCGGGGCCGGTCTTCTTCGGCC
Source organism: Pseudofrankia coriaricola (assembly GCF_032027725.1). Classification (NCBI taxonomy): domain Bacteria; kingdom Bacillati; phylum Actinomycetota; class Actinomycetes; order Frankiales; family Frankiaceae; genus Pseudofrankia; species Pseudofrankia coriaricola. Next base: position 224,040 of record NZ_JASNFO010000002.1, on the reverse strand, counting down.
TATCAGGCTTTGGTTAGGAATGCCAGCCGATCGTCGCCTTGGTGAACCAGTCGGCGTCCTCGAGCGGGTCGGGCTCGGGGGCGGGGTCGGGGTCTGTCACCGTGATCGGATCCGCGGGCGCGGACGTCGAGGCGGTCGTGTCGGAAGGAGTCCCTGAGCCGGTCGAGGTCGGGTCGGCCGCCGCGGCCTGCTGGCTGGCCACGGGGTCCTGGTCCGTCCCCTGAGGCTGTCCCGCGTCGTTCGGCGGCGCAGCATTCGGCGCCGTCGCGGTTGGGTCGGTGCCTGGGTCGGCCGTGGCGTCCGGCGGGGGAGTCGCCTCGCCCTGCTCCGGCGAGTCCGTGGGCGATGGGCTCGGGGTGGGGGTGTCGGTGGCCGGGACGCCGCCGATCCCGAACCAGTTGAACACCGAGCTGCCCGTCGCCGGCTGGTCCGTCGCCGCGGCTGGGGCACCAGTCGTCGGGTCGGTGGCGGACCCGTCCCGCGGGGTGAGCGGAATGACCGGAATCTCGCTGCTGCTGAGGCCGTCCGTCGGGTACGGCGAGTCCGCCGAGCCGTCGACGGTGGGGTCGTGCGTCGGGTCGTAGGAGTCGACCAGCGGGTCGTACGCGCCCGCGGCGTCGACGTAGCCGCCACCGGTGTCCGATGGCTGCTGCCCGCCGGAGTCGGACTGGTTGGGCACCATGGGCACCACGGGTACCTGGGGAGTGAGACCCGGCGTGATCGGCGACGAGGCGCTCGCCGCGGACGTGTCCGCGTCGGAGCCCGTGGACTGGACGGACGGGAACTGGCCCGTCGACGTTCCGCCTCCGGGCCCTGCTGGAATGATCAGCGGGCCGGTGTCCGTGGCGAGCACCGCGCTGCCGACGAGCGCCGAAAGGCCGGCGAGCGAGGCCGTGCTCGCGATGGCGAGCTTCGCCCTGGCGCTGCCAGGCCGCCCGATGGGCGCTCGGTGCGCTCCCGGCGACCGCTGCCCTCCTTCGGGCTTCTCGCCTCTCGCCCGGGCACCGCCACCGCTCGGCGAGCCCCGCCTGCCGGTGGAACGCGCCTCACGGCCGACTCCGCTGGGGAGGCCACCGGTGTCGTCGATGCCCCGTGACGAGAAGGCGGCGGGAGTGGCGGCGATGAACGTCGTGCCCACCGGGACGACCGGCACGCCGTACAACGGCTCGTCCTCGAGGACCGTGTAGTCGGCGTCGTCGGTGTAGTCGGTGTCGTCCGCGTATGCGTACGGGCCGCCGACGGCGTCACCGCCGTCACCGTCCGGGTATTCGTAGCCCTCCGCGTAGCCGTGGCCGCGCGAATAGTCGAAGTGGCCGGGGCCGGCGGAGTCCGTGTGGCTCGGGTAGCCCTCGTATCCGTACCCGTAGCTACCGCCCTGCCGCTCGGCGGCGCGGTCCCGGCGCGCGGAGGTGCTGAGGGAGATCGGACCGGTCACCGTGTCGAGCTCGCCGGGCGGCAACACCGGTGGGCGTGCCGGAAGCGGCGCGGCGAAGGCCGGCTGAGGAGCGAGGGCGCGACCGCGGGCATACGGCCACCCCGAGGGTTCTTCAGCCCGCGGGGCATCCTGGGTACCGGTCCAGCCCTGCTGGCCGGCCACGTAGCTAACCACGTCGCGCCCCAGTGGGCGTCAGAGCGCCGACGAGCACCAACGGGCACCCGACCTCGTACCCGTGGTGACGGAAGTAGTGCCTGTGCCAGTCACGACTGTGCCTGTTACGGCGATGCACGGAGCCTCCGGCTTTGGTTCGGTGTGGACCCCCCCGGGCGACACCGCACGCACCCCCACGCGCACCCACACAGTATCGGACATCAGTCACGTTCGCGCACCGGGGTATCGCCATCGGCGACCATCCGGACGCCCAACCGACACCCAATGAGCGGTGGGCGGATGTCAGGCTCCCGGGACCGGGAACGGAGCCGGCGGGGCCGGCGGGAAGTTGCCGCGCGCCGCCGGTGTCACGGTCGCCGTCGGAGCCGCCCCCTCCGCCGGAGCGGGTGGCTTCCCCACGCTGGGCGTCGCGCCCACGGACAGCGGGAAGACGGGAGAGCCAACGGCCTGGCCGAAGGCGCCACCCGGCGGCAGGGTCCCGACCGCCGACGGGCTCGGCGCGCTGGCGGCGCCGCGTTGGGTCAGGGGGATCACCGGGAAGGGGTAGGTCCTCGTCGCGCGCGGCTGCGCGGCGCCGGGAGCCGGCGTACCGGCCGCCAGCGTGTCCTTGTCGCCCTGATCGTCGCCGGTCGCGACCAGCCGCAGCGAGACGGTGCCCGCGATCGCGGCGGCCACAAGGCAGCAGACCACGAGCAGCACGGCCCGACGGCGACGGCGCCGGGCTCGCCGCCCACCGGGTCTGGCCGACCTGACGGCGGGCCCGTTGGCCGGTTCGCTGTTCGACGCCGCCGGCTGGTCCGCCGCCGTCCCACTCGCCGGCGGATCCCCCACCGAACCGTCGGCCGGCGAGTCGCCGCCCGCCGGACCGTAGGGCGGTGAGCTGTCCGTCCAGGCGCCCGCCGGGAAGGCCGCCGTAACCTCCGGAGCCGTGGCCGCCGTCGCTGGCCACGGGTCGCCCGCCTCCGCTGGCCACGCCGGATAGGGCCACGGCGCGCCAGGCGAGGCCAGGTCAGGCTGTGTCAGGTCAGGCTGTGTCAGGTCAGGCGCCGTGGGAGCCGGCGACAGGCCGTCGGACCAGACGGGCGCCGCCGGCATGATCGGGATGGCACTGGTGTCCGTCGCCGCGAACCCACCGCCGCCGAGGTCGGTCGGCGGCGGCGCGTAGTAGATCGGAAACGCGCCGGTCTGCGTCGCGGGATCCGCCGCGGCCGGGAACGGTGTCCCTCCCGTACCTCCAGGCGGCTGCTGGTAGATCGTTCGCTGGTAGGCGTAGAACTCGAGCTGGTAGCCGGCGACCTGATGAGGCTGGTCCGGGTCCGGCTGGCCGGTGTAGGGCGGGCTCTGCCCATACGCGCTCTGCTCATACGCGCTCTGCCCGTAGGTGCCCGGCGCGAACTGGTCCTGGTAGGGCCCGAGCGGCTGGGTGGGTGGCCCGGCGAACGTGCCGGTCGGGTGCTGGTACGACGTGTGCGGCGGCGCTGGCTCGTGGGGCGGGCCGATCGGGATCGCGCCGGTGTCGGCGGGAGCGAACCAACTTCCCGGATCGGGTGACGCCGCCCCCTGGTCAGGCTGCTCGTATCCCCACTGGCCATATGGCGCCGGCGGAGGGATGCCGTAGTCGGCGGAGGTGCCGGCGGGCACCGAGGCCTGGCCGGGAGCGGGATACGTCCCGGCGTCGCCGTACGGCGGCCAGCCTGGCTGCTCCGGGGGCGCCGGCGGCCAGGGCGCGGGCTGCTCGAGCCATGGCGAGGGCACCGGCTCGTAACGGGCGGCGTCGCCGGTGGGCGCCTCCGGATACGGCGGTGGCGGGTGGCCTATCTGGCTGTGCGCCTGCCCCTGGTAGGCGGGCGGCGGCGGGGGCGCGACGTCGTCGGCCGGGTCGCGGTACGGCGTCTGCATATACAGCGGGCCCAGCGGGATGGCGCTCGTCTCGCTGGCGAGGAAGCCGCCGCCGAAGTCGGTGGGCGGGGGCTGGTACGAGAACGTGAACTCACCGGTCCGCGGCCACGGGGAGACGTCGTCCGGGACGGACGCGGCGCTGTCCGGGCCGGCGGCTGTGCCCAAGCCGTCGGCTTCGCCGCCAGACCGGGCCGGGTTGCCATCCATTGCCGGTAGCGCCTCCGCGTCCCTGGGCCGGTCGTGCCGCCGTTCGCGAATGGAACGGACCTGTCACTGACCATAGTTCCACCGGATACCCGCGACTCTCCCGCGGCGGGTGAGTTGCGTACAGAGTTCGTGGCCTGACCGTTGCCGGACGAGACGGTAGAACTCGGCGCGACGTCGCGGGGGACGCTCCGCGAGATCTGGTGCCATGGCCGTCCGTAACGGCGATGGCCGGGGCGGCTGGTGTGCCGCCCCGGCCATCGGGAGATCGCTGCCCATTGACCGAGGCCGACGAAGTCGACCTCGGTCAGCCCGGGATCAGGAGATCGTCCAGGTCTCCTTGCCCGCGACCAGGGACATCAGGTTGCCATCGCCCTGGCGCTGCTTGGCCCGATCGATCTGGGCGTTGAGCTCCTCGTCGTAGCTGGGCACGTCGACGTCGCGGAAGACGCCGATCGGGGTGACACCGTGGGTGTCACCGGTCAGCCGGGACAGGGCGAACTGCTGGCTCGGGTCGACGGCGTGCGCGTCGTGGACGAGCACCCCGGCGTCACCGGCGGCGCCGACCTCCAGGCTCCCGTCGGCACCCCGGCGGATCGCCTTGCTCCCGTCGGCCCCGAAGGCGAGCGGCTGGCCGTGTTGCAGGCGCAGCGTCACGTCGTCGCGGGTGTCCCGGTCCTTCATGGTGTCGAAGGCGCCGTCGTTGAAGATGTTGCAGTTCTGGAAGATCTCCACGAAGGCGGCGCCGGGGTGCTCCGCGGCGGCCCGCAGCACCGAGGTGAGGTGCTGGCGGTCCGAGTCGACGGAGCGGGCGACGAAGGTCGCCTCCGCGCCGAGCGTCAGCGACGTCGGGTTGTACGGCCGGTCCAGCGAGCCGTGCGGGGTCGACTTCGTGATCTTCCCGATCTCGGAGGTCGGGGAGTACTGGCCCTTGGTCAGGCCGTAGATCCGGTTGTTGAACATCAGGATCTTGATGTTCACGTTCCGGCGCAGCGCGTGCAGCAGGTGGTTCCCGCCGATCGACAGCGAGTCGCCGTCGCCGGTGATGACCCACACCGACAGGTCGGGCCGCGAGGTGGCGAGGCCTGTCGCGATCGCCGGCGCGCGGCCGTGGATCGAGTGCATGCCGTAGGTCTGCAGGTAGTACGGGAAGCGCGACGAGCACCCGATGCCCGAGATGAAGACGATGTTCTCGCGGGCGACCCCCAGCTCCGGCAGGAAGCCCTGCACGGTCGAGAGGATGGCGTAGTCACCGCAGCCAGGGCACCAGCGGACCTCCTGGTCCGAGGCGAAGTCCTTGCGGCTCTGCGGGCCCGGGGCAGCCGGGACCAGGTCGAGCAGCCGGTTGGTTACCCGGCCACCGCCGACCTTGCCGTTGGTGGTGACGGTCACTGGTTGATCACATCCTCCAGAACGCCCGCGAGCTCCGCCGCCTTGAACGGGAGGCCTCGGACCTGGTTGTAGCCGATCGCGTCGACCAGGAACTCGGCCCGGACCAGGGTGCGCAGCTGACCGAGGTTCATCTCAGGCACCAGCACCCGGTCGTAGGACCGCAGCACCTCGCCGGTGTTGGCGGGGAACGGGTTGAGGTGGCGCAGGTGCGCCTGGGCCACCTGCAGGCCCTTGGCCCGCACCCGGCGGACTGCCGCGGCGATCGGGCCGTACGTCGAGCCCCAGCCGAGTACGAGCACGCGGGCCGAGCCGGACGCGTCGTCGACCTCCAGCGGCGGGATGTCGGCGGCGATGCCGTCGATCTTCGCCTGGCGGAGCCGGACCATCTGGTCGTGGTTGTTCGCGTCGTAGGAGATCGTGCCCGAGCCGTCCGCCTTCTCCAAGCCGCCGATCCGGTGCTCCAAGCCCTTGGTGCCCGGGACCGCCCACGGGCGGGCCAGCGTCTGCGGGTCACGCAGATACGGCCAGAAGTCGCCGTCGTGGTTCGGCTCGGTCGTGAGCTGGATCGGGATCTCCGGCAGCTGGTCCCGGGTCGGCAGCAGCCACGGCTCGGAGCCGTTGGCCAGGTAGCCGTCGGAAAGGATGAACACCGGGGTGCGGTACTTGGTCGCGATCCGGGCGGCCTCGATCGCGGCGTCGAAGCAGTCCGACGGCGACCGCGGGGCGATGATCGGCACAGGGGCCTCGCCGTTGCGGCCGAACATCGCCTGCATCAGGTCGGACTGCTCGGTCTTGGTCGGCAGACCCGTCGAGGGGCCGCCGCGCTGGATGTCGACGATCACCAGCGGGAGTTCGAGGCTGACGGCGAGACCGATCGTCTCGCTCTTGAGCGCCACACCCGGGCCGGACGTGGTGGTCACGCCGAGCGAGCCGCCGAACGAGGCGCCGAGCGCCGCGCCGATGCCGGCGATCTCGTCCTCCGCCTGGAAGGTGCGGACGCCGAACTGCTTGTGCTTCGAGAGCTCGTGCAGGATGTCGGACGCCGGGGTGATCGGGTAGCTGCCGAGGAACACCGGCAGGCCGGTGAGCTCGCCGGCCGCGACCAGGCCGTAGGACAGGGCCAGGTTGCCGGAGATGCGGCGGTAGGTGCCCGCCTTCATCCGGGCCGGCGCGACCTCGTAGGTAACCGAGAAGGACTCGGTCGTCTCGCCGTAGTTGAAGCCCGCGCGGAAGGCCGCGACGTTCGCCTCGGCGATCTCCGGGCGCTTCGCGAACTTCTGCCGGAGGAACTCCTCGGTGCCCGTGGTCGGCCGGTGGTACAGCCAGCTCATCAGGCCGAGGGCGAACATGTTCTTCGCCCGCTCGGCTTCCTTCTTGTTCACCGCGCCGGCGACGCCGTCGGCGGCGTTCACCGCGTTGATGGTCATCGAGGTCAGCGGGACCTTGTGGACGCGGAACTTGTCCACCGTGCCGTCGGTCAGCGGGTCTGCCGTGTAGCCCGCCTTCTTCAGGTTTCCACCTGTGAAGGCGTCGGTGTTCACAATGAGGTCGGCACCCGGTGGGAGGTCCTTCAAATAGGCCTTCAAAGCGGCCGGGTTCATCGCCACCAGGACATCCGGCGCGTCGCCGGGCGTCAGGATGTCGTGGTCGGAGAAATGCAGCTGGAAACCGGACACACCGGCCGGGCTACCCGCTGGGGCGCGGATCTCGGCGGGAAAGTCCGGGAGCGTCGACAGGTCGTTTCCGAATGTCGCCGTCTCGCTCGTGAACTGCTCGCCGGTGAGCTGCATGCCATCGCCGGAGTCGCCGGCGAACCGCACGACGACCCGGTCGAGCCGGCGGGTCTCCCGCTCCCGGGCCTGCTCGCGGACCTGCTCAGACACCTTCAGTAACCTCCTCAGGTACCGGTCCAGCCTACCTGTCGGCCTATTTGGGCGCGCGCATAGCGGCGCCTGTGCCGCCGGGGGGCGAGCCGTCCAGCAGGTCGGGGTGGCACCAGCTCGTCCGTAGTCCTATCACGCTCCGTGTTGGAGGCATCTCTGTCTGTCGTGTTGCTTGCGGGTTGCCGGGTGGTAGCGGCGTCCGGGCTGGTACCCGGGTTGGCCAAGCTGGCATCCCTACCGGCGAAATTGCGCACGTCGGCTCCTTGATTGCCGCCGATGTCGGGTATTTGTCACCAGTCGGCTCTCCTCGGCCACTTCCGACACTGCCGGGGCGGACGCCATTCCGCCGGGCCGCCGCGCACTTCATCCGATGACTTCGCCCACAGTGTGTGATTCGTCTCCCTCTTGACCGACGCGGCGGCCTCCCGAGACCCGCGGGTCAGACCCGCGCGTCCCGAGCGCTGTGCCCGCCGGGTATAAAGGCCCGCCCTTCGCCTGGCGGACCCGGGCGTACGTCGCCGACGGGAGGCCTTCGCCGCCCGGTCAGCATCCACCTGCCCAGGATGCGTGCCATGGGCGCCGGGCATGACGGAATCGGTGTGGTGTCGATAGCGCCATTAGCACTAGCACTGGCGGCGCTGGCGCGGCCAGCGTCACGGCCGGCGGGGTCGTCGCCGAGTGGCTGCCGTGGCCGCCGCGCAGGACCTGCCGTCGTTCCGGGCGTCGCCGAGCGGCCGCGGGCTCCACGTGGCCGATGGCACCGTGAGTCGCGTGACCGGAGAGGTTCTCGCCCTCGCCTACTCGTGCCGGCGGCGAGAAGGAAGGATGAAGGAGAGCGGGCAGCCGCGCGAGAATCGGCGGGTGGACGCGGACATCCCCATCTCGGCTGATCGAGTCCTCGCCGGTTCCGGTGGGACCAGCCGCGCCGGTGATCGTGCCCTCGCCGTCGGGTTCGTCGGTTTCGGCCGCGCCGGGGCGGCGCTCGCCGTGGCGTTCGCCGACGCCGGACATCGCCTCGTCGGGGTGACCACGCGCTCCGATGCCTCGGCCGCCCGCGTTCATCGTCTTCTTCCCGGCGCGCGGCCGCGGCCCGTGGCGGAGCTTGCCTCGCTGGTAGACGTCCTGATACTCGCCGTCCCCGACGACATGATCGCTCTCGTCGCCACCGAGATCGCCGAAGCCGCGGAACCCGCGGGCCCGCGGGCGGGCAGCGTCGTCGTTCACCTGAGCGGACGGCATGGGCTCGCCCCGCTCACGCCGGTCGCGGCCCGCGGCGCGGCCCGCGCGGCGGTCCACCCGATCATGAGCCTGGCCGGCCTTGACCCGGCCGCGGATGCCGCCCATCTGCGCGCCGCCACCTTCGGCGTCACCGCCGACCCGGCGGCCGCACCCATCGCCCGCCGGCTGGTCGCGGACGTGGGCGGCCGGTTCGTCGAGGTGGCCGACGAGGCGCGCACCCTCTACCACGCGGCGATCGTGTTCGGAGCGAACTACCTGGCGGCGCTGGCCGGCGCGAGCGCCGACCTGCTGGCCGCGGCGGGTGTGACTGACGCGCGCGCGGCGCTCGCCCCGCTGCTGCGGGTGTCGCTCGACAACGCGCTGCGCGACGGCGACGCCGCCACCACCGGACCGGTGCGCCGCGGCGACGCCGGTACGGTCGCCGCCCACCTGGAGGCGCTCCGTGCCGCGGACCCCGCCGTCGTCCCCGCCTACCGCGCGCTCTCCCGTCTCGCGGCCGGGCGCCTGGAGGCCGCCGGCCTTCTCCCTGCTCGCGCGGCCACGAGCCTCCGCGCCACGCTCGAAGCCTCCGACCCCACAGACCCCACAGACTCCTCCGTCTCCTCCGGCGCCTCGAACGTCTCCGACGAACCGTGACCCAGGCCGACCGGAGGGTTCAGAGCCGCGCTGCCCGGGGATGGTCGGGGCACCGAGGACGCAGGTCGGCCCGCGGAGACGGCCGCACAAGCCGGGCGTTGCCGACGTTACGGGCCTGGATGGGAACGCCTCGCGACACCTCTGGCGTTGAGCTGGGTGCAACCTTCTAATACGACAGGACAACGGGACGCCATGTCTCACCTCAACGGTCTCAAGACCGCGTTGCTACTCGGAGTACTGTCGGCCGCGATCCTGGCGGTGGGATCCATCTTCGGCCGGAACGGGCTGATCATCGCGCTCGTCCTCGCGGTCCTGATGAACGGCTTCTCGTACTTCTATTCGGACAAACTCGCGTTGCGCGCCATGCGCGCGTACCAGGTGAGCCAGGTCGAGCAACCACGCCTATACGCCATCGTCCGTGATCTCGCGACGCGCGCTCGCATGCCGATGCCACGCCTGTACCTGAGCCCCACCAGCGCACCCAATGCCTTCGCGACCGGCCGCAACCCGAAGAACGCGGCGGTGTGCTGCACCGAGGGGATCATGGAGCTGATGGACGACCGGGAGCTGCGCGGCGTCCTCGGCCACGAGCTCAGCCACGTCTACAACCGGGACATCCTCATCGCCTCGGTCGCCGGCGCGCTCGCCAGCGTGGTCGTCTACCTCGCCAACTTCGCCCAGTTCGCGGCGATCTTCGGCGGCGGGCGCAACGAGGACGGCCCGGGCATGTTCGAGCTGCTACTCCTGATCATTCTCGGCCCGATCGCCGCGACGATCATCCAGCTGGCCATCAGCCGCGCCAGGGAGTACCAGGCCGACGAGTCCGGCGCGACGCTGACCGGCGACCCGCTCGGCCTCGCCAACGCCCTGCGCAAACTGGAGGCTGGCACCGCCGCCCGCCCGCTTGCCCAGAGCTCCCGCCTGGCCCCGGTCTCCTCGCTGATGATCGCCAATCCGTTCCGGGCCGGCGGGGTCGTCCAGCTCTTCTCCACCCACCCCCCGATGGACCAGCGCATCGCCCGCCTCGAAGAGATGGCCCGGCTGAACCCCTACCGCTGATGCCGCTGATTTCGCCGCTCGTCCCGCTCGTCCCGCTCGTCCCGCTCGTCAGCGCGGGGCGTCGGCGCGGGGCGCGGTCCGGACGCGCCCGCACCGCGACGTTGCCGTTTCACGGAAGCGATCTTGGAGGGGCTGGGCGGCGGTGGGCGGGGGTCGTCGATCGCTAGAGTCGGCAGGCGTGGCCGACGACTCCGCGACTGAGACCTCGACGCTGGCCGCCCGGGTTCGGGCGGCGGCCCTGTTGACCGGCAGCTTCGTGCTGCGTTCCGGTAAGACAAGCACCGAGTATTTCGACAAGTACCGGCTAGAGGCGGATCCGGTCCTTCTCGCGGACATTGTCACCGCGATGGTCCCGCTCGTGCCCGCCCGGGCCGAGCTGCTCGCCGGCCTGGAGCTCGGCGGCGTGCCGCTGGCCACCCTGCTGTCGGCCCGTACCGGACTGCCGGCCCGCTTCGTCCGTAAGAAGGCGAAGGAGTACGGCACCCGCCAGATCGCGGAGGGCGGCGACTTCGCCGGCCGGTACGTGGTCCTCGTCGAGGACGTCGTCACCAGCGGCGGCGCCGTCCTCGACGCGACGAAGGTGCTGCGCGAGCAGGGCGCGACCGTCGAGCACGTCGTCTGCGTCATCGACCGCCAGGAAGGCGGCGCCGAACGTCTGGCTGATCTTGGCCTGACCCTCCACCCTGCGCTCACCCGCGCCCAGCTCGACGCCGCCGCATAGCCGGTCCGCCCGGGCGGACCGCCTGGTCCATCTGGCCTGTCCGCCAGGCCTGTCCGCCAGGCCTGTCCGCCAGGCCTGTCCGCCAGGCCAGTCCGTATGGCCGAGCCGGCGCGGCCAGGCCCGCGCGGGACCCGGCCGCGCTCACCTCAGGGCGACGATCTCCCGCGTTCGCGAAGCTGGCCCCTCCAGGGGCCAGCTTCACTTCGACCGCCCGACCGCGTCCGCCCGGACGACCGTGTGACGGAGGGCTCTCGACCCGTCAGCGGTAGTTGATGAACTGCAGCGAGACCTCGAAGTCCTCGGCCTTCAGCATCTGGATGACGGCCTGCAGGTCGTCGCGCTTCTTGCCGGTGACGCGGAGCTGGTCACCCTGGATCTGGGCCTGCACGCCCTTCGGGCCGTCCGCGCGGATCTTCTTCGCGATCGCCTTGGCCTTTTCGTCCGGGATGCCTTGCGTCACGGTGATGGCGAGGCGGTACTCCTTGCCGGCCTGCTTCGGCTCGTCGTAGTCGAGCGCCTTGAGCGAGATGCCGCGCTTGACGAACTTCTCCTGCAGTACGTCCAGCACCGCCTTGACTCGCTCCTCGCTGTTCGCGACTAGCGAAATCGAGTCGCCGGAGTGGGTCGCGGAGGCGTCGGTACCCCGGAAGTCGAAGCGAGTCTTGATCTCCTTGGCGGTCTGGTTGACCGCGTTGTCGATCTCTTGGGTGTCCACCTTGCTGACGATGTCGAAGGACGGGTCCGCCACAGCGAGGAACCTCCTGTCGGGGTCGGTTGTGAGGGGCAATCGCCGCTGCCCACAAGGTCAGGGCCACATGACGGGGACCTCACCTCGGTGGCACCTCCGCCGCGACCGGTATGCTCATCCACGACACGGCAGGTTGCCCGAGCGGCCAAAGGGAGCGGTCTGTAAAACCGTCGGCTCAGCCTACGATGGTTCGAATCCATCACCTGCCACCACCCCGATCTAGTTGCGAAGCAGCAGGTCACAGGCCCCGGAACGATCGCCGGGGCCTTCTTCATGCCCGCGATGAGTCCCGGCCAGTCCCGGCCAGCCCCGGCCGCTGCCGGCTCGCCGCGCACCATATGCCCGCGCCTGCCGCGAGGACTGGATCAGTGGCGCCAAGGACATCGCCCTAATGAACCCGTTGCTGCCAGTCGGTGGAGCCGCCGCCCGGAGCCGGGCGGGCCAGCGTCGAGGTCTCGGCGGCGCGCTTCGTCTGACTGATCCTGGGCGGCTGTGGACGAGCGGGTGGGTGGGGGGTGGATTCGGGGGCGGGTGTTACGGCTGGGTTCCGGGTTGAGCGGGTGGGTTTTCGGGCGCTCGTAGGCGGTTACGGTGCCGGGATGGGGTGTCGGGCGGTGTTCTTTGACATCGACGGGGTGCTGACCGTCTCGTGGCGGGCGTTGCCGGGGGTGGCGGACGCCGTGCGCCAGGTCAGGGACGCGGGGCTTGCGGTGGCGTTCCTGACGAACACGACGTCGCGAACCAGGGCCGCCATCGGGGCGGCGCTGCGGGAAGCCGGAATCGGGGCCAGCGACGACGAGATCATCACCGCCCCAGTGATCGGCGCCGCCTACCTGCGCCGGCACCATCCCGGGGCACGGGTCCATCTGCTCAACAGCGGCGACATCAGCGCGGATCTCGCGAGTGTCACAGTCGCCAGCCCAGGCGAGCGGCCCGACGTCGTCATCGTCGGCGGGGCCGGGCCCGAGTTCACCCACGATGCGCTGACCTCGGTGTTCCGGCACCTGCTCGGCGGCGCGGCGCTCGTCGCCCTCCACCGCAACCACTACTGGGCGACCGACGACGGCCTCACCCTCGATACCGGTGCCTACCTCGCCGGGCTGGAGCAGGCGGCCGGTGTGCGCGCGAGCGTTGTCGGCAAGCCGGCGCCCGAGTTCTTCCTGGCCGCCCTGGACCTGGTCGGCGTCGAGGCCGCGGAGGCCCTGATGGTCGGCGACGACGTGACCAGCGACGTGCTTGCCGCGCAGGCGATGGGCCTGACGGGAGTGCTGGTCCGTACCGGCAAGTTCCGGGAGGATACGCTCGCCGCCGCGGGCGGCACCCCGGATCATGTCATCGACTCGGTGGCGGATCTTCCAGACCTCCTGGCCCTGGCCCCATGACGACGGCCGGCGCGGACCGGCGGAGATCCCCGGGATCCGCGGCGCGGCCGGAACGGCGGGCCGGGCGAGCCGGGGCGGGCGTGCCGGTGGGCGAGCGGGCGGGACTCGCGCTGTTCGCCTACGGCACGTTGATGTTCGGCGACATCGTGGAGGCGCTCCTCGGCCGCCGCCCCGCCTTCACCGCGGCGGTCATCGCGGGGTGGCGTGCCGCGCGGCTGCCGGGCCGGGTCTACCCGGGCCTGGTCCCGGCGGCGGGCCGGCGGGCGTCGGGGCTGTTGCTGTCCGGGCTCTGCGCGGCCGAGTGGGCCCTGCTCGACGACTTCGAGGGCGACGCGTACGTCCTGTGCCCGGTGGAGACGGAAACCCTCGGCGGCACTGCTGCCCCGGGCTGCCTGATCGGAGGAGACGGCCTGGGTCGGGGAAGCGGCCCGGCGGGGGAAGCGGCGCGGGGCGCCCTGGCCTATGCCTGGCGGGCCGTGGACGACGTCGAAGAGGGCGACTGGGACTCTGGCTGGTTTGCGTCACACTGCCTCGGCCGCTACGCCGCCCGCCTGCGTCTGGGTGCGGACGGCTGACCGTGGCGCGCGGCGGTCGGACGAGTGGCACGTCGTGGCGGGCGGCGTCCGCGCGCCCTCAGTACCGGTCGGCCGGTAGCTACGCCGGCCGGCAACGACGCCGACCGGCGTAGCTGCCGGCCGGCGTCGCCCTCGGACGACGGCTATCGAGCCGGGCTACGGGGCCGGCGCCGCGACCGGCGTGTTGTGAGTCTCCGTGACCTGGTTGGTGGCGGCATTCCAGCGCAGCTTGCCGTTCTGGAAGGCACTTTCCCGGCCGCCGGGCACGTCGTACTCATCGCTGACTGGCAGGCCGAGCCAGGAACCGGAACCGCCGAGCGCCAGGTACTTGTTGAGGATCTCGCCGTGTACGACGAACGCGCCGAGCGCCGGGTGCCAGTAGATCCGCCCGCCCTCGAACACGGCCTGCAGGCCGTCCGGCGCCGTCGTCCAGGAGATGTCCTCCAGCGGGCGGCGCAGCGAGCCGTTGCTGCCGCCGTAGGCGAGGTACTTCTGCGCGATCGGGCCGAACAGTGCGCGGGTGCCGGTCTCGACCGACCAGAACATCATCCCGTTGGTGTACGGCTGCCACCGGCCGCCCCCGCCGGCCGGTCCCTCGGCGCGGGCCGGCGCTCCCAGGGAGATGTGCAGCAGCGGCTCGGCGGCGTAGCGGGCGGCGATCTCGTCGCGGGTTCCGTCGGCGCTGCTTGCCAGGTCGGCCGAGCTGCAGCAGAACGCATTGACGTCGACCCGCCCGGGGATGCCACCTACCGCGCCGCCGGAGTCGTACTGCCAGATCAGCCACTTCTGCCAGCCGCCGGGCAGCCAGCCGGGGTCGGCATTGCTGTTGTAGATCGCGAACCAGAGCGGGTACTTCGCGAACGACTGGGTGTTGGCGATCTTGTCGGTCCAGAACGAGCGGAAGGTGTAGAGAATCGGTGTCCGGCCGGTCTGGCTCTCCACCTCGCGCAGGAACGCCTGGGTCCACGCGGTCAGGTCGGTGGGGCTGAGGCCACCGGTGGTTTCCAGGTCCAGCACCGGGGCCAGCATTCCGGGGGCGTTGAAGTTGCCGGCCGCCGCGAGGAAGTAGCGGGCCTGGTCGACGGCCGTGGAGATCGGCAGCGCGGGCCGGGCGTAGTGGTAGGAGCCGACCACCAGGCCCGCGGCCTGGGCGCCTGCTTTGTCCGCCGCGTAGTGCGGGTTGGTGTACGTCGTCGCCTCGGTCGCTTTGATGACGGCGAACGAGTTACCGGCAGCCTTGACGGCGTTCCAGTCGATCGACGCGCCGTTCTGGTGCTGCCAGGACGAGACGTCGACACCGCGCGGCCAGGCTGGGTTCGGCGCGGCGGCGGCCGCGGTCGCCGTCGTCGAGAGCGCGAGGGCGGTGACGGCCAGCAGGGCCATCCGTGGAGCGAACTGCCCTGTCGAGCCCCGCTCGGCCGCGCGCGACCCGCGGCCGCCCGCCGGGCGCGTCCGCGGCGGGGCGTCCGTACGGCTGGAGGCGACCTTCGCCGCGGCACCCGCTGAGTCCCGTCCGCGCGCGGAATGCCTGCCGGTGACACGCTGGCCGCGTGCGGGAGGCCGCGCTGGTGGCAACGCGCGCGACGGCGTGGAACGGTGGTCACCGATCTGCCGAGGATCGCCGAAGGTCGTGCCGGGCGGCAGCGGTGTGCCAGCCGGCACGCGGACGCCGCGCGGCCCTCCATCCACGCCCTTGCTCCACGACAGGCCGCTGCCTGGCGGCAGATCGTCAGCCGCGCCGTCGGCGACGCTGGTTGCCTGTCTGTCCTGGTGGTGCATGCCGGGGTGGTGCGTGAGGCGCATGGGCAACCCTCGCTGCTCGCGGGTTCCGCTCGGGTCCGCTCGGACAGAGCGCGGCCGTGCGTCCGATCAGCGGATGCCGACGGCCGACGACTACGCTAAGCGGCAGATTGGCTACTCAGTGCAATCGGTTCGCGGGTCGCGTCGAGTTTGTCGACGCCCTCACTAGTGATCACTCGGCATGTCCCGGCGTTTCCGGAAGGTCCGGCCACTAGGACGCTTCCGTTGTGCCGCCGGCTCCAGTGCGGGCGATGCCCCGGCGTGGCGGGTCCCAGATCTTTTCCGTGGATCTTCGGGCGTCGCGGTCGCCGTCCGCGGACGCCGTTCCTGTTCACAGTCGGTGATCAGGGGTGCCCGGCCGGACTGGGATCGTCGGGCGGGCATGCGGATGGTCCGCTGGGCGCGGGCGGGCGACCGGGTGGCCCTCACCGGTGGCCAGCGGGGACCGCGACCGGCTGGGAAGCACCTGGTCGGACGGCGGTGCCAGAAAGGGCTGACCTTCGAGAAGCGCGGTGCCAGTCATGCGGTGGCTGTGGGCGTCGTCGCGGAGCCTGCTTCCCACGCCTGCCTCGCCATCGTGTAGCGTGTGTCCCGCGCGAGCACGAGAGTTACGCCCCTTTAGCTCAGTCGGCAGAGCGTCTCCATGGTAAGGAGAAGGTCTACGGTTCGATTCCGTAAAGGGGCTCGATGGTCCGCCTGTCATCGTGATCATATCGATGTCATGTAGCGGTCCCAGCCGGTACGCTGCCGCATAGGCCGCCGCGTAGCGGTCCAAGGCGGTGTAGCTCAGTCTGGCAGAGCAAGCGGCTCATAATCGCTGTGTCGCCGGTTCAAGTCCGGCCACCGCTACGAGGCGGGCTTATCCTGCTCGCTCCCCTTTGGGGGCTTCGCGGGGGCCCGCGATGTCTGCCCAGGGGGGCGACCCCCTGGAACCCCCGATGTCAGGGGGCTTCGCCCCCCGACACCCCCCATCGCTCCGCGCTTCGCGCGTCGCTGGGGGCTTGCGGGGGCGATGTTGTGGGGCGGCTTGACCTTGTTGGCTTCGCGCGTTGCCGGGGGCGTTGGGCTTCGGGGTGGCTGCTTGGCTCCCTGGGGGAAGCCTCGCCGGACGCTCGTGGTTGTCCCTGGGGGTTCGCCGCTGGCACTGGTTCGCTTCGGCTTCGTGCTGATGGGTAGCTGCCCTGCTTCCTGGGGGTCGTGAGGCTGCCGGGGGCCAGCCGGTTGGCTGTGGGGGCTGGCGTGGGTGTGTGAGGCCGGTGGGCGCGGAGTAGGGGTGCGGTCGTCGGCTAGACTCGTCAGGACTTCGGTTGGGGGTAGCCCCGGCCTGGGGGCCGCGCGTAGCGCGCGGCCGGTCGTGGAGTGGCGACCTCGGGAAGAGGGGTCGGCTTCGTGGCTGTTGAGATTTGCAACCGATAACCGCTAGAGGAAGAGGCAACACGCCGTGGCCGCCACCGACGTTCGTCCGAAGATCACTATGGCGTGTCAGGTGTGCAAGCACCGGAACTACATCACGCGCAAGAACCGGCGCAACGACCCGGACCGCCTCGAGCTGAAGAAGTTCTGCCCGAACTGCCGGAAGCACACGGAGCACCGCGAGACGCGCTAGTTCCTAGCTCCACCACCGGCTGCCAGCGGGGCATCTCCGCGGGCCCTCCGAGTTCGCGCCTCGCGCGCCGGGTCGGTGGTGACAACGGCGAGATTCCCGCACACGCATCGTCCAGGCCGGCGACCACAGGTCGCCGGCCTGGACGCGTTCGTCTCCTCATGAAACTGATCTTGTAGTTTCACCCGCCTGGTTGTGGCAGGACGAGCTGGCCGATCGGCCCCGGGTTGTGGGCCACCTCCCAGCGATACCCGTCGGGGTCCGCGAAGTAGCCGGTGTAGCCGCCCCAGTCGCGTTCCACGGCCTCGTGCACCGGATCGGCGCCGGCCGCGCGGGCGGTGCGGAGGACCGCGTCGACCTCGGCTGTGGTCGGCACGTTGTGGGCCAGGGTGATCGGAGGCACGCCGGTGCCGGTACTGATCGTGCCGACCTCCTTCTCGAACTCCTCACGAGCCCATAGCGAGAGGACGAGGCGCTCGGCGGTTCTGATCATCAGCACCTCGCCGGGCACGTCCAGTTCGGCTGTCCAACCCAGCCCGTCGAGGTAGAAGCGGCGGGTGGCGGCGAGATCGGCGACGGCGAGGGTGACAAAGCTGATTCGCTGGTCCATAGCCGCACCGTGCCACGGCCTGCCGACAGTTTGGATCGCCCCGGCAGTGGGGCCGGCCAAGCGGTGCGCGGGGCTGATGTGAGCGGTCGCGTGGTAGTGGTAGGGATGGTCGTCCCGGTCAGAGCCGGGGCACCTTGTGGATCGGAGCCGTTCATGCCGCTGAGCCAGGCTTTTGTCGGGCGTGAGTTCGTCGCCGCGAGGCCCTTTCTCGTCGGCCGTGAGCACATCCGGCAGTTCGCGCGGGCGATCGGGGACCCCAACCCGCTGTACCACGACCTGGAAGCGGCGCGAACCGCTGGCTACTCCGATCTGGTCGCACCGCCGACCTTTCTGGTGGCCGCCATCCCGGGGCAACTCGGCCTGCCGGTCGACGACCCCGCGTTCGGCATGGACTTCTCGCTCATCGTGCACGGCGAGCAGCGGTTCGCCCTGTCGCGCCCGCTCGTCGCCGGCGACGAGCTGACCGCCGTGACCACCCTCACCGGCCTGCGCACCGTCGCGACCAACGAGGTGCTGACCGCGGGCTACGAGTTCCGCACGGCCGCCGGCGAGCCGGTGGCGACCGGCCAGTGTGGCCTGGTGTCCCGCGGCACCGCCGACCCGAACGCCGGCCCGGTGCGCGTCGAGGCGCCGGCCGGCGCGCGCGGCGCCGCCGAGCCAGCCGGCGGGGCCGCCCGCGTCGCCCCCATCCGGTATGACGAGATCGAGGTGGGCGCCGAGCTGGCTGCGCGGGACTTCCCAATCCGGCGCGCGGACCTGGTCCGCTACGCCGGGGCTTCCGGTGACTTCAACCCGATCCACTGGAACGAGAAGGTCGCGGCCGAGGTCGGGCTGCCGGGCGTGATCGCGCACGGCATGCTGACGATGGCCACCGCGGGCCGCGTCGTCACCGACTGGGCAGGAGACCCGGGCGCGATCCGTGAGTACGGCGTCAAGTTCTCATCGCCGGTCGTTGTCCCCAACGACGACACCGGCGCGGTCGTCGAGGTCCGCGCCGCGGTGGAGAAGAAGCTGCCAGACAACATCGTGGTGGTGAACCTGACCGTCCGCTGTGACGGAGCAAAGGTCCTCATGGCCGCCAAGGCCAAGATCCAGCTGTCCTGACGCGGCGGGCCATCGGCAGGCGGTCCTGTGACAGGCGCTCAGCGCTCGTCACAGGACCGCCTGGAGGCTCAGCTGGCTTCGCTCAGGAGAGTGGCGATGCGACGTACGCCTTCCGCGAGGTCGTTGTCGCCGAGCGCGTAGGAAAGCCGGGCGTAGCCGGGGGTGCCGAACGCCTCGCCGGGGACGACCGCGACCCCGACCTCCTCGAGGATCACCTGGCAGAGCTCGTTCGACGACGTCGGCGTCTTGCCGCGGATCGTCCGGCCGACGACGTCCCGCAGTGACGGATAGGCGTAGAAGGCGCCCTCCGGCAGCGGGCAGCGCACCCCGGGGATATCGCTGAGCATTCCGTGCATGGCGACCCGGCGTCGGTCGAAGGCCGCGCGCATGTCGGCCACCGCGTCCAGCGGGCCCGCGACGGCGGCCAGCGCCGCCACCTGGGAGACGTTCGCGACGTTCGAGGACAGGTGCGACTGCAGGTTCGACGCGGCCTTCACGACGTCCGCGGGGCCGATCAGCCAGCCGACCCGCCAACCCGTCATCGCGTAGGTCTTGGCGACTCCGTTGAGTACCACACACCGGTCGGCGATCTCGGGCACCTCGACCGGTATCGACGTGAACCGCGCGTCGCCGTACACCAGGTGCTCGTAGATCTCGTCCGTGATCACCCAGAGGCCGGCCTCGACGGCCCATTGGCCGATCGCGCGCACCTCCTCGGGGCTGTGCACCGCGCCCGTCGGGTTCGACGGCGAGCAGAACAGCAGGACCTTCGTGCGCGGCGTGCGCGCGGCCTCCAGCTGCTCGACGGTCACTCGGTAGCCCTGCTCGGGGCCGGTGACGACGTCGACCGGCACGCCGCCGGCGAGCCGGATCGCCTCCGGGTAGGTGGTCCAGTACGGCGCGGGCAGCAGCACCTCGTCGCCCGGGTCCAGCAGGGTCGCGAACGCCTCGTAGACAGCCTGCTTGCCGCCGTTGGTGATGAGCACCTGACTCGGCTCGACGACAAGGCCCGAGTCGCGGCGAGTCTTCCCGGCGACGGCCTCCTTCAGCTCGGGCAGGCCGCCGGCCGGGGTGTAGCGATGCATCTTCACGTCCCGGCACGCCTTCTCCGCGGCGGCCACGATGTGGTCCGGGGTCGGGAAGTCCGGCTCGCCCGCGCCGAACCCGATCACATCGCGGCCCGCGGCGCGCATCGCCTTGGCGGTGGCGTCGACGGCCAGGGTGGCGGATGGGGCGATGCCGCCGATGCGGCGCGAGATCCGGCTCATGCCGACCATGCTGCCAGAGATGTTGGGGGCCTCGTGTGAGCCAGACGCGGCGTGCCCGCCTCCAAGGGGTATGCTCGATCCGCTCGGGCCTTCATCACCGGTGTACGTGCGTGCCTGCTGGTACACGACTGCTGGTACCTAGTCGTTGGTACATAGCCAGCGCAAGTATGTACCGGTCGGAGATGGGCCGGGTGGCTCCAAGGGGCGTGGCTCAATTGGTAGAGCACCGGTCTCCAAAACCGGCGGTTGCAGGTTCGAGTCCTGTCGCCCCTGCGCAGGTCAGACGATCGAGAGTGGTGGAGAGCTGTGGCGGCGACCGACACTGACGCGCCCCCGCGGGCCAAGCAGCCCGCGCGGGCTGGCGGCCGGCGTCGTACGACACCGTTGCGGTTCTACCGCGAGGTCGTGGCGGAGCTGCGGAAGGTCGTCTATCCGAGCAGGACGGAGCTGATCACCTACGTGGTGGTCGTGCTCGTCTTCGTGTCCGTGATGACCGCGATCGTGGCCTCCCTCGACTTCGGCCTCACGAAGCTGGTGCTCCAGATCTTCGGCTGACCGGTCCGTGCCCGCCCGATGTGGCGGTGCTAGTGGTCCGTGGCCGGTGTAACCGGCCTGGAAATGGCGGGCGCGGTGGCTCGATCGTGACCGGTCGGGCTGGTGCCGCGCACCAGTCGGGGTACCACTGGATACGGGCCAGACGGATCGCTCCGCCAGCGTCAGCCCGCCAGCACGACAAGCACGAGCCACCAAGTCCGAAGTCAAGGTCCGAGCCACAGCCGCGAACCAGCGCACCCGCCCGGAGGGGCACGTCACCGAACGTGTTCCACGGGCGACCACACGAGTAAGGATCGTCCGCGTGTCCCAGTCTCCCGAGCATGCCGCCTCCGAGCAGGGGGAGGCCTTCGACCGCCTCAGCCCGCTCGCGGCGTTCGAGAACGACGAGGTGGCGAGCACGGACGCCGGCGCCGCTCCGGATGAGGACGACACGGCCGCCGCGCCGGCCGACCTGACCGCCGGCTCGCCCGCCCCCCTCAGCTCCACCAGCACCGCCGATGACGAGGACGACGTCGACGAGCTGCGTCGAGCGCTCGAGGAGGCGCCAGGCGAGTGGTACGTGATCCACTCGTACGCGGGCTACGAGAACAAGGTCAAGACCAACCTCGAGACCCGGATCTCCAGCCTCAACATGGAGGACTTCATCTTCCAGATCGAGGTGCCGCTCGAGGAGGTGCCGGTCGTCAAGAACGGCAAGCGCCAGATGGTCCTGCAGAAGAAGTACCCGGGCTACATCTATGTCCGGATGGACCTGACCGACCAGTCCTGGTCCGCGGTGCGCAACACTCCCGGCGTGACCGGGTTCGTCGGCCTGACCAACAAGCCTTCCCCCCTTCGCAGGGAGGAGGTGCTCTCCATCCTCGCCCCGGTGGCGAAGAAGGAGAAGAAGGTCGAGACGGTCAAGGTGCAGGAGTTCGAGGTCGGCGAGTCCGTCACCGTGATGGACGGGCCGTTCGCGACGCTGCCGGCGACCATCAGCGAGATCAACACGGACGCCCAGCGGCTGAAGGTGCTGGTCTCCATCTTCGGCCGCGAGACTCCGGTCGAGCTGCAGTTCAACCAGGTCGCGAAGATCTGACCCGTCCCGGTGGGCCGCCGGGCTGGGCCACCGAAAGTTCAGGAAGAACGAGATGCCTCCCAAGAAGAAGAAGATCACCGCGGTGATCAAGCTCCAGATCAACGCCGGCAAGGCCACGCCAGCGCCCCCGGTGGGCCCGGCGCTCGGCCAGCACGGCGTCAACATCATGGAGTTCGTCAAGCAGTACAACGCGGCCACCGAGTCGCAGGTCGGCAACGTCGTGCCGGTCGAGATCACGGTCTACGACGACCGCTCGTTCACCTTTGTCACCAAGACCCCGCCGGCCGCGAGGCTGATCCTCAAGGCCGCCGGTGTAGACAAGGGCAGCGCGACGCCGCACCGCGACAAGGTCGCGAAGCTGACCGCGACGCAGCTGCGCGAGATCGCCACGATGAAGATGCCCGACCTCAACGCCACCTCGGTCGAGGCCGCTGAGAAGATCATCGCTGGCACCGCCCGCTCCATGGGCATCGTCGTCGAGAAGTAGGCGGACCGGGAGCGCGTCGGCGCGTCGGCAAGTCAGAGCATCCAGTCCCACCGGTGGGAGGGCGCCAGGCATCGGCCTGGGGGAGCCCGCAGGACCACGAGGAGAAGTGAATGAAGCGCAGCAAGGCGTACCGGGCGGCGGCCGAGAAGATCGACCCGGAGAAGCTGTACAGCCCGCTGGAGGCCGTGGGCCTCGCGAGGGAGACGTCGGCCACCAAGTTCGACGCGACCGTCGAGGTCGCCTTCCGGCTCGGTGTCGACGCCCGCAAGGCCGACCAGATGGTCCGCGGCACGGTGAACCTGCCGCACGGCACCGGCAAGTCCCCGCGGGTCGTGGTGTTCGCCGCCGGTGAGAAGGCTGCCGAGGCGCTGGCGGCCGGCGCGGACGTCGTCGGCAGCGACGACCTGGTCGCCCGGATCCAGGACGGCTTCCTGGACTTCGACGCCGCCGTCGCGACCCCCGACCAGATGGCCAAGGTCGGCCGGATCGCCCGGATCCTCGGCCCGCGCGGCCTCATGCCCAACCCCAAGACCGGCACCGTGACGCTCGACGTCACGAAGGTGGTCAAGGACATCAAGGGCGGTAAGATCAACTTCAAGATTGACAAGCAGAACAACCTGCACATCGTCATCGGGAAGACGAACTTCACCGCGCAGCAGCTGATCGAGAACTACGGCGTCGCGCTCGACGAGATCGTCCGGGTGAAGCCGTCCGCGGCCAAGGGCCGCTACCTGAAGAAGATCACCGTCACCACCACCATGGGCCCCGGCATCTCGGTCGACCCGAACCGCCTCCGCAACCTCCTGGAGGACGCGGCCGCGAACTAAGGCCGCCGGTCCCCGCAGGGGCCTGCCTTCTCTGGTGTATCGAGCCGTGCCGGTCCCTGACCGGCACGGCTCGCGCCGTCAAACGCCATATGACCGTGCAGGCGCGGAGGCCCGGCCACGAGCGAAGCGAAGCGAAGGCCCCGCGAACGCGGTCGTCTTCGGGTTGGTGACGTCACAGTGGCAAGCAACCGAGCTGGGCGCGGAGGCGCGCCTCGCGGAGGCCCGGCCACGAGCGAAGCGAAGGCCCCGCGAACGCGGTCGTCTTCGGGTTGGTGACGTCACAGTGGCAAGCAACCGAGCTGGGCGCGGAGGCGCGCCTCGCGGAGGCCCTCCTACGAGCGAAGCGACGTAGGGGGGCCGCAGCGAGGTCGCCGGAGCGCCCGTGAGCGCAGGAGGACGGCGCGCGGAGGTCCCGTGGGAGCGAAGCGAGTACGGGGCCGGAGCGCGCCGCCCGCACGGAGCGAACCAGCAACACAGCACGGAGCGAACCAGCAATAACCTTCCGCCCTGACCGGCACAGCGTGTGTGGTTTGAGGGATGCGGCCGGGCGTGACGGGTGTGTGGTTTGAGGGATGTAGTATTGACAGGAGTTCTACACCACAGACCGCTGGTCGCCGTCCACCTGCTCCGCCGGAGGACGGCCGAAGGCCCGGAGACTCTGGGCGGCCCGCGCAGGTGACGGACGCGATCCGTAGTCGAGACGGCGGGCATCTTGGATGCCAGCCACGCGAGCACGGTTTCCCGCCCCGAGCGCCTGCGCCGGGGCGTTCGTCGTTGTAGGGGGTCCTTCGGGTACGGCCGGCACGTTCCCCCCAAGGAGCCCGATGGCGAACCCTGAGAAGAGCGCCGCCGTGGCGGAGATCACCGACCAGTTCCGTGGCTCCACCGCGGCTGTCCTGACCGAGTACCGCGGCATGACCGTCAGCCAGATCACCGAGCTGCGCCGGTCGCTGGGTGCCGAGACCAAGTACGCGGTCGTCAAGAACACCCTCACCAAGATCGCCGCTGAGCGTGCTGGCGTGACCGGCATCGAAGACCTGCTCGCCGGGCCGACCGCCGTCGCCTTCGTCAGCGGTGACCCGGTCGAGGCCGCCAAGAGTCTTCGGGACTTCGCCCGCGCGAACCCCGCCCTGGTCGTCAAGGGTGGCTTCGTCGAGGGCAAGCCGATGTCGGCTGACGACATCCGCAAGCTCGCCGACGTCGAGTCCCGCGAGGTCCTGCTGGCCAAGCTGGCCGGCGCCATGAACGGCTCGCTGGCCAAGGCCGTCGGCCTGTTCGCCGCGCCGCTGTCGCAGGCCGCCCGGCTCGCCGAGGCGCTGCGCGCCAAGCGCGAGGCGGAGGCTGGTGGCGCCGCCGAGGCGCCGGCCGAGGCCGTCTCGGTCGACTAGTCGGCCCGCACCGGCGACCAGCCAGCCAGATATCACCCGCGGCAGCGGCCGGCCAGGCCCGCGTGGCCCGGCCCGGCAGACCGCACCACGACGATCTAAGACACAGAACAGGAAGGAACCGCCATCATGGCGAAGCTCTCGACAGGCGACCTGCTCGACGCGTTCAAGGAGATGACGCTGCTCGAGCTGTCCGAGTTCGTGAAGCAGTTCGAGGACACCTTCGGCGTCACGGCCGCCGCTCCGGTCGCCGTCGCGGCCGTCGCCGGCCCGGGCGGCGGCGGCGAGGCCGCCCCGGCCGTGGAGGAGCAGGACGAGTTCGACGTCATCCTCGAGGCCGCTGGCGACAAGAAGATCCAGGTCATCAAGGAGGTCCGCGCCCTGACGAGCCTGGGCCTCAAGGAGGCCAAGGACCTCGTGGACGGCGCGCCGAAGCCGGTCCTGGAGAAGGCCACCAAGGAGGCGGCGGACAAGGCCAAGGCGGCCCTCGAGGGCGCCGGCGCCACCGTCACCGTCAAGTAGGGCGCTCCCGCGGCCGGGCGCGGGAGCGCCCGGCCGCCGGGCGGCGCCCGGGGTCCCTGCCGGATGGGCGGGGACGCGACCCCCGGGGCCCCAACGCGGAAAAGCCGGGGCGCCCCCCCCCCCCCGTGCCGGCCCGGCGCCCGGGGGGCGGCCGCGGCCGCCCCCCGGCCGCCGGGCGGCGCCCGGGGTCCCTGCCGGATCGGCTTCTCCGATCCGGCAGGGACCCTTGCGCTAATGCGCTGTCGCTTCCTGTGGCTGAGTTGCGTGTGTTGCTCGCCAAAGCCGTCACACCGCACCGCGTAGCTTGACCGGCCGGGCGACTGGTACGCGTGGCCGCCGTCTTTGGACGGCTACCGCTTTTCGTCTGACGAGGCGGGCGACTTTCGCCCGCCTCGTTGGCGTTTCTGCGGCGTTGTGGAAGGTCCTGGCGGCGACACCTGCACGTCGGGGGTGGCCACGCTCCGGCGGGATGGGTTACGGTCCGTCGGGCCGGGTGGCTGGTGACGATAGTGGTATCGGCGCGGCGCCGGCCGGGCCGCGCGTGGCCCATATACGGCTCGGTTCGCGGTCCGGCGACCAGCGTCCAGCCTCGCCCGGAACCATGTACGGCCAGGCTTTCGATGCCCGTTGGACGGGTGTCGGCCCCGTCCGCGGAGTGGCCAAGCCGGCGGGGGTGTCCGATGCTGGTGGGACGCTCCGGCGAGGGGGCGAGGGCGGCCCAGGGGACCGGGCGTTGCGCGCCCGGTGTGACATCGGACGACGTGGCCGCGGCCTGGCGGGGCGGCAGAACGGTAACTACCCGCACATGCGGTCCGTCTGAGGGGTTGACTCCATCCCCAACAACGGAGTTCCATCATTTGGCGGACCACCGCCGCGATCTGACGAAGTCGGGCAGGGTATCTCCCATCGGGGCAACCCGAGCCGACCAGTCGGTGCGGCGCGTGGCCGGTGGGTCCAGGCCTGACGGCCTCGGCTCGGCCGGTCGCGGCGATCCCACCACGGCGACACAGCGTGGCGGTGGTCGGAGGGCCGTGGGCGTCGGGTAGACGCGCGGCCGACAGACGGACGGGAAGGCGGGAAGGGCGGGAGCGGCGGGAACACGGCGGGTCGGCGGCAGGCAGCGAGCAGCGCGGAAGTAGTGCACAACGGACATGACGACGGGGCTTGTCAGCAGTGCGGCCTAGGGCTACACTGCTAGTTTGCGCTGTCCTTTTCGTTGCACTGAGCCTCTCAGATCCGTTCCCGCCGACCGTGGCGGACCCGCCGTACTCCTCCCGCGAGGGCCGTTGGGGCGACTTCCCGCCGCCTCACGTTCAGGCCGGTGGGTTCGCGCACCCGTGGGACCAGGTCTGATGGGCTCTGTGCGGCGAAAAGGGGTCAGCGTGATCGCCCCGGTCGTACCGGTGCGGTCTCTGCCCGCCCGCCCACGAGAGAACCGTCACCGCTAGCTCGTCCCGTCTGCCGGCGTCAGCCGGCACGGCGGCTGTGGCGCCCGCCCTCGGACGACTCTGGACCTCCTGGTGCCGCGCCTCGCGCGACCGGGACCGACGGACATGTCTGACGGCCCGGCATCCGGCCCGATCTGGCGTGACGGTCCTCACTGAGACAACCTGCCGCACTACCCCGCTAACGCCGCGTGTAAACACGGCGAGACACTGATCACCTGACCGCCCCGACGGCTCCTCGGCGTCTCCCGCCCGACGCCAGGCCCCCGGAAGGACCACCTTGGCCGCCTCGCGCTCCGCTTCCCGCATTTCGTTCGCCAAGATCGTCGAACCCCTCGAGGTCCCGGACCTTCTCGCCCTGCAGACGCAGTCGTTCGACTGGCTGATCGGCAGCGATGCGTGGCAGGAGAGGGTCCAGGAGTCCATCGACGCCGCCCGCGACGATGTTCCCCTCACCTCGGGTCTGGAGGAGGTCTTCGAGGAGATCTCTCCGATCGAGGACTTCTCCGGTTCCATGTCCCTGTCGTTCCGGGATCACCGGTTCGAGCCGTCCAAGTACTCCGTCGAGGAGTGCAAGGACAAGGACATGACCTACTCGGCGCCGATGTTCGTGACCGCCGAGTTCACCAACAACACCACCGGTGAGATCAAGAGCCAGACCGTGTTCATGGGCGACTTCCCGCTCATGACCCCGAAGGGCACGTTCGTCATCAACGGCACCGAGCGGGTGGTCGTCAGCCAGCTCGTCCGCTCGCCCGGCGTGTACTTCGAGAAGTCGCTCGACAAGACGTCCGACAAGGACCTCTTCTCCTGCAAGGTCATCCCGTCACGGGGTGCCTGGCTGGAGTTCGAGATCGACAAGCGGGACACGGTCGGTGTCCGCATCGACCGCAAGCGCCGCCAGTCCGTCACCGTGCTGCTCAAGGCGCTCGGCTGGGACGAGGCGCGCATCCTGGAGCGCTTCGGCGACTACCCGTCGATGCGCGTCACGCTGGAGAAGGACCACACCTCCGGCCAGGACGACGCGCTGCTCGACATCTACCGCAAGCTCCGCCCGGGCGAGCCGCCGACGCGTGAGTCCGCGCAGACGCTGCTGGAGAACCTGTTCTTCAACCCGAAGCGCTACGACCTGGCCAAGGTCGGCCGTTACAAGGTGAACAAGAAGCTGGGTCTGCACGTGGAAGGCCCGGTGGGCGTGCTCACCGAAGAGGACGTCGTCCGCACGATCGAGTACGTCGTGAAGCTTCACGAGGGCATCGACCCGGCGTACGAGGTGGACGACATCGACCACTTCGGCAACCGGCGGCTGCGTACGGTCGGCGAGCTGATCCAGAACCAGGTGCGGCTCGGCCTCGCCCGGATGGAGCGCGTCGTCCGCGAGCGGATGACCACCCAGGACGTCGAGGCGATCACGCCGCAGACCCTGATCAACATCCGACCGGTCGTCGCCTCCATCAAGGAGTTCTTCGGCACCAGCCAGCTGTCCCAGTTCATGGACCAGACCAACCCGCTGGCCGGCCTCACCCACAAGCGCCGCCTGTCGGCGCTCGGCCCCGGCGGTCTGTCCCGGGAGCGGGCCGGCATGGAGGTCCGCGACGTGCACCCGAGCCACTACGGCCGGATGTGCCCGATCGAGACGCCGGAAGGCCCGAACATCGGCCTCATTGGCTCGCTGTCGACGTTCGCGCGGGTCAACCCGTTCGGTTTCGTCGAGACCCCGTACCGCAAGGTGGTCGCCGGCCGGGTCACCGACCAGATCGACTACCTGACCGCGGACGAGGAGGACCGGCACGTCGTCGCCCAGGCGAACGCCCCGCTGACCGGGGACGGCTCCTTCGCCGAGGACCGGGTGCTGGTGCGACGCAAGGGCGGCGAGGTCGAGTTCATCCCGCCGGACGAGGTCGACTACATGGACGTCTCGCCGCGCCAGATGGTGTCGGTCGCGACCGCCATGATCCCCTTCCTTGAGCACGACGACGCGAACCGCGCGCTCATGGGCTCGAACATGCAGCGCCAGTCCGTGCCGCTGCTGCGCTCGGAGTCGCCGCTGGTCGGCACCGGCATGGAGGCCCGCGCGGCCAAGGACGCCGGTGACGTGGTCGTCTGCCAGCAGGCCGGCGTGGTCGAGGACCTGTCCGCCGACTACATCACCGTCATGCACGACGACGGCACCCGGCGCACCTACCGGCTGGCCAAGTTCCGCCGCTCCAACCAGGGCACCTGCATCAACCAGAAGCCGATCATCGACGAGGGCGACCGCGTCGAGGCCGGCCAGGTGATCGCGGACGGGCCGTGCACCGACAACGGCGAGATGGCGCTCGGCAAGAACCTGCTGGTCGCCTTCATGCCATGGGAGGGGCACAACTACGAGGACGCGATCATCCTCTCTCAGCGGCTCGTCCAGGACGACGTCCTCTCCTCGATCCACATCGAGGAGCACGAGGTCGACGCCCGGGACACCAAGCTCGGCCCGGAGGAGATCACCCGCGACATCCCGAACGTCGCCGAAGAGGTCCTCGCCGACCTCGACGAGCGCGGGATCATCCGGATCGGCGCCGAGGTGAACCCCGGCGACGTGCTGGTCGGCAAGGTCACTCCCAAGGGCGAGACCGAGCTGACCCCGGAGGAGCGGCTGCTGCGCGCGATCTTCGGTGAGAAGGCCCGGGAGGTCCGGGACACCTCGCTGAAGGTGCCGCACGGCGAGTCCGGCAAGGTCATCGGCGTCCGGGTGTTCGCCCGCGAGGACGGCGACGAGCTCCCGCCCGGCGTGAACGAGCTCGTGCGGGTCTACGTCGCCCAGAAGCGGAAGATCACCGACGGTGACAAGCTTGCCGGCCGGCACGGCAACAAGGGCGTCATCGCCAAGATCATGCCGCAGGAGGACATGCCGTTCCTCGAGGACGGCACTCCCGTCGACGTCGTGCTCAACCCGCACGGTGTGCCGCGGCGTATGAACATCGGCCAGATCCTGGAGACCCACCTCGGGTGGGTCGCCAAGACCGGCTGGCAGGTCGACGCCGGCAAGGAGGAGTGGAAGGAGCGGCTGCGCACCATCGGCGCGGACGCGGCCAACCCGGGCCAGAACGTCGCCACCCCGGTGTTCGACGGCGCCCGCGAGGAGGAGATCACCGGCCTGCTGGACTCCACGCTCCCGAACCGGGACGGCGTCCAGCTGATCGGGTCGTCGGGCAAGGCCAAGCTGTTCGACGGCCGCACCGGTGAGCAGTACCCGTACCCGGTCGCGGTCGGCTACATCTACATCCTCAAGCTGCTGCACCTCGTCGACGACAAGATCCACGCTCGCTCGACCGGCCCCTACTCGATGATCACTCAGCAGCCGCTGGGTGGTAAGGCGCAGTTCGGTGGCCAGCGGTTCGGCGAGATGGAGGTGTGGGCGCTGGAGGCGTACGGCGCCGCCTACGCCCTGCAGGAACTGCTGACGATCAAGTCCGACGACGTCCACGGCCGGGTCAAGGTCTACGAGGCGATCGTCAAGGGTGAGAACATCCCGGAGCCCGGGATTCCCGAGTCCTTCAAGGTGCTCATCAAGGAAATGCAGTCGCTGTGCCTGAACGTCGAGGTGCTCTCCAGCGACGGCGTTCAGATCGAGATGCGCGACACCGACGAGGACGTGTTCCGGGCGGCGGAGGAGCTTGGGATCGACCTGTCTCGGCGGGAGCCGAGCAGCGTCGAGGAGGTCTGACGGCCGGCCCGGCGGCCAGGCCAGCCCGGGGGGCCCCCCCCGCCACCCCCACCAGCCCACGCGGGCCGCCCGCGATCGCGGGCGGCCCGGCCAACACCCGCTGACCTGACTGAGCGTCCCGACTGAGAAAGAGAGAGCAGGCGACAGTCTTGCTGGACGTCAACTTCTTCGACGAGCTGCGCATCGGCCTGGCCACCGCGGACGACATCCGCCAGTGGTCGCACGGCGAGGTCAAGAAGCCGGAGACCATTAACTACCGCACCCTCAAGCCGGAGAAGGACGGGCTCTTCTGCGAGAAGATCTTCGGTCCGACCCGGGACTGGGAGTGCTACTGCGGTAAGTACAAGAGGGTCCGGTTCAAGGGCATCATCTGCGAGCGCTGCGGCGTCGAGGTCACGCGCGCGAAGGTGCGCCGTGAGCGGATGGGGCACATCGAGCTGGCCGCCCCGGTCACCCACATCTGGTACTTCAAGGGTGTGCCGAGCCGGCTCGGCTACCTGCTGGACCTGGCGCCGAAGGACCTCGAGAAGGTCATCTACTTCGCCGCCTACATGATCACAAAGGTGGACGTCGACGCGCGCCACCGTGACCTGCCGACCCTCGAGGCCCGCATCGGCGTCGAGAAGCAGGGCATGGAGGACCGCAAGAACGCCGACGTCGAGGCCCGCCAGCGCAAGCTGGAGGCGGACCTGGCCCAGCTGGAGGCCGAGGGCGCCAAGGGCGACGCGCGCCGCAAGGTGCGGGAGTCGGCCGAGCGCGAGATGCGCCAGATCCGTGACCGCGCCCAGCGCAAGATCGACGAGCTGGACCGGGTCTTCGACCGCTTCAAGGGCATGAAGGTCCAGGACCTGGAGCCGGACGAGCTTCTCTACCGCGAGCTGCGCGACCGGTTCGGCCAGTACTTCGAGGGCGGCATGGGCGCGGAGGCGCTGCAGCGCCGCCTCGCCGACTTCGACCTCGCGGCCGAGGCCGAGTCGCTGCGGGAGACGATCCGCACCGGCAAGGGCCAGAAGAAGGCCCGGGCGCTGAAGCGGCTCAAGGTCGTCTCGGCGTTCCTGAACACCCGCAACTCCCCGATGGGGATGGTGCTCGACTGCGTCCCGGTCATCCCGCCGGACCTGCGCCCGATGGTGCAGCTCGACGGCGGCCGGTTCGCCACGTCGGACCTGAACGACCTCTACCGCCGGGTCATCAACCGGAACAACCGGCTCAAGAGGCTGCTCGACCTCGGCGCGCCCGAGATCATCGTCAACAACGAGAAGCGGATGCTGCAGGAGGCCGTCGACGCGCTGTTCGACAACGGCCGCCGCGGCCGCCCGGTCACCGGGCCCGGCAACCGTCCGCTCAAGTCGCTGTCGGACATGCTCAAGGGCAAGCAGGGCCGGTTCCGCCAGAACCTGCTCGGCAAGCGTGTCGACTACTCCGGCCGTTCGGTCATCGTCGTCGGCCCGCAGCTGAAGCTGCACCAGTGCGGCCTGCCCAAGCAGATGGCGCTGGAGCTGTTCAAGCCGTTCGTGATGAAGCGGCTGGTCGACCTGAACCACGCGCAGAACATCAAGTCCGCCAAGCGGATGGTGGAGCGCGCGCGGCCGGTCGTCTGGGACGTGCTCGAGGAGGTCATCACCGAGCACCCGGTGCTGCTGAACCGGGCGCCGACGCTGCACCGCCTCGGCATCCAGGCCTTCGAGCCGCAGCTGGTCGAGGGCAAGGCCATCCAGATCCACCCGCTGGTCTGCACCGCGTTCAACGCGGACTTCGACGGCGACCAGATGGCGGTGCACCTGCCGCTGTCCGCCGAGGCGCAGGCCGAGGCCCGGATCCTGATGCTGTCGAGCAACAACATCCTCTCGCCGGCGTCCGGCCGTCCGCTGGCCATGCCGAGCCTCGACATGGTCACCGGGGTGTTCCACCTGACCCGGCTGGCCGAGAGCGGCGGCCTCGGCGAGGGCCGGTCGTTCTCCAGCGTGGCCGAGGCGCAGATGGCCTTCGACGCGCACGAGATCGGCCTGCAGACGATCATCAAGGTCCGGCTGCGCGACCACACGCCGCCGACCGACTGGGAAGCGCCCGCGGACTGGATCCCCGGCGACCCGTTCACCCTGGAGACGACCTTCGGGCGTTGCCTGCTGAACGAGGCGCTGCCGGAGGGCTACCCGTTCATCAACGAGCTGTTGCACAAGCGGGACCAGGCCGCGATCGTCAACGACCTGGCCGAGCGGTACCCGAAGGCCCAGGTCGCGGCGACGCTGGACGCGTTCAAGAGCGCCGGTTTCTACTGGGCCACCCGGTCCGGGGTGACCGTCGCGATCGAGGACGTCATCGCGCCGCCGAACAAGACCGAGATCCTCGCCAAGTACGAGGACCTCGCCGAGAAGGTCCAGAAGCAGTTCGAGCGCGGCTTCCTCTCCGACGACGAGCGCCGCAGCGAGCTGGTCCAGATCTGGACCAACGCGACGAGCGAGGTCGCGAAGGCGATGGAGGACCACTTCCCGCCGACCAACCCGGTCGCGACGCTGGTCAACTCCGGCGCGGCCGGAAACATGATGCAGATCCGCCAGCTCGCCGGCATGCGTGGCCTGGTCTCCAACCCGAAGGGCGAGATCATCCCGCGGCCGATCAAGGCGAACTTCCGCGAGGGCCTGTCCGTGCTGGAGTACTTCATCTCCACGCACGGCGCCCGCAAGGGCCTCGCCGACACGGCGCTGCGGACCGCCGACTCCGGCTACCTGACCCGCCGGCTCGTCGACGTCAGCCAGGACGTCATCGTCCGCGACGACGACTGTGGCACCGAGCGCGGTGTGATGACCCGCATCGCGACGAAGGACCGCGTGAGCGGCCAGCTGGTCCGCGACCGGTACGCGGAGACGTCGGCCTATGCGCGGACGCTGGCCGCGGACGCCCTCGACTCGGGCGGCGAGGTCATCGTGCCGGCGGGCGCCGACCTCGGCGACGTCGTCATCGGCCAGCTGCTCGAGGCCGGGATCGAGACCGTCCGGATCCGCTCGGCGCTGACCTGCGAGTCGCGTCGCGGCGTGTGCGCGCAGTGCTACGGCCGCTCGCTCGCGACCGGCAAGCTCGTCGACGTCGGCGAGGCGGTCGGCATCGTCGCCGCCCAGTCGATCGGTGAGCCGGGCACCCAGCTGACCATGCGTACGTTCCACGCTGGCGGCGTCGCCGGTGACGACATCACGCAGGGTCTGCCGCGAGTGGTCGAGCTGTTCGAGGCCCGCAGCCCCAAGGGCAAGGCCCCGATCAGCGAGGTCGTCGGCCGGATCAAGATCGAGGAGACGGAGAAGACCTTCAAGGTCGTCGTCGTCCCCGACGACGGCTCCGAGGAGATGGCCTACCCGGTGCCGCGGCGTTCCCGCCTGCGGGTCGCCGAGGGCGAGCACATCGACGTGGGCACCCAGCTCATCGACGGTGCCGTCGACCCGCACGAGGTGCTGCGCATCCTCGGCCCGCGCCAGGTCCAGCTGCACCTGGTCGACCAGGTGCAGGAGGTGTACCGGTCGCAGGGTGTGTCGATCCACGACAAGCACATCGAGATCATCATCCGTCAGATGCTCAAGCGGGTGAACGTCCTCGAGTCGGGTGAGACGACGCTGCTGCCAGGTGAGCTGGTCGAGCGGGGCAGGTTCGAGAGCGAGAACCGGCGCGTCGTCGAGTCCGGCGGCCAGCCGGCGTCGGCCCGGCCGGTGCTCATGGGCATCACCAAGGCGTCGCTGGCCACCGAGTCGTGGCTGTCGGCGGCCTCCTTCCAGGAGACCACCCGGGTGCTCACCGACGCGGCGATCAACGCCCGGTCGGACTCGCTGGTCGGCCTGAAGGAGAACGTCATCATCGGCAAGCTCATCCCGGCCGGCACCGGCATCACGCGGTACCGCAACATCCGGGTCGAGCCGACCGAGGAGGCGCGGGCCGCCATGTACACGGTCGGCGGCTTCGACGAGGCCGGCACGGTCGAGTACGGCGCCTTCGGCACCGGCACCGGCCAGGCCGTCCCGCTCGACGAGTTCGACTTCGGCAGCCGCGACTACCGTTAATCGGCAGATCCTGGTCGAACGAACGGCGGCGGGCGTCCCTTCGGGGGCGCCCGCCGTTGGCGATTCGAGCGGTTCCCGACCGCGGCCCTCCCACGACTCGGCGAGGGCAGGACTGAAGGAGGACCGGCCGAACCCGCTACGAGGGCGCGTAGGCGGCTTCGTAAAGCTCGCGGTAGGCCTCGACGAGGGCCTGGAGCGAGTAGTGGGCGTTGAGGCCGCTGGGGTTCGGGAGGAGCCAGACTCCCGTCGAGCCCAGGTGGTCGGGCTGGCGGCCTACAGGGGCCTTCTTCTGGCCGAAGGCGATGCGGTAGGCGCCGAGACCCAGGAAGGCCAGCCAGCCGGGCTGGTAGCGCTCGACGGTGGCCGTTAGCCGGCCGACGCCGGCGCGGATCTCGTCGTCGTGGATCTCGTCCGCGCGGGCGGTGGCGCGGTTGACGATGTTGGTGATGCCGATGCCGCGGGCGAGCAGCTCGCCGGTCTCGGACGGGTGCAGCTGGCGGTCGGTGAAGGCGGCCTGGTGCAGCGTCGCCCACAGCCGGTTCGCGGTGCCGCCGAAGTGGAAACCGGTCGCGCCGGCGGCGAGCGACGGGTTGATCCCGCAGATGAGCACCTTCAACCCAGGGGCGATCAGGTCTGGGACGGCGCGTCCGTAGGCGGCGTCGAGCTCGGCTCGGGTCGGCTTTCGGCGCGGGTCAACGGGCGTGCCTCCGTCCGTCCCTGCGTCGGCGCTGATGCCCGGTGCTGCGTCCGTCGCGGCGCCTGTACTCACCATGCGCGCTCCCATCGTCATCGTTGGGCGAAGACCCGGTGACCCCCGCTGTCCCGATAACGCCAACCTTGTCGTTTCACTCCCGCCCAGCCTGCCAGACCTGCACAATGGCACCGCGGGACCGACATCGGTAACCCACCGCGAGCTGGCTCATCCTGTTCGCCGACCTGCGGTCGGCTTCCCGGGGCGGCCGTGATGCGACCCCGGGGGCGACCCCCGGACCCCCGATGTCGATCTTCGCTCGATGAAGGTTCAGCAGTACCTGGTGCCCCGGCGGGGTAGCAGCGGAACCGGGCGGCTGGCCCCATAGCCAGCACACGACACGTCAACGACGACGAAACCGACCGGCTGTGCGAGCCGGGGGACACCCCGGACTCGGCGGGTCATCTCGGAGGGCGGCAGGTGAGGCGCCGCACCTCCGGTGGCGCTCGGCGGGCGGCCCGAGAAGGGCCGTGGGCGCGGATGACACCCGGTTCGACACTTGACGTGGGCGTGGGGTAATGTTGCGTCCTGTGGCCGGAGTCCACGTGACTCTGGCGTGTGTCCTGCGCCCCGATGTGGCGCTGTGGCGCCAGACTGACGACCGAGCGTTTCTGTCTGGGGATCTCTTCCCGGCCAGATGACGCGGGCCGCGGAGCACGGGTGACCTACGGGTATCCCCGGGCGAGTTGCGGCCAGAGACGGTTGGCGAACTGGACGCCGTCGGCGACTGTCGGGCCTGCTTCGTCTCAGGGACGCCGGCGGATGCCGGCGGGACTGTGCTGATGAGCGGGCAGGCGCGCTCCTCTCAGGACGACTCGGCTGACGGCTGAGGGGTGCTGGCAGGCGCGACACGCCCGACCGCGTGGGTCGGCGGGCAACCTGGAACCCCAGGTGGCAGCCGTCCTCGTGTGCCCGGCACGCCAGGCGAGAGAACAGCACCGCGACGGAAGAGGAACGGGAGCGCAGTTGCCCACGATCCAGCAGCTGGTCCGCAAGGGCCGGCAGGACAAGGTCGAGAAGACCAAGACCCCTGCCCTCAAGGGGAGCCCGCAGCGTCGTGGCGTGTGCACCCGGGTCTACACGACCACCCCGAAGAAGCCGAACTCGGCGCTGCGCAAGGTCGCCCGTGTCCGGCTGTCCAGCGGGATCGAGGTCACCGCGTACATCCCGGGTGTCGGCCACAACCTCCAGGAGCACTCGATGGTCCTGGTGCGCGGCGGCCGAGTGAAGGACCTCCCGGGCGTTCGCTACAAGATCGTCCGTGGCGCGCTGGACACCCAGGGTGTCCGCAACCGCAAGCAGGCCCGTAGCCGCTACGGCGCGAAGAAGGAGAAGGGCTAGATGCCGCGCAAAGGGCCCGCTCCCAAGCACGCTGTCGTCGTCGACCCGGTGTACGGGTCGCCGCTGGTGACCTCTCTGGTCAACAAGGTGCTGATGAGCGGCAAGAAGTCGATCGCCGAGCGGATCGTCTACGGCGCGCTTGAGGGCGCCCGTGAGAAGACCGGCAACGACCCGGTCGTGACGCTCAAGCGCGCGCTGGACAACGTCAAGCCGACGCTGGAGGTGCGCAGCCGCCGGGTCGGTGGCGCCACCTACCAGGTGCCGATCGAGGTCCGCGCCGGCCGCAGCACCACCCTGGCGTTGCGCTGGCTGGTCGCCTACTCGCGCGGCCGCCGCGAGAAGACGATGACCGAGCGGCTCATGAACGAGCTGATCGACGCGAGCAATGGTCTCGGCGCGAGCGTGAAGCGCCGGGAGGACACCCACAAGATGGCGGAGTCCAACAAGGCCTTCGCCCACTACCGCTGGTGACCTGTTATGGCTGATGTACGTGCCGCCCTGGCCACGACCCGCAACATCGGGATCATGGCCCACATCGACGCGGGTAAGACCACCACGACCGAGCGCATCCTCTACTACACCGGTGTGAACTACAAGATCGGTGAAGTGCACGACGGCGGCGCCACGATGGACTGGATGGAGCAGGAGCAGGAGCGGGGGATCACCATCACCTCCGCCGCCACCACCTGCATCTGGCGAGACCACACCATCAACATCATCGACACCCCCGGCCACGTCGACTTCACCGTCGAGGTGGAGCGGTCGCTGCGGGTGCTCGACGGTGCGGTCGCGGTGTTCGACGCGGTTGCCGGCGTGGAGCCGCAGAGCGAGACGGTGTGGCGCCAGGCCGACCGGTACAACGTGCCGCGGATCGCGTTCGTCAACAAGATGGACCGGGTCGGCGCGGAGTTCCACCGCTGCGTGGAGATGATGATCGACCGGCTCGACGCGACGCCGGCCGTCATCCAGCTCCCGTGGGGCGTCGAGTCCGACTTCAAGGGCGTCATCGACCTGGTCCGGATGAAGGGCCTGATCTGGCACTCCGAGGACAAGGGCGCCTCCTACGACGTCGTCGACATCCCGCGCGACCACGAGGAGGCCGCGCAGGAGTGGCGCGACAAGCTCCTCGAGACCGTCGCCGAGAACGACGACGACCTGATGGAGAAGTACCTCGAGGGCACGGAGCCCACCGTCGAGGAGCTGGTCGCGGCGATCCGACGGGCCACCCTCACCAGTGCGATCAACCCGGTCATGTGCGGCACGGCGTTCAAGAACAAGGGCGTGCAGCCCATGCTCGACGCCGTCGTCGACTTCCTGCCCAGCCCGACCGACGTCGGCAGGACCGTCGGTCACAAGCCGGGCAACGAAGAGGTCGAGGTCATTCGCGAGGCCACCGAGGACGAGCCGTTCTCCGCGCTCGCTTTCAAGATCATGTCTGACCCGTACGTCGGCAAGCTGACCTACATCCGGGTGTACTCCGGCAGGCTCTCGTCCGGTTCGGCGGTGCTCAACTCCACCAAGGACCGCAAGGAGCGGATCGGCCGCATCCTGCAGATGCACGCCAACCACCGGGAGGATCGGGACGGCGTCGGCGCCGGCCAGATCGTCGCGGTCGTCGGGCTGAAGAACACCACCACCGGTGACACCCTCTGCGACCCGAACGCGCCGGTCGTGCTGGAGTCGATGACATTCCCGGCTCCGGTCATCCACGTCGCGATCGAGCCGAAGACGAAGGCCGACCAGCAGAAGCTGGGCACCGCGATCCAGCGGCTCGCCGAGGAGGACCCGACCTTCCAGGTCCGCACCGACGAGGAAACCGGCCAGACGGTCATCTCGGGCATGGGCGAGCTGCACCTCGAGGTGCTGGTCGACCGGATGAAGCGCGAGTACAGCGTCGACGCCAACGTCGGCCGTCCGCAGGTCGCGTACCGGGAGACCATCCGCAAGAAGGTCGAGAAGGTCGATTACACCCACAAGAAGCAGACCGGCGGTTCCGGTCAGTACGCGCGGGTGATCATCAATCTCGAACCTTCCGGCGGCGACGGCGGTGGCTACGAGTTCCAGAACAAGGTCACCGGCGGTCGCATCCCGAAGGAGTACATCCCGAGCGTGGATGCGGGCTGCCAGGAGGCCATGGAGTTCGGTGTGCTCGCTGGCTACCCGCTGGTCGACGTAAAGGTCACCCTGCTGGACGGCCAGTACCACGAGGTCGACTCCTCCGAGCTCGCCTTCAAGATCGCCGGTTCGATGGCGTTCAAGGAGGCGGCGCGGAAGGCCGACCCGGTCCTGCTCGAGCCAATGATGTCCGTCGAGGTCACCTCCCCCGAGGACTACATGGGTGAGGTCATCGGCGACCTGAACTCGCGGCGCGGGCAGAT
Source organism: Pseudofrankia coriaricola (assembly GCF_032027725.1). NCBI lineage: Bacteria > Bacillati > Actinomycetota > Actinomycetes > Frankiales > Frankiaceae > Pseudofrankia > Pseudofrankia coriaricola. The sequence continues at coordinate 185,793 of NZ_JASNFO010000002.1, read as the reverse complement.
CCAGGCGATGGACGAGCGCGGTGGCTCCCGGATCATCCGGGCGCTGGTGCCGCTTTCGGAGATGTTCGGCTACGTCGGCGACCTGCGGTCGAAGACCTCGGGCCGGGCGAACTACTCCATGCAGTTCGACTCCTACGCCGAAGTCCCCAACAACGTCGCGAAGGACATCATCGCGAAGGCCCGCGGGGAGTAACGCCCGTCCGGGGCGGAGCGGTCCCCGGATCTCCGCGCCAGCGGATGTCCGGGGGCACGGTCCCCCCGGACCCCGAACAAGACGATCTACAGCAAGACACCACCCGTCCTTGGAGGGACACCCGTGGCGAAGCAGAAGTTCGAGCGGACCAAACCGCACGTCAACATCGGCACCATCGGTCACATTGACCATGGCAAGACCACGCTGACGGCGGCGATCACCAAGGTCCTGCACGACGCCCACCCGGACCTGAACCCGTTCACCCCGTTCGACCAGATCGACAAGGCGCCCGAGGAGAAGGCCCGCGGTATCACCATCTCCATCGCGCACGTCGAGTACCAGACCGACAAGCGGCACTACGCCCATGTCGACTGCCCCGGTCACGCCGACTACATCAAGAACATGATCACGGGTGCCGCCCAGATGGACGGCGCGATCCTGGTCGTGTCGGCGACCGACGGCCCGATGCCGCAGACCAAGGAGCACGTGCTCCTCGCCCGCCAGGTCGGCGTGCCGTACATCGTGGTGGCCCTGAACAAGGCCGACATGGTGGACGACGAGGAGATCCTGGAGCTCGTCGAGCTCGAGGTCCGCGAGCTGCTGTCCATCTACGAGTTCCCGGGTGACGACCTTCCGGTCATCCGCGTCTCCGCTCTGAAGGCCCTCGAGGGCGACAAGGAGTGGGGCGCGAAGCTCCTCGAGCTGATGGACGCGGTCGACGAGTCGATCCCCGAGCCGGTGCGTGACATCGAGAAGCCGTTCCTGATGCCCATCGAGGACGTCTTCACGATCACCGGCCGCGGCACCGTCGTCACCGGTCGAGTCGAGCGCGGCATCGTCAAGGTGTCGGAGACCGTCGAGATCGTCGGTATCAAGCAGGAGACCCAGACCACCACGGTCACGGGTGTCGAGATGTTCCGCAAGCTGCTCGACCAGGGCCAGGCCGGTGACAACGTCGGTCTGCTCCTGCGTGGCATCAAGCGCGAGGACGTCGAGCGCGGCCAGGTCGTCGTGAAGCCGAAGAGCATCACGCCGCACACCGTGTTCGAGGCCCGGGTCTACATCCTGAACAAGGACGAGGGCGGCCGCCACACGCCGTTCTTCAACAACTACCGGCCGCAGTTCTACTTCCGGACGACCGACGTGACCGGCGTCGTGACCCTCCCCGAGGGCACCGAGATGGTCATGCCGGGCGACAACACCGAAATGGTGGTCGAGCTGATCCAGCCGATCGCCATGGAGGAGGGCCTGCGGTTCGCCATCCGTGAGGGTGGCCGCACCGTCGGCGCCGGCCAGGTCCTGAAGGTCGTCAAGTAGTTCCGCGTTTGGGCGGCGCGGGTCGGGCGTCATCGACGCCAGGCCCCGCCGCCCGCCGCTGGCTACCGGCATCACCGCCAGTCGCAACGTCTTGACCTGCGGCTGGTGCACGGCCCCGAACCCGGAGCGCCCGGGAGAAGGGCGAAGAAGAAGTGGTAACGCCCGGCGACCGGTGCACGGGCGAAGGGCGCGCGATGATGGCGAAGCCTCGCGCGCCTGGAGCCCAATGTAGGTATCAGCCCAGGGAGCCCGGTCGCGGTACCCCGGGTGACGAGACAGACAGGACAGGCGAAGCCCACCATGGCGGCACAGAAGATCCGCATCCGGCTCAAGGCCTATGACCACGAGGTCATCGACAGCTCGGCGCGCAAGATTGTCGAGACCGTGACCCGGACCGGGGCGCAGGTCGCGGGTCCCGTGCCGCTGCCGACGGAGAAGAACATCTACTGCGTCATCCGGTCGCCGCACAAATACAAGGACAGCCGCGAGCACTTTGAGATGCGGACGCACAAGCGGCTTATCGACATCCTTGACCCGACGCCGAAGACGGTCGACTCGCTGATGCGCCTCGACCTCCCCGCCGGTGTCGACATCGAGATCAAGCTGTAAGGGACCGGGCGCAGCCATGCTCAACCGAAACTACCGAGGGATCCTGGGCACCAAGCTCGGGATGACCCAGGTCTGGGACGCGCAGAACCGCGTCGTACCGATCACCGTGATCGAGGCTGGCCCTAACGTGGTCACCCAGGTGAAGACTCCGGACACCGATGGCTACTCGGCTGTCCAGCTCGGCTACGGCGAGATCGACCCGCGCAAGGTCAACAAGCCGACCCGGGGGCATTTCGGCGTCGCCGGCGTGACTCCGCGACGCCACCTGGCCGAGCTGCGGACCGCCGACGCGGGCAACTACACCGCCGGCCTGGAGCTCGACAGCTCTGTCTTCGAGGCCGGCCAGGTCGTCGACGTCACCGGCACGTCCAAGGGCAAGGGCTTCGCCGGCGTCATGAAGCGGCATGGCTTCAAGGGCCTGGGCGCCGGTCACGGCGTCGAGCGCAAGCACCGCTCGCCGGGCTCGGTCGGTGGCTGTGCCACCCCGGGCCGGGTCTTCAAGGGCCTGCGGATGGCTGGCCGGATGGGCAACGTGCGGGTGACCGTCGCCGGCCTGACCGTGCACGCGGTCGACGCCGAGCGGGGCCTGCTGCTGATCAAGGGCGCCGTCCCCGGTGTGGATGGCGGGCTGGTCTTCGTGCGCAGCGCGGCGAAGCGGCCGGCCCCGGCCGCCTTCCAGCCGGCGGACGCCCAGAAGGCTGAGGTGTCGGCATGACCACGATGTTCCGCAAGGCCGACGCCGGCGAGACGCGCACCGTGACGGTGCACGCGCTGGCCGGTGGCGAGGCCGGCACCGCCGAGCTGCCTGGCGAGATCTTCGACGTTCAGGTGAACGTCCCGCTGATCCACCAGGTTGTGGTGGCCCAGCAGGCTGCGGCCCGCCAGGGCACCCACGACACCAAGACCCGCGGCGAGGTTCGCGGCGGCGGCAAGAAGCCGTACCGGCAGAAGGGCACCGGCCGCGCCCGGCAGGGCTCGACGCGCGCCCCGCAGTTCGCCGGCGGTGGCACCGTGCACGGCCCGACGCCGCGCAACTACGAGCAGCGGACCCCGAAGAAGATGAAGGCCGCCGCGCTGCGCGGCGCCCTCTCGGACCGGGCCCGCGCCAACCGGGTGCACGTCGTCTCCTCGCTGGCCGAGGGCGAGACCCCGTCGACCAAGGCGGCGCTCACCGCGTTGAGCACGCTCGCCGACAGCCGGCACGTGCTCGTCGTGGCCGAGCGGATCGACGAGTTGACCTGGAAGAGCCTGCGCAACGTCCCGACGGTGCACCTGCTCGACCCGGGCCAGCTCAACACCTATGACGTGCTGATCAGCGACGACGTCGTGTTCACCGAGGCCGCGCTCGCCGCGTTCGTCGGCCGAGGCAAGGCGGCGGCCGACGCCGAGGAGGCGGACCAGTGATCCCCGACCCGCGCGACATCATCCTCAAGCCGGTCGTCTCGGAGAAGAGCTACGGCCTGCTGGACGAGAACGTCTACACGTTCATCGTCCGCCCAGACGCGAACAAGACCCAGATTAAGATCGCGGTCCAGCAGATCTTCAACGTCCGGGTGCTGAGCGTCAACACCATCAACCGGCCTGGCAAGCGCAAGCGGACCAAGTACGGCTGGGGCCAGCGCAAGGCCACCAAGCGGGCCATGGTCAGCCTGGCCCCCGGGGACTCCATCGAGATCTTCGGTGGCCCGGGCGCGTAACGGAGAGCTGGATTAGTCATGGGAATTCGTCGTTACAAGCCCACCACCCCGGGCCGCCGCGGCGCGAGTGTCTCCGACTTCGTCGAGATCACTCGTGACCACCCGGAGAAGTCGCTGGTCCGCCCCCTGCATTCCAAGGGCGGCCGCAATGCGCACGGCCGGATCACCACCCGCCACCAGGGCGGCGGCCACAAGCGCGCCTACCGGCTGATCGACTTCCGTCGGGACAAGGACGGCGTGCCGGCCAAGGTCGCGCACATCGAGTACGACCCGAACCGCACGGCCCGGATCGCGCTGCTGCACTATGCGGACGGCGAGAAGCGCTACATCGTCGCCCCGGTGAAACTCAAGCAGGGCGACGTGGTCAGCTCGGGCGTCGGCGCGGACATCAAGCCGGGCAACGCCCTGCCGCTGCGCAACATCCCGACCGGTACCGTCATCCACAACGTCGAGCTGCGGCCCGGCGGCGGGGCGAAGATCGCCCGCAGCGCCGGCGCGAGCGTGCAGCTGGTCGCGAAGGACGGGCCGTACGCCCAGCTCCGGATGCCCTCCGGGGAGATGCGCAAGGTGGACGCCCGCTGTCGGGCGACCGTCGGCGAGGTCGGCAACGCGGAGCAGAGCAACATCAACTGGGGCAAGGCCGGCCGGATGCGCTGGAAGGGCCGCCGCCCGACCGTGCGTGGTGTGGCCATGAACCCGGTCGACCACCCGCACGGTGGTGGTGAGGGCAAGACCTCCGGTGGCCGCCACCCGGTCAACCCGAAGGGCCGTCCGGAGGGCCGCACCAGGGCCACCCGCAAGGCCAGCGACAATCTGATCGTCAGCAACCGCAAGAAGGCGAAGCGCCGATGAGCGCGGTAGCAGCGGCCCAGGCCGCGTGCAGCCACCGCGCCGGCGTTCCCGCCGAGAACCACCACTGAGCAGGGAGGAGGAGACACAATGCCACGCAGCCTGAAGAAGGGCCCGTTCGTCGACGACCACCTGCTCAAGAAGGTGGACGTGCAGAACGAGAAGGGCACCAAGCACGTCATCAAGACGTGGTCGCGTCGCTCGACCATCATTCCGGACATGCTGGGCCACACCATCGCGGTGCACGACGGCCGTAAGCACGTTCCGGTGTTCGTCACCGAGGGCATGGTCGGTCACAAGCTCGGGGAGTTCGCCCCGACCCGGACCTTCCGCGGCCACGTGAAGGAAGACCGGAGGTCACGCCGTGGCTGACGACCTCGTCGACGGCCTGACCCGCGCCGGCCTGCCCGGCGCCAAGGCGACGGCTCGTTACGTGCGGATCTCGCCGACCAAGGCGCGCCGGGTCATCGACCTGGTCCGCGGCCGGTCCGCGCAGGAGGCACTCGACATCCTCACCTTCGCGCCGCAGTCCGCCAGCACCGACGTGTACAAGGTCGTGCGCAGCGCCATCGCGAACGCGGAGAACAACCACGGCCTCGACCCGACCACGCTGTTCGTCGGCGAGGCATACGTGGACGAAGGCCCGACGCTCAAGCGGATCCGCCCACGGGCACAGGGCCGCGCCTACCGCATCCGTAAGCGGACCAGCCACATCACGATCGTGGTCGAAAGCGTTGCGCCCGCGGATGATGCCACGAACAGGAGGGCCCGGTAGTGGGGCAGAAGGTCAACCCGCACGGGTTCCGGCTCGGCATCACGTCGGAGTTCACGTCGCGCTGGTACGCCGACAAGCAGTACAAGGCGTATGTCGGTGAGGACGTCAAGATCCGCAAGATGATGTCCAAGGGCATGGAGCGGGCCGGCATCAGCCGGGTCGACATCGAGCGCACCCAGGGACGCCTGCGCGTCGACATCCACACCGCTCGGCCGGGCATCGTCATCGGCCGCCGCGGCGCGGAGGCCGACCGCATCCGCGGCGACCTGGAGAAGCTGACCGGCAAGCAGGTCCAGCTCAACATCCTCGAGGTCAAGAACCCCGAGGTGGACGCGCAGCTCGTCGCGCAGGGCGTGGCCGAGCAGCTCTCCAGCCGCGTCAGCTTCCGCCGCGCGATGCGCAAGGCGATGCAGACCGCGATGAAGGGCGGCGCGAAGGGCATCCGGGTGCAGTGCTCCGGACGTCTGGGCGGCGCCGAGATGAGCCGGTCGGAGTTCTACCGCGAGGGCCGGGTGCCGCTGCACACCCTGCGGGCCGACATCGACTACGGCTTCTACGAGGCACGCACCACCTTCGGCCGTATCGGCGTGAAGGTCTGGATCTACAAGGGCGACATCGTGCAGAGCCGCGCCGAGCGCGAGGCCCAGGAGGCGCTGACGCGCCAGCACCGGCGGGAGCGCCCGCCGCGTCGCGGTCCGCGCTCCGGCTCGTCCGGCACGACGGCGGGCGGCACCGAGGCGGGTCGCGCGGCCGCTGAGCGGCAGCGCGGCGAGCGTCGGGGCAGGGGCGGCGGCGGCGGCGAGCAGGCCACGCCGGCGGCGCCGGTCACGCCTGAGACGACGCCCGCCGAGCCTGAGGCGACGGCACCCGCCGTGCCTGAGGCGACGGCCGCGCCAGAGCCGACGCCCGCCGTGACGCCGGAGCCGACCGCCACCGCGGTCACCCCGGACGCGTCGCCGGCACCGGCCGCCGCCGAGACGGCGGCGCCGGAGAAGGCGGAGGAGTAGGACAATGCTGATTCCCCGTAAGGTCGCGCACCGCAAGCAGCACCACCCGAGGCGGACCGGTGCCGCCAAGGGCGGGACCAGTATCGCGTTCGGTGAGTTCGCGATCCAGGCGCTGGAGCCGGCGTACGTGACCAACCGGCAGATCGAGTCGGCTCGTATCGCCATGACCCGGCACATCCGCCGCGGCGGAAAGGTCTGGATCAACATCTACCCGGACCGTCCGCTGACCAAGAAGCCGGCCGAGACCCGGATGGGTTCCGGCAAGGGCTCGCCGGAGTGGTGGATCGCCAACGTCAAGCCCGGCCGGATCATGTTCGAGCTGTCCGGTGTCGCTGAGCCGGTGGCCCGCGAAGCCATGCGCCGCGCGATCCACAAGCTCCCGATGAAGTGCCGGTTCGTGACCCGTGAAGGTGGTGCGTGATGGCTACCGCCACCAGCGCGGACGATCTGCGCGCGCTGTCCGGCGACGACCTCGTGGACAAGCTTCGCGAGGCCAAGGAGGAGCTGTTCAACCTCCGGTTCCAGAACGCGACCGGGCAGCTCTCGAACAACCGGCGGCTGCGGGCCGTCCGGCGCGACATCGCCAAGATCTACACGGTGATGCGCGAGCGTGAGCTCGGCCTGACCGTCGACCCGAGCCTTGCCGACGAGACAGCGGAGTGAGCGCAGTGGCAGACGAGAGCACCAACGAGGCTGGCGCCACGGCCGGCACGGACAGCGCCTCCAGGGGCTTCCGCAAGGTCCGTGAGGGCCTCGTGGTCAGCGACAAGATGCAGAAGACGGTCGTCGTCGCGGTGGAGGACAGGGTTCAGCACCCGCTCTACGGCAAGACGATCCGCCGGACGAAGAAGGTCAAGGCGCACGACGAGGAAAGCGCGTGCGGCGTCGGCGACCGGGTGCTCCTGATGGAGACCCGGCCGCTGTCGGCCACCAAGCGCTGGCGAGTCGTCCGCGTTCTGGAGAAGGCCAAGTAGTAACAGGCGGTGCCGGAGGCTCCGCCGCGATCGGCGGCGGAGCGTCCGGCAGGATGGCGAAGCCTCCCGGTCGCGGCGGGCTTCAACGGTGATAAGGAAATTCGCCGCAAGCGGGTCAGGAGCTCGAAGTGATTCAGCAGGAGACGCGCCTGAGGGTCGCCGACAACACGGGCGCGCGGGAGATCCTGTGCATCCGGGTGCTCGGCGGTTCGGGTCGTCGGTACGCGGGGATCGGCGACATCATCGTCGGCACGGTTAAGGACGCCCTGCCCGGCGCCGGCGTGAAGCGCGGCGACGTGGTGAAGGCGGTCGTGGTGCGCACCGCGAAGGAGCGCCGGCGGCCGGACGGCTCCTACATCCGGTTCGACGAGAACGCCGCTGTGCTCATCCGGGACGGTGGGGACCCTCGAGGCACCCGCATCTTCGGGCCGGTCGGGCGCGAGCTGCGGGACAAGAAGTTCATGAAGATCATTTCGCTGGCACCGGAGGTGCTGTAGGCCGTGGCCGGTATGAAGATTAAGAAGGGCGACACGGTCCAGGTCATCTCCGGCAAGGACCGCGGACTGAAGGGGAAGGTCATCCGAGCCCTCCCCACGGAGAACAAGGTGGTCGTGGAGGGGGCGAACCGGGTCACCCGGCACACTCGCGTCCAGACCACGACCCGTGGCTCGCAGTCGGGTGGCATCGTCACCCAGGAGGCTCCGATCCACGTCAGCAATGTCGCGATCGTGGACCCGAGCGACGGGAAGCCGACCCGAGTCGGTTACAAGATCAATGAGGACGGTACCAAGGTGCGCATCTCGCGGCGCACGGGTACCGAGCTCTAGGCCGAAAGCGATGCCAAAATCTTTTCCTCTGGCATTGCTGGAGGCCACCAGTGAAATTGGACGAGGCTAATGACTGTGACCACTGAGGCTCCAGCGGCGCCCGCCCTGCCGCGGCTCAAGCAGCGCTACCGCGAGGAGATCTCGCCGGCGCTGCGTGAGCAGTTCGGCTACGCGAACGTCATGCAGACCCCCGGCGTCGTGAAGGTCGTCGTCAACATGGGTGTCGGCGACGCTGCCCGCGACGCCAAGCTCATCGACGGCGCGCTGCGCGACCTGGCCGCCATTACCGGCCAGAAGCCGGCGGTGCGCCGGGCGACCAAGTCCATCGCCCAGTTCAAGCTGCGCGAGGGCATGCCGATCGGGGCGAAGGTGACCCTGCGCGGCGACCGGATGTGGGAGTTCCTCGACCGGCTCGTCACGATCGCGCTGCCCCGCATCCGTGACTTCCGTGGCCTGTCGCCCAAGCAGTTCGACGGGCGCGGCAACTACACGTTCGGCGTGACCGAGCAGTCGATCTTCCACGAGATCGACATCGACAGGATCGACCGGGTGCGTGGCATGGACATCACGGTCGTCACCACCGCCACCACTGACGACGAGGGCCGGGCGCTCCTGCGCGCGCTGGGCTTCCCGTTCAGGGAGAACTAGAAGCATGGCGAAGAAGGCGCTAGTCGAGAAGGCTGCTCGCAAGCCGAAGTACGCGGTCCGCGGCTACACCCGCTGCCAGCGGTGCGGCCGGCCGCGCTCGGTCTACCGGGTGTTCGGGCTCTGCCGCGTGTGCCTGCGGCAGATGGCGCACCGAGGTGAGCTGCCGGGCGTTACCAAGAGCAGCTGGTAAGATCATTTCTGGCCTCCGGGGTTCACTTCGAGGGTCAGCTCGGTAGCACCACCCAGTCGCGGTAGGCCCGGGACCCAGCAGGGATCGCGGGAACCCCCGTGAGGAAGGCGTCAACTCATGACGATGACCGATCCGATTGCGGACATGCTCACGCGCGTCCGCAATGCCAACCGGGCGTACCACGACCGGGTGGTGATGCCACACAGCAAGATCAAGGTGCACATCGCCGAGATCCTGCAGCAGGAGGGCTACATCCTCGGCTGGCACGTCGAGGCGCCCGAGAACGACGGGCCTGGCAAGAACCTCGTAGTGGACCTGAAGTACGGCCCCAACCGGGAGCGCTCGATCGCGGGTGTGAAGCGCATCAGCAAGCCCGGCCTGCGGGTGTACGCGAAGTCGACCAACCTGCCGAAGGTGCTCGGCGGCCTGGGCGTGGCGATCATCTCCACGTCCACGGGGCTGCTGACCGACCGGCAGGCGGGCAAGCGCGGCGTGGGCGGCGAAGTCCTCGCCTTCGTCTGGTAGGGGGTGCCGACATGTCACGCATCGGCCGTCTGCCGATTCAGGTGCCGAGCGGCGTCGAGGTGTCCCTCGATGGCCAGCACGTCACCGTCAAGGGCCCCAAGGGCACCCTTTCGCACACCGTCGCCGCGCCGATCACGGTCGCCCAGGAAGAGGGCAAGATCGTGGTCAGCCGTCCCGACGACGAGCGCAACTCGCGCGCGCTGCACGGCCTGACCCGGACGCTGGTTTCCAACATGGTCATCGGTGTCACCGACGGGTACTCGAAGACGCTGGAGATCGTCGGCGTCGGTTACCGCGTCCAGGCCAGGGGCTCTGACCTGGAGTTCGCGCTCGGCTACAGCCACTCGGTGCCGGTCAAGGCGCCGGAGGGCATCCGGTTCGAGGTCCAGGCGCCGACCCGCTTCGTCGTGCACGGCATCGACAAGCAGCTGGTCGGCGAGGTCTCGGCCAAGATCCGTGGCCTGCGCAAGCCTGACCCGTACAAGGGCAAGGGCGTGCGCTACCAGGGCGAGGTCGTCCGCCGCAAGGTCGGGAAGACCGGGAAGTAGGAGATAGATCATGGCTGTGAGCCTCACCGCCAGCGCTCGGCGCCGGACCGCGCGGCTGCGCCGGCACGTCCGGGTGCGCAAGCGGGTCTCCGGCACCCCGGTCCGTCCGCGCCTCGTCGTCAGTCGTTCCTCGCGGCACATCTACGCCCAGGTCATCGACGACGTCGCCGGCCATACCTTGGCATCCGCCTCGACGCTCGACGCCTCGCTGCGCGGCGCCGAAGGCGACAAGACCGCCCTCGCCCGTGAGGTCGGCAAGCTCCTGGCCGAGCGAGCGAAGGCCGCCGGGCTGTCCGCCGTGGTGTTCGACCGGGGCGGGCGCACCTACCACGGCCGGATCGCGGCGCTCGCCGACGCGGCCCGCGAGGCGGGGCTGGACTTCTGATGGGTTCTACGAAGGGGATGTTCTAGAGATGCCAGGGCAGCAGCGCCGTGGCGGCGGTGCCGGCGGCGGCTCCGACCGCCGCGAGCGCCGAGACCGCTCGGGAGGCGGCCAGGCGCAGGAGAAGACCGCCTACGTCGAGCGCGTCGTCGCGATCAACCGGGTAGCCAAGGTCGTCAAGGGTGGGCGCCGGTTCAGTTTCACCGCGCTCGTCGTGGTCGGGGACGCGGACGGCACCGTCGGCGTCGGCTACGGGAAGGCCAAGGAGGTGCCCGCGGCGATCGCCAAGGGCGTCGAGGAGGCCAAGAAGCACTTCTTCAAGGTCCCGCGGATCGGCGCGACGATTCCGCACCCGATCCAGGGCGAGGCGGCCGCTGGCGTCGTGCTGCTGAAGCCGGCATCCCCGGGTACCGGCGTCATCGCCGGCGGCCCGGTGCGTGCCGTGCTGGAGTGCGCCGGCGTGCACGACGTGCTGTCGAAGTCGCTCGGCTCGTCCAACCCGATCAACATCGTGCACGCGACCGTGGCCGCGCTGCGCGGGCTGACTCGTCCCGAGGAGATCGCGGCCCGCCGCGGCCTGCCGCTCGAGGACGTGGCCCCGCCAGCGATGCTGCGGGCACGGGCCGCGGCGGCTGGTGCGTGATGGCCTCCCTGTTGATCACCCAGGTGAAGTCCGAGATCGGCGGCACCCATAACCAGCGGGCGACGCTGAGGACCCTCGGCCTGCGGAAGATCAGGGCGACCACCACGCGTGAGGACACCCCGCAGGTCCGTGGCATGATCAGGACCGTGGCGCACCTCGTCACGGTCGAGGAAGTGGACTGACATGGCGGAACTGACCAAGGACGCCACCGCTGAAGCCAGCACGGCCAAGACCGCGGGCGGCGAGCGCGGGCGCGCGCTCAAGATCCACCACCTGCGGCCGGCTCCGGGCGCGAACCGGCCCAAGATGCGGGTCGGGCGCGGTGAGGGGTCGAAGGGCAAGACCGCCGGCCGCGGTACCAAGGGCTCCAAGGCCCGCAAGCAGGTCCCGGCCACCTTCGAAGGTGGCCAGATGCCCCTGCACATGCGGGTGCCGAAGCTCAAGGGCTTCAAGAACCGATTCCGCGTCGAGTACCAGGTGGTGAACGTCGCCGCCCTCGCGGAGCTGTTCCCCGAGGGCGGCGAGGTGACCGTCGAGGCGCTCGTCGGCGCGGGCGCGGTCCGCAAGAACGCGCTCGTGAAGGTGCTGGGTGACGGCGAGCTGGGTGTCGCGCTGCGGGTGAGTGCGCACGCGTTCTCCGGGTCCGCACGCGAGAAGATCCTCGCCGCTGGCGGGAGCGTTACCGAAGTGTGAGTTCGGGGACGGGCGTGCACACGCCCGTCCCCTTTCGGTGGACACTGGGCTTGGGCGCCGTTCATCCTCACGGCGTCGGTCGCCCGGTGGGCCCGAGAGGACCAGGGGTGCCCGACGGGCGTCAGCCGATGTCATGTCGGGACTCGTGAGCCTCCGGGGCTGTTACAGTCGCCTCACGGCGTCCGGACGATCCACCGGATACCCGCCACGCGGACCAGGCGCCGTGGCTGTTCGCGTCCTTCCCCCCGGCAGGAGGAGCCGTGCTCACCGCCTTCACGCGGGCCTTCCGCACGCCGGACCTGCGCAAGAAGCTGCTGTTCACGTTCGGGATCGTGATCCTGTTCCGGATCGGCAGTGTCATGCCGGCACCCGGGGTGTCCACCAGGGCCGTGAACACCTGCCTGAGCACGGCGAGCACGGGCGCGAGCAACGTCTACTCGCTGATCAACCTGTTCAGCGGTGGCGCTCTGCTGCAGCTTTCGATCTTTGCGCTCGGCATCATGCCGTACATCACGTCGAGCATCATTCTTCAGCTTCTCGTCGTAGTCATCCCGCGGCTCGAGCAACTGAAGAAGGAAGGCAGCGCGGGTGAACAGAAGATCACCCAGTACACGCGCTACCTGACCATCGCGCTCGGCATCCTGCAGGCGACTGGCATCATCGCGCTGGCCCGCAGCGGCCGGCTGTTCCCCGGCTGCGACGCGGCCGTCATCCCGGATACGAGCCTGTTCCGGATCGCCACCTTGGTGATCACAATGACCGCGGGCGTCGGCGTCATCATGTGGCTCGGCGAGCTGATCACGGCCCGCGGTATCGGTAACGGTATGTCGCTGCTGATCTTCACCTCGATCGCGGCGCGGCTGCCCTCGCAGGGCACCGCCATCCTCCAGGTCGCCGGGGGTGTCGTCTTCACCCTGGTCTGCCTGCTGGGCCTCGCGATCGTGGTCTTCGTCATCTTCGTCGAGCAGTCCCAGCGACGCATCCCGGTGCAGTACGCCAAACGGCTCATCGGTCGGCGCATGTACGGCGGGACCTCGACCTACCTCCCGATCAAGGTGAACCAGGCCGGCATCATCCCGGTCATCTTCGCCTCCTCGCTGCTGCAGCTGCCGCAGCTGGTTGGGCAGGTGTGGAACAACCAGGGCTTCCAGGACTTCGAGTCCCGTTACCTCTCTCGAGGTGACCATCCGCTCTACCTGGCTACCTACGGCCTGCTCATCATCTTCTTCACGTACTTCTACGTCGCGATCACGTTCAACCCGACCGAGGTCTCCGACAACATGAAGAAGTACGGCGGGTTCATCCCGGGTATCCGGCCCGGCCGGCCGACGGCCGAGTACCTTGATCACGTCCTCTCCCGGATCACCCTGCCGGGCTCGTTGTTCCTGGGGGTGATCACCGTTCTTCCGCTCGCGTTGCTGAACCTGACGAAGGACCAGCCCTTCCCCTTCGCCGGGACGTCGGTGCTGATCATGGTGGGGGTGGGACTGGAAACCGTGAAGCAGATCGAGAGCCAGCTCATGCTCCGCAACTACGAAGGCTTCCTCCGGTAGTGCGCCTCGTACTGGTCGGACCACCGGGAGCAGGCAAGGGCACGCAGGCCGCGTTCATCGCGACGGCGCGGTCGATCCCCAAGATCTCCACCGGTGATATCTTCCGTGCGAACGTCCGAGAAGGCACGGAGCTGGGTGTCGCGGCGAAGAACTACATGGACGCCGGCGACCTCGTCCCCGACGAGATCACGATCGGCATGGTCCGCAACCGCCTGGCCGAGGACGACGCCGTCAAGGGCTTCCTGCTCGATGGGTTCCCGCGCAATGTCCCCCAGGCCGAGGTTCTCGGCGGGATGCTCGACACCATGGGCACCCAGCTGGACGTGGTGCTCGAGCTCGTCGTCGACGACGACGAGGTCGTCCGGCGACTGTCTGGACGGCGTACCTGCCGCTCGTGTGGGCACATCTGGCACGTCGACTTCGACCCGCCGACCGTCGAGGACGTCTGCGACCGCTGCAACGGCGAGCTGTTCCAGCGGGACGACGACCGCCCGGGGACCGTCCGGCACCGTCTCGAGGTCTATGCCGAGCAGACGTCCCCGCTCGTGGCCTACTACGCGGAGCGCGGGGTGCTGATCGGTATTGACGCCACCGGCCCGGTCGACAACGTCACTGAGCGAGCCTTGGACGCGCTGCGTCACCACGGCGCTTGAACGTGACGAATTGAGCTACAGCCCAGGAGATATGTAGCTCCCCCAGCATCCCCGGTTCGCAACGTTCAAGCGCAACGCAGCCGCGCTGGCCCGGAGGCGTGCCTCCGCGGAGGCCCGGCCACCGAGCGACGGGGTCCCTGCGGAATCGGCGAAGCCGATTTCGGAGGTCGTGAAGGTGGTTGGGCCGCAGCGGAGGTCGCCGGAGGGCACGTCCGCGGAGGAGCGGACCTCCCAGATCGGCTCCGCAAGCTCCCAGACCTCCTCGATCGGCTTCGCCGATCGAGCAGGAACCCCGGATCCGGCAGGAACCCCGGCCGCGCGGAGGTCCCTTCCGCAGCGAAGCAAGGAAGGGGCCGGAGTGCGGCGCCCGGACGGAGCGGACCAGAGACACTGCGTCGGGGTAGACAAGATCTATTCGGCGCCCATCCGCACGTGGCGGGCTATGGTCTTCTGAATGGGCCGCATCGCGTGATGGGACAAACCGGGTGAATCTGGACGAACCGCCCGGTCCCGGCGCGAGGTTCCCGCTCGGTGGGCTTATGGTCGGGTTGCTGAGTACGTCGGGTGTGCTGGGCAGTTCGGGTGGTGAGCGCCTTCGCTCCACGGGCGGGGTCGGCGGAGGCAGCATCGAGAGGCGAGACCGGGGCTGAGCATGGCGCGACGAGAACACGTCCAGATCAAGACGGCGGCCGAGATCGCCAAGATGCGGATCGCCGGCCTGCTGGTCGCGCAGACGCTTGACCGGCTGCGCGAGGCCGCGGTGCCAGGCGCGACGACGGCCGACCTGGACGCGGTCGCCGAGCGCACCATCCGCGCCGGCGGCGGCATCCCCTCCTTCAAGGGCTACGCCCACCCGCCGTACCCGGCGTCGATCTGCAGCTCGGTCAACGACGAGGTGGTGCACGCGATCCCGAACAAGCGTCGGGTGCTGCGCGACGGCGACATCATCTCGATCGACTGCGGCGCCATCGTCGACGGCTGGCACGGCGACGCGGCGATCACCGTGCCGGTCGGCAAGGTAGCGCCCGAGGTGCTCGACATGATCCGGGTCTGTGAGGAGTCGCTGTGGCGCGGGCTTGCCGCGGCCCAGCTCGGCGGCCGGCTTACCGACATCTCCTCGGCGGTCGAGCAGCACATCCGCCCGTCCGGCTACGGCATCGTGGACAACTACGGCGGTCACGGCATAGGTACCGAGATGCACCAGCCGCCGCACATCCTCAACCATGGTCGGCCGGGCCGCGGGATCAAGCTGGTGGCGGGGCTGGCGCTCGCGATCGAGCCGATGATCACGATGGGTTCGCCGGACACGATGGTGCTCGCGGACGACTGGACGGTCTCGACCGTCGACGGTTCCCTGGCCGCGCACACCGAGCACACCGTCGCCATCACGCCGCGCGGCCCGTGGGTCCTGACCGCCCATGACGGCGGCGCCGCCAAACTCGCGACGCTCGGAGTCGCCTGCGGTCAGCCGGCCGGGGCGTCCACCTGAGCCCACGCCGGCCGGGACCGCCCTCTTCGCGCCCAAGCAGGCACGAAGGTACGCGACCGAACTGGCGCGGAGGCCCGACCACGAGCGAAGCGATGTGGGTCCCGCATCAGGCCGGACCTGGTCTCGCACCGTTCAAGCGTGACGCACCCGAGCTGGCGCGGAGGTGCGCCTCCGCGGAGGCCCGGCCACGAGCGAAGCGAAGCGATGTGCCCCCGCGAACGCTGCGGCTTCGGGTTGGTGACGTCACAGCGGGACGCAACCGAGCTGGGCGCGGAGGCGTGCCTCCGCGGAGGCCCGGCCACGAGCGAAGCGACGTGGTTGGGCCGCAGCGGAGGTCGCCGCAGCGCACGTGAGCGGAGGAGGACACGGCGCGGAGGTCCCGTGGGAGCGAAGCGAGTACGGGGCCGGAGCGCCGTGCCCGCACGGAGCGAACCAGAGACAGAGCACGGAGCGAACCATCAACGCAGTCAGCTCGATTAGCCCTTGACGAAGGCGGCGCGTAGACTTACAAGGCGGTGGTCTCTCACGTCCATCGATCTGTTGTGCCGTGGCGCAGGTTCGCCTGATCGTTCGCGTGGATGGCCGCCGTCTGGGTGACCACGGGTGCGAGTGGTTATCAGTGCGGATCGCGTACCGCGACCGCGACGGGCGGATCTCTTGATCGCCCAGTCGCCGTCGGCTGGTGGTGCTGGGCGTTCCTGATCGGGCGTGGTTGCAGGGGCTACCACGGCGCCCGCCATGGTTGCCGGCCGAGGCCGGCTTCCCCGGGGGCCCGGGATATTGGTCCGGGGGACATCCCCGGATTCCGTTGGTTGCAGACGTCAGGACAGTGGAGGACATGCCGAAGAAGGACGGGGCCATCGAGATCGAGGGCCGGGTAGTGGAGCCGCTTCCGAACGCGATGTTCAGGGTGGAGCTCCAGAACGGGCACCGCGTTCTCGCCCATATCAGCGGCAAGATGCGCCAGCACTACATCCGGATTCTTCCGGAGGACCGGGTGGTGGTCGAACTGTCGCCCTACGACCTGTCCCGCGGACGCATCGTCTACCGCTACAAGTAGGCCGCATCGGAGGCATCCTCCCTCCGAGCGGGTGCGTTTCCCGCTCGCGCGCGGCCCGCTGCCGCACGCGGGAGGTAGCGGCGGCGGCGATGGTCAAGCCGAGCCGCGAGGCGAGTACGCTTGGTCGCTGACCGGTGGTCAGCTTTGCCAGGCCGCACAAGTGTTTCAGGAGGCACCTCACCACAGGTCCGCTGGCGCGGATCGGTGGGTACCCCCTGGTCCCGGGCCCCGAGGTCGAGTTCCGCTCGATCAGGCGGGCGCAACGTTCCACATCGTCACCTATGCGCGGCCCGCGGCTGCGCGCGGGAGGTAGCGGCAGCCGTGAAGGTTAAGCCGAGCGTCAAGAAGATCTGTGACAAGTGCAAGGTCATTCGCCGTCACGGGCGCGTGATGGTCATCTGCGACAATCTTCGCCACAAGCAGCGCCAGGGCTGAGTCACACCTGTCCGCTGGGTGGATGACCGGAGCCTGCGTGGCACGGTGCGGGAGAGCCGGTCGGGTGGGGAGTAAGCTCGTCCTTGCCCTTGGTGAGATCTTCTGAGAAGGCTCATCGAGTAGAAGCGTCGTCAGGGCGCGGTGGGGCCGTTCGCGCGGAACGCGCGGCCGGCAGCCCGCGTCGCAACCCCCGGTCGGAGGCCGGGGCCTAGTCGGTCACAGAGCCGATGGGGGAGGCGACGCCCAGATACCTCCGAAGCAGGAAGGAACCACCTTCATGGCACGCCTTTCGGGCGTTGACCTGCCCCGCGAGAAGCGGGTCGAGATCGGCCTGACCTACATCTTCGGGATCGGGCGCACCCGCTCCAAGGCGACCCTGGTGGCTACCGGGGTCAACCCGGACACCCGGGTCCGCGACCTCACCGAAGACGAGGTCGTCAAGCTGCGTGACTGGATCGACGCGAACTACCGCGTCGAGGGCGACCTGCAGCGAGAGATCAAGCAGGACATCCGGCGCAAGATGGAGATCGGCTGCTACCAGGGTCTCCGGCACCGGCGCAACCTCCCCGTGCACGGCCAGCGGACGCACACCAACGCCCGCACCCGCAAGGGCCCGCGCCGTGCCATCGCCGGCAAGAAGAAGCCCGGCAAGAAGTAGTCACCGGTCGCGCCGCCCCAACCGGGGCGGGCCGCCTTCTCGCCGGCTTCTGGTCGGCTTCACGGCGGCTCGTTCTGACCCCGCGGGACACCTCAGGACCCTGGCCGGGCCAGGGCGGCGCTCATCCGGGCCGACCGACGACCTCGCAGACGGAGACCACGACAGCACATGCCTCCCAAGACTCGCGCCGGCGGCGCCGGCGTCAAGAAGGTACGCCGCAAGGAAAAGAAGAACGTCGCTCATGGGCACGCCCACATCAAGAGCACGTTCAACAACACGATCGTCTCGATCACGGACCCCACCGGGAACGTGATCTCCTGGGCTTCCGCCGGCCATGTCGGCTTCAAGGGCTCCCGTAAGTCGACGCCGTACGCCGCGCAGATGGCCGCCGAGAACGCGGCGCGCAAGGCGCAGGAGCACGGCATGCGCAAGGTGGACGTGTTCGTGAAGGGCCCAGGCTCCGGCCGGGAGACCGCGATCCGGTCGCTGCAGGCGGCGGGCCTCGAGGTCGGCACGATCCAGGACGTCACCCCCACTCCGCACAACGGCTGCCGCCCGCCGAAGCGGCGCCGGGTCTGACCAGTCCGAGCCGGACGAGACAGAGAGAAGAAGGACGAATGGCCCGTTACGTCGGCCCGGACTGCAAGCGTTGCCGTCGCGAGAAGACCAAGCTGTTCCTCAAGGGCAGCAAGTGTGAGTCGCCGAAGTGCCCGATCGAGATCCGGCCCTACCCGCCGGGTGAGCACGGCCGTGGGCGCACCAAGGACTCCGAGTACCTGCTCCAGAAGCGCGAGAAGCAGAAGTGCGCGCGGATCTACGGCATCCTGGAGAAGCAGTTCCGCGGCTACTACGACGAGGCGAACCGCCGCACCGGCAAGACCGGTGACGAGCTGCTGAAGATCCTCGAGTCGCGGCTGGACAACGTGATCTACCGCGCGGGGTTCGCCCCGTCCCGGGACGCTGCCCGCCAGGCGGTGCGGCACGGACACGTGCAGGTGAACGGCCACAAGGTGGACATCCCCAGCTATCGGGTCAGCGAGAGCGACATCGTCGAGATCGCGCCGAAGGCGCGGGAGCTCACCCCGTTCATCATCGCGCGGGAGACCGCCGGTCAGCGGACCGTTCCCGGCTGGCTCGAGGTGATCTCCAGCCAGATGCGGATCCTGATTCACTCGCTGCCGGCTCGGGCCGCCATCGACACCCAGGTCCAGGAGCAGCTGATCGTCGAGCTCTACTCCAAGTAAGGCATCGGCTCAACGGGCGCGGAGCGCCCGGTCGCCGATTGCCGTCGGGCGCTGAGCGCCCTCCCCAGCGTGGTTCCGGGTTCCTGGGTATGTCCGGGGCCCGTGCTGGTCGGGGGTTGGGAGCTTGGTCGCGTTGGCGGTGGCTGCCGGGGAGCCTGGGGCCGTTAGCTTCGGCCGGGGCGCCCCGGGGCCACGCCGTACCAGGTTGGTGGGCATGGCCCGGGCTCCCTGGTTGTGGTGAAAGCTTGGTTTGAGTGGTCATCGGCCGTCGGGGGGACCCGGCGGCCATGGCTGTGTTCCGGGTCGGCCCGGTTGGCGGGTCGGGGCAGGAGCACAATGGAAGGCGGCGCGTCGTGGTATGGCCGCGACGCGCGAGACGGTGGGGCGGGCGGACAGAGGCCGTACCCCGCTGCCGCTCCTTCGGAGCCGCTGGACGGCTCCGAGGGGAGCACTTGCACGGCGTCATATGGCGGGCGTCGTGGTTGGAAGGAAGTAGCACATGCTGATCGCTCAGCGTCCCACTCTGGCTGAGGAGCCGATCGCCGAGTTCCGGTCCCGGTTCGTGATCGAGCCGCTGGAGCCTGGCTTCGGCTACACCCTCGGCAACTCGCTGCGTCGCACCCTGCTGTCGTCCATTCCGGGCGCGGCGGTGACGAGCATCCGGATCGACGGCGTGCTGCACGAGTTCTCGACGGTTCCCGGAGTCAAGGAAGACGTCACCGACCTGATCCTGAACCTCAAGGAACTGGTCGTCAGCTCGGACAACGACGAGCCGACGGTGATGTACCTGCGCAAGCAGGGCCCCGGTGAGGTCACCGCGGCGGACATCGCGCCGCCGGCGGGTGTCGAGGTGCACAACCCCGACCTGCACCTGGCGACCATCAACGACAAGGGCAAGCTCGAGATCGAGCTGACCGTCGAGCGCGGCCGTGGCTACGTCAGCGCGGCGCAGAACAAGCAGCCCGGCCAGGAGATCGGCCGCATCCCGATCGACTCGATCTACTCGCCGGTGCTCAAGGTCACCTACAAGGTCGAGGCGACCCGTGTCGAGCAGCGGACCGACTTCGACAAGCTGATCGTCGACGTCGAGACCAAGCAGTCGATCTCGCCGCGGGACGCGATGGCGAGCGCCGGCAAGACCCTGGTCGGCCTGTTCGGGCTGGCCCAGGAGCTCAACGCCGAGGCGGAGGGCGTCGACATCGGCCCGTCCGCGCAGGACGCGCAGCTGGCCGCCGATCTCGCCCTGCCGATCGAGGAGATGGACCTGACCGTCCGCTCCTACAACTGCCTCAAGCGCGAGGGCATCCACACGATCGGCGAGCTGGTCTCACGCAGCGAGGCGGACCTGCTCGACATCCGCAACTTCGGCCAGAAGTCGATCGACGAGGTGAAGACCAAGCTGGGGGCCATGGGCCTGCAGCTGAAGGACTCCCCGCCCGGGTTCGACCCGCGGCAGGCGGTTGACACCTACGGCACCGACACCTACAACCCGCCGTTCTCCGCGGGCCAGGACGAGGACGGCACCGAGTACGTCGAGACCGAGCAGTACTGAAACTCTTTGTTCGTGGCGGAAGGCACGGGCCTCCGGCCCCGACCTCCGCTAGCGCTCCGGTCGGGACCTCCGGCCCGTGTCCTCCGCCACGAACGGGTCTTCGCGTAGTCAGGTGTGCCAGTGACGCCGCGTCGCTTCGCTCGCGGCGTCCTGGCACACCTGACTACGCGAAGACCTTGGGTACAGCTTCACCAGTAAGACCAGCTCCACCAGCAAGCAGCAAGAACTGCTTCACCAGCTGGACCTGTTCGCAGGGATCCACGTCGGATGGTGTTCCGGAGCCGACCGGGGCGCCGGGACACCAGACCGACCCGGTCCGTCTAAGGCGGTGCGTTCGCCTCAGGCAGACCGATGTCGCCGGTTCGTCGGGAGACAGCCGGTGGCCGTGGAATGTCCGTCCCGGTCGTGGCCGAACGATGCGAGATCGGGTTTCCGGCTCGCATCGGGAGGTCTTTCGAGGGTGCTCAGCACCGTGAAAGGAACGAGGGAACTCGATGCCCACTCCGACAAAGGGCGCTCGGCTCGGTGGTAGCCCGGCGCACCAGCGGTTGATGCTCGCGAACCTGGCCACCGCGCTGTTCGAGCACGGCGCGATCACCACGACCGAGACGAAGGCGAAGCGGCTACGCCCATACGCCGAGCGGCTGATCACCTTCGCGAAGCGCGGCGACCTGCACGCTCGCCGGCACGTGATGCAAGTCATCCGGGACAAGTCGGTCGTGCACGAGCTGTTCACCGAGATCGGCCCGCGCTACGAGAACCGCAACGGTGGCTACACCCGCATCACCAAGGTTGGTTTCCGCAAGGGTGACAACGCCCAGCTGGCCCGCATCGAGCTCGTCGAGGCGCTGACCGTCGGTCAGTCGGCCGTCGCCGAGGCCGAGCGTGCCCGCGGCACCCAGTTCGCCGACCGCAAGGCGCCGACGGGCGCGACCGCCGAGGCCGCGGCCGACCTGGCGAAGGAATCGCCGACCGCGGCGGCCGTCGCGGTCGAGGCCGAGGAGGCCAAGACCGCGGAAGCCACGACCGCCGAGTCCGAGGTGACCGAGGCTCCCGCCACGGTAGAGACGACCGAGGACACGGCCGAGGGCGACGCCAAGGACGCCTGAGCGCGACCGCCGTCTCGGCCAGGCCGCCCGCCAGGGTCCTTGGCGGACGGCCTGGCACCAGGGCAGCCCGTCTGGGGCCAACCTTGACGGCTCTGGGAGCCCGTCACCCGCGAGGGAGACGGGCTCTCGCCGTTTCGCGCCCGTCCCGCGTCGGTGCCCGCTGACCGGTAGGCGGGGCCCTGGGTAGGCACCGGGTGCGGGTAGTGCTGGCGGACGCGGTCCCGGCTGACAGAGAGCGGCCGAAGGTGCGACCATGAGCACCTCCCAGGTCCCGGCGAGCTGTTTGTGATCAATGCGGGCACCAAGTCCACAGAGTCCTGCGCGCCAATAGATACGCGGATCATTCGGACAGCCGCGGGAAGCGCGGGAAGCAAGGAGATACGAGCCGCCTTGACGAGTCTCAGTGCGGACGGCCTCCAGCGGCTGCGGATTGACATCGCCTACGACGGGACGCTCTTCGCTGGGTGGGCACGCCAGCCGGGACAGCGGACCTTGCAGGGTGAGGTGGAGGACGCCCTGATGCGGGTGGCCCGGCTGCCCGCCGTGCGGCTCACCGTCGCGGGTCGGACGGACGCCGGGGTGCACGCCGTCGGGCAGGTGGCACACGTCGACATCCCCGCGGAGGTCCCGCTCGGCGGTCTTGCCCGCCGGCTCAACGGGGTGCTCGACCGCGCGGTCCGGATCACGGGGCTGGCGCCGGCGCCACGCGGGTTCGACGCCCGGTTCTCGGCCTTGTCCAGGCGCTATGCCTACCGGATCAGCGATGCGTCCTACGGGGCCGACCCGCTCCGCCGGCACGACACGCTGGCCTGGCCGCGCCCGCTGGATGCCGACGGGATGCGGCGGGCCGCCCTGGTGCTGCTCGGCGAGCATGACTTCGCCGCGTTCTGCCGCCGGCGAGAGGGGGCGACGACCATCCGGACCCTGCTGCGCCTGGACGTGCGCCGCGCCGCGGACGGGGTCGTGATCGCCGACGTCGAGGCGGACGCCTTCTGCCACTCGATGGTCCGGGCCCTCGTCGGGGCCCTGGTCGCCGTCGGTGAGGGGCGGCACCCACCCGTCTGGGTGTCCCACGTGCTGGCCAGGGCCGTGCGCGACCCGGGCGTCACCGTCCTCCCCGCGCACGGGCTCACGCTCGTCGAGGTGCGCTACCCGCCCGACTCCGCGCTGGCGGCCCGCGCGGAGGCCACCCGAGCGTTCCGCGTCTCGCCGACCCTGTCGGGCTGAGGGCGCGGGGGCTGAGGGCGCGGGGTCAGCCTCGGTAGCCGCGGCCGAGCAGCATCCGCTCGTCGAGCGGCTGCTTCGCCAGCGCGTGCAGGGCGGTGGCGGCGTCGGATGGCTGCTTGTCGTTCGCCGCGCCCTGGCTCCCGTCGGAGTAGGCCAGCTGAACCATGATCGCGTAGTGGCCGTCCCCGTACGAGGCCCGCAGCTCGTTGTCACCGTTCGGCCCGGTGATCTTCGCGCCGGGCAGCGCCCCGTCGGGCAGCGGCAACGGGCTCACCCCGCCCTGGCGCGTCCCGAGCATCTGGGCGGTCTGCTTCGCGGTGTCGGCGTTGTCGACGACAAGGACACTCACGCCGGCGAGCAGCCGCCGCCCGTTCTTGTCGGGCTCACCGAGGTAGAGTGCCCGGACCTCCTGGCGGCAGGCCGGCCCCGTGAGCGTGGGCGCCGCCGAGGGCGGCGCGGCCGACGCCGGCCCGGCCGACGAGGCGGGTGCCGCTGCGGCGGCCACGGAGGTGGGCCCGGGGGTCGGGGCGGCGGCCGGCATCGGCGCGGCCGGGTGGTCGAGCGCGCTCCCGAGCTGGCCGGTGAGGTCGGGACAGCCGGCGTCGAGCTTGCGGGCGATCCTGGTGTAGGTGTGGCTTCCAGCTGTGACCGTGGCGTCCCGGAAGAACTCGTTCTCGGTCACGGGGTCGGCATCCGTCGCGGCGGAGTTCAGGAAGTCGGCGGGAACCGCCTTGGCCGTGGGAATCGGGGCCGCCGGGGTGTCATCGCCCTGGGAGCCCGTCATCGTCCGGTACGTCACGCCGGCCACCGCCAGGACAGCGGCCGCGATGAACAGGAGCTGCCACTTCCGCCGCGGCTTCCCGCCGGCCCCTTCGGCACGCGGCTCATCCGCGTCGCCATATGAGTCCTCGTCGGACGGGCCGTCCGACGAGCGCTGGGCCGCGAAACGCGCGCCACGGGCGCCGAACCGGCCGCCGGTCCTGGACCGACCACCGAGACTCCCGCCGCCTGTTCGGACGTACGGGTTTTCGTCCTCGTCATGACCCTCGTCGAAACCGGTTACGCGCGAGGCTGTCTCGCCGTCGAACTCCTCGTTGGCGAACGGTTCGTCACCGAAGCCGTCCTCATCGAAACCGTCGTCTCCAAAGCCGTCGCCGCCCGGCCCGTCGTCAGCGAACCCCTCGTCGAGGCTCGCCTGGTCGTCCTGGTCCTCGTCGCCTCGGCGGAGGCCGCCGCGGTTGTGCCAGGCACGGGCGAAGCCGGGGCCGGCTTCGCGCGGTCCGTCGGGCCTGGCACGGTCCCCGCCGGCGACCGCGTCGCCGCCGAAGCGGCCGGGCGTCCTGGGCAGGCCGCCCGTGGTGGGTCCTGAGGGCATCGGGCCGAACAGCGGGTCATCGCCCGGCGTCCAGCCGCCGGGCGGAGCCTGGTGGCCCTGAGACGCCACCCACCTGTCTCGCCGGGCGTCCCGCGAGGCCCGGCCGCCGCGCGGCGACGGCCCGCCCATCGGGTTCTGGTCCGCGGAGGCCGCCGTGTCGTAGGTCCCGCCGCCGTGACCGACAGGTCTCGCGCTGTCGTACCGATCGGCGTCCGGCCATGGATCCGTGCCGCTCATTCGACTGACGGTAGCTGACGATTCTGATCATTCAGACGTCGGTTCCGCTGCCGGACATGTCCGGCGATGGCTCGCGCCGGCCATCGAGCACCGGATCGAGCACCGGAACGGGCGGCGCGGGAGACGCCGCCGGCAGGAGATGTCCGAAGCCTGGTAACCTCAAAGACTGCGACGCGTGACATGACTGTCGACGTGTCCGTTCCTCACATTCTCGACGCGCTCGCCGCCGGGGCGGCAGATCCAGTTGGGTCGGACCCGGGTGGATATCGCGAGTGTCGTCCCGACCAAGAAGGCAGATCTGTGCGCACGTACCAGCCCAAGCCCGCGGATGTCCAGCGTGCGTGGCATGTCATTGACGCCAGCGACGTCGTCCTCGGCAAGCTGGCGAGCCAGGCTGCCCAGCTGCTGCGTGGCAAGCACAAGGCGTACTACGCCCCGCACCTCGACACGGGTGACTTCGTGATCATCATCAACGCCGGCAAGGTGTCGCTGTCGGGGGCGAAGCGGGAGCAGTCGCAGTACCACCGCCACTCGGGCTACCCGGGCGGTCTGCGTAGCACCAGCTACGGTGAGCTCCTCGACACCCGGCCGCAGCTGTTGGTCGAGAAGGCCATCAGGGGCATGCTCCCGAAGAGCAAGCTCGGCCACGCCCAGGTGCGCAAGCTGAAGGTCTACGCGGGTCCGACGCATCCGCACCAGGCGCAGCAGCCGCAGCCGTTCGAAATCGTCCAGGTCGCGCAGTAACCGCGGACCGAGCCGGCCTGCCCTGTTCGCCGAAGGGGTCCCCGCTGATCAGCGAAGCTGATCTGTTGGGGAACGCTCGCGGTCAGTTTCGCGGGGGGCCGCAATGTCTGCCCGGGGGAGCACCTCCCCCGGAGATCCGCTAGCGCGGATCCCCGGAACCCCGGACCCCCGATGTCGCGCCTCGCGCGACCACCAATCGTAAGGAAGGAACGCGACGTGGCTGTCGTGACCGACGTCCAGGGCAACCCGCGGGCGACCGGCCGCCGCAAGGAGGCCGTTGTCCGCGTACGCCTGCTGCCAGGCACGGGGAAATGGTCCCTCAACGGGCGCACCCTCGAGAACTACTTCCCGAACAAGGTGCACCAGCAGCTGGTCAACGAGCCGCTGAAGGCTCTCGACCGGGCCGAGACGTACGACGTGGTCGCCCTGCTGCACGGTGGTGGCATCTCCGGCCAGGCCGGCGCGCTGCGGCTCGCGGTGGCTCGGGCGCTCCTCCTCGCCGAGGAGGAGTCCCGGCCGACCCTGAAGAAGGCGGGCTTCCTCTCCCGCGACTCCCGGGTCAAGGAGCGCAAGAAGTACGGCCTCAAGAAGGCCCGCAAGGCCCCGCAGTACAGCAAGCGCTGAGCCCGGCCTGTTCGTCGCGCTGAGAGGCGCTTCGGCGGGCTTGTGGCCATATCGCTTGCTGGGTGTTCGCTCCGAGGGTTCGTTCCCGTCGGTTTCGAGGCTGGGATCGACAGGACACCCAGATCCCGCCGAGTCTCGCTCGACGGGCAGGGCGCGGATCGGCCGGGACGCAGGCGGCACGGTCTACAGGCACGGCAAAACCGCCCGTCGCTCGACGGGCGGTTTTGCTATGCCTGCCACCGGGTCTGCCCGCGTGACGCGACTCGTGGCGGGGCTCGGTAGGAAGCGGGAGCCAGGTCGGCGAAGATGTGGCGAGCCTGGTTCCGCCCACGGTTCCAGCGTGGGCCCTGACGTCAGGGCCCGACGGGGCGGGCCGGGCTTCGGGACGGGCCGGCGAGAGGCGCGGGCGCTGCCACGGATGCGGCAGCCCGCGCGCCGCCGGTGTCCTTGAAGGTGCTCGGCGATGTGCGACTGGTTTTGGGGGACCCCCATGGGGCGGCTGTTCGGTACCGATGGCGTTCGTGGCGTGGCCAACGCGGACCTGACCGCGGAGCTGGCCCTGCGGCTGGCGGAGTCAGCGGTCGAGGTACTCACGGAACACCGGGCGCCGGACGCGGACCGGCCCGTGGTGGTGGTCGGGCGCGACACCCGGCCGTCGGGCGAGTTCCTGGAGGCGGCGGTCGTCGCCGGGCTCGCGTCCAGAGGCGCGGATGTCGTCCGCGTCGGCGTAGTGCCGACGCCGGCGGTCGCGCACATCGTCGCCGCGACCGGCGCGGACCTCGGCGTGATGCTCTCCGCCAGCCACAACCCCATGCCCGACAACGGGATCAAGCTGTTCGCCGCGGAAGGGCACAAGCTGCCCGACGAGGTCGAGGACGCCATCGAGGCCCGGCTCGCGGCCCCGCCAGCGCGGCGCCCGACCGGGGCCGCCGTCGGGCGCGTCCGCGACGAGCCCGGCTACATCGCCAAGGTCGTCGACGGCTATGTCGAGCACCTGCTGTCCACCTTGCCAGTCCGGCTCGGCGGCCTGCGGGTCGTCGTCGACTGCGCCCAGGGAGCCGCGTCGGCGCTCGCGCCGCGGGTGCTGCGTGCCGCCGGCGCCGAGGTCGTCGCGCTGCACGCCGACGGCGACGGCGAGCGGATCAACGACGGCTCAGGCGCCACGCACCTCGACAGCCTGCGGGCCGCCGTGCTGGAACACGGCGCGGACGTCGGTATCGCGCACGATGGCGACGCGGACCGCTGCCTCGCCGTCGACGCCCTGGGCGAGGTCGTCGACGGCGACCAGATCATGGCCGTGTGCGCGCTGGCGCTGGCCGAGCGCGGCGAGCTGGCCGACCGTCGGGTGGTCGTGACCGTCATGTCCAACCTGGGCTTCCACCACGCTATGCGGGAGGCCGGGATCGAGGTGCTCGCCACCCCGGTCGGCGACCGGTACGTCCTCGCCGAGATGCGCCGCCAGGGCATCGCGCTGGGAGGCGAGCAGAGTGGCCACGTGGTGTTCCTGCGCCACGCCACCACCGGCGACGGCCTGCTCACCGCGCTCGTGCTGCTCGGGCGGATGCGCGAGACCGGCCAGCCGCTCGGCGAGCTGGCCAAGACGATGACCCGGCTGCCGCAGATCCTGGTCAACGTGCGCGGGGTGGACCGGGCCCGCGCGTCGACGTCCCCCGGACTCGCCGCCGCGGTCCGTGCCGCCGAGGCGGAACTGGGCGACGAGGGCCGGGTGCTGCTTCGCCCTTCCGGCACCGAGCCGCTGGTGCGGGTGATGGTCGAGGCGCCCACCGATGCCCAGGCCCGCGCGATCGCCACCCACCTCGCCGAAGCGGTCGAACGGGAACTCGCGATCATCGCCTAGGGGCTATGGCGGCGGGAGCCGTAAGAAAAGTGACGGACACGACTGGGGTCTTCGCCGCTTCTGGTCCGGACTGTTCGTGGAACAGCTCGCAGACTCGCGGGTCCGTCGGCGCGGCGGCGGCCAGGCTGCGTACGCTGAGCCGCATGTGCGGGATCATCGGCTACGTGGGGGAGCAGTCCGCTCTCGAGGTCGCCCTCGGTGGACTGCGCCGGCTCGAATACCGAGGGTACGACTCGGCGGGAATCGCCGTGGTCGGCGCGGGCGCGCTGCGGGTCGTCCGCCGCGCCGGGAAGCTGGCCAACCTCGAGAAAGCACTCGCTGAGAGCGACGACGGCGCCGTCGTCGGCGACAGCATGGCCGGCACGACCGGCATGGGCCACACCCGGTGGGCGACGCACGGCGGCCCGACGGACGTGAACGCCCACCCGCACACCGACTGCACCGGAGCCATCGGCGTCATCCACAACGGCATCATCGAGAACTTCACCGCGTTGCGCGCCGAGCTGTTCGCCGCCGGGCACGAGCTGGTCAGCGAGACCGACACCGAGGTCGTCGCGCACCTGCTGGAGGCCGAGCTCGGCCGGCCGGGCTCGGGCGAGACGAACCTCGCCGCGTCGGCTGGCAGGCTGGCCATCGGCCAGTCGGCGCGGGGCTCCAACGGTATGGCCGCGGCGGCCGAGGGCGCCGACGGCGGGCGCCACCCGCTCACCGAGGCGGTGCGCCGGGTCTGCCAGCGGCTGTCCGGCGCGTTCACCCTGGTGGTGCTGCACCGGGACTTCCCGGACGTGGTCGTCGGCGCCCGGCGCAACAGCCCGCTGGTGATCGGGCTCGGCGAGGGCGAGACGTTCCTCGCCAGCGACGTCTCCGCCTTCATCGCGCACACCCGCGACGCGCTGGAGATCGGGCAGGACCAGATCGTCGAGGCCCGCCGCGACGGTGTGAGCGTCATCGACTTCAGCGGTGAGCTGGTCGAGGGCCGCCCGTACCACGTCGACTGGGACGCGAGCGCCGCCGAGAAGGGCGGCTACCCGTACTTCATGCTCAAGGAGATCAGCGAGCAGCCGGCGGTGCTCGCCGACACCCTGCGCGGGCGGCTGTCGCCCGACGGGGCGATCGTCCTCGACGAGGAACGTCTCTCCGGCGAGGACTTCCGCGACATCGACAAGGTGTTCATCGTTGCCTGCGGCACCGCCTACCACGCCGGGCTGATCGCCAAGTACGCGATCGAGCACTGGACCAGGCTGCCCTGCGAGGTCGAGATGGCCTCGGAGTTCCGCTACCGCGACCCGGTGCTGGACCGTTCGACGCTCGTGGTGGCGATCAGCCAGAGCGGCGAGACGCTCGACACGCTGATGGCCGTCAAGCACGCCCGCGAGCAGAAGGCCCGGGTCCTGGCGATCTGCAACACCAACGGGTCGACCATCCCACGCGAGTCCGACGCGGTGCTCTACACCCGCTGCGGCCCCGAGGTCGGCGTCGCCGCGACCAAGACGTTCCTCGGCCAGGTCGCCGCCTGCCTGCTCGTCGGGCTCTACCTCGCGCAGGCCCGCGGTGTGCTCTATGGCGACGAGGTCGGCGCCTACGTGGAGAAGCTGCAGAAGATGCCCGACCTGGTCGCCCGGACGCTCAGCACCGTCGGCCCGGTGCGCGAGCTCGCGCGCAGCCTGGCCGGCGCGAAGGCGGTGCTCTTCCTGGGCCGGCACGTGGGCTACCCGGTGGCTCTGGAAGGCGCGCTCAAGCTCAAGGAGCTCGCCTACATGCACGCCGAGGGCTTCCCTGCCGGGGAGCTCAAGCACGGGCCGATCGCCCTGGTCGAGCAGGGCGTGCCCGTGGTCGTCGTGGTGCCGTCGCCGCGCGGGCGGGCAGTGCTGCACGACAAGATCGTCTCGAACATCCAGGAGGTCCGCGCCCGCGGCGCCCGCATGATCGTGATCGCCGAGGAGGGCGACCACCAGGTCGAGCCGTTCGCCGACCACCTGATCCGGGTGCCAGCGACACCGTCCCTGTTCGCCCCCCTGGTGACGACGATCCCGCTGCAGGTCTTCGCCTGCGAGCTGGCGCTCGCTCGCGGCCTCGACGTCGACCAGCCCCGAAACCTGGCCAAGTCGGTCACGGTCGAGTAAGGCGCGGTCCCGCGGCCGGGCGCGGAGCGCCCGCCCTCACCCTGCCCCCGGGGGTCCGGGCGGTGTTCGGCGCGGCCCTGCCGGGGGCCGGGGCGCCCCGGCCCGCCGCCCTCGGCCGCGGGCCCGACCTGGGCTGGTCGCTAGTCGGCCGCTTCGCTGGTGGCTCGGTCGTGGTACCAGCGGACGGTCTCGTCCCAGAGGGCGTCCGCGAGCTCCTCGTTGTCGTCGGCGAGGCCGAGCACGAGATCGACGAGCTCTGCCTTGGGCAGGCTCTCCAGGAACACGCCGACGGCGGCGCGCACGTAGTCGTCCTGGTCGTCCTCGTCGTCGTCGGCCTGGATCAGGCCGGTCGCGGCCAGCGCGACCGCGACACCGTGCTGGCACAGCGCCGTCGCGGACGCGAGCTCGCAGGTGCAGTCCTGGTGCGCCCCGTCCTCGCCCACCGACAGCTTGACGGTGAACTCGCGGCTGTCATCGACGGTTCCGGAGGCGTCGCTCGGCCGGATCCGCAGGTCTGCGACCCTGCCCAGGAGCGCGAGCCCGACCCCGCGGCTGAAGGTCTCGGCGCCCGCGAGCTCCGCGCAGGCGGTCTCGGTGAAGGCCGCCTCGAGCGGCGTGAGGATGACCTCGTCGTGCGGACCGTCCCCGGAAACCCTGATGATCACCGCCCAATCCTACGCACCTGCCGCACGGTCCGTTTCCGTGGGTTACTCGTTCGGCGACACGATCTCGAGCCGGGGCGAGGCGCTGGGCGCCCTCCTCGCGTGGTGCCGGGCCCTGGCATATGGCGGTGGTGGGGCTTGGACCGGGCTGACGACGTGGTCGGGCTGGTGCTGCGCCGATGCGCTGTCACCAGTTGTGGCCGAGTTGCGCTTACTGGTCGATGGAACGGCGTCGCGGGCTGCCGCGCGGCTGGGCATCCGAGCCCATGGGAGGTCCCTAAGAGCAGGGCGGGCCGGATGGGGCGCACCGTCTGGGGGATCGTTGGGACCGGGGCTGCCGGAGGGCGGCCGGCAGGGCGCTGAGAAACGCGCACCTTCGATGGCTGGCCTGGGCGGCGCCCTCCATGGTCAGTCGCCCATGGCCGGATGACCCTGTCCGCGAAGCCCAGCTCGGGCCGCGCGCGGGGTCGTCCGTGCTCCATGGCCAGCCGTCCCGCGTGTGGGCCGCCGTCGTGGGCTCCGGAGTACGCTGGTCCGGTGCTGGAAGTGTTGGAGATTCTGCGGTCCGACGCGCAGGCAAGCCCCGAGCGGATAAGCGATCTCACGGGTCTGCCAGTCGAACAGATTCGTGCCCAGATCGCGTCGTGGGAGCAGAGCGGTGTGATCCGTCGCTACAAGACGGTCATCGACCATGACAAGTTGCGGGAGCTCGAGGGCACGGACACGGTCACGGCTCTGATCGACGTCTCCGTCGCCCCGTCGCGGGGTGTGGGCTTTGACGATGTCGCGGCCAGGATATCGCGGTTCCCTGACGTGCGGGCAGTATATTTGATCTCCGGTACCCAGGACCTGCGGTGCATCGTGTCGGGAAACACGATGCGCACGGTGGCGGACTTCGTCGCGCAGAAGCTCGCGACGATCGAACGAGTGAGATCGACGTCGACTCACTTCGTGCTGAAGACGTACAAGGACGACGGCGAGCTCTTCCTTGATCCCGAGCCCGACCGTCGCCTCCCGGTCATTCCATGAAACCGCTGAACTCGATCGTGGCGGCCTGCCCGCCGTCGGGTATCCGTCGATTCTTCGACATCGCGGCCAACATGGACTCGGTGATCTCGCTCGGCGTCGGCGAACCCGACTTCACGACACCGTGGAATGTTCGCGAAGCGGCCATCTACGCATTCGAGCACGGCTACACGAACTACACGTCGAATGCCGGTCTGATCGAGCTCCGAGAGGCTGTCTGCCTCGACCTCGAGAGGCGGTGCGGCGCGAGCTATCAGCCCGACGGAGAGTGCCTCATCACCTCGGGTGTCTCTCAGGGCCTCGATATCGCGCTGCGCGCGCTGCTGGACGCCGGCGACGAGGTCATCATCCCGGAGCCCTGCTACGTCGCGTACGGTCCGTGCGTCTCGTTCGCCGGGGGCGTGCCGGTGCTGGTGCCGTCCGCCGACTCCGCCTTTCAGGTCGACGTGGACGCGATCGAGGCGGCTGTGACGGAGCGGACGAAGGCGATCCTCGTCGCGTCCCCGGCCAATCCGACGGGCGCGGTCCAGACCATCGACTCGCTGACCGCTCTGGTCGAGCTCGCGGTGCGCCATGATCTCTACATCGTCTCGGACGAGATCTACGAGCAGCTGGTCTACGGCGTTCCCCATGTCAGCGTCCCCAGCCTGCCGGGCGCGCGTGACCGCACCGTCCTGCTCGGCGGCTTCTCGAAGGCCTACGCCATGACCGGGTGGCGCGTCGGCTACCTCTGCGCGCCAGCCGAGATCGTCGAGCTCGCGGGCCGCATCCACCAGTACACGATGCTGTGTGCCCCGCACGTGTCGCAGCTGGCGGCTCTCGAGGCACTGCGCGGTGGCCGTGAAGAGGTGACCGAGATGGTGGTCGACTACGACCGCCGCCGACGGTTCTTCGTGAAGGGCCTTAATGATCTCGGACTGAGCTGCGAAGAACCGCATGGCGCCTTTTACGCGTTCCCATCGGTGGCGTCGACGGGACTGAGCTCCGACGAGTTCGCGGAGCGGTTGCTGGTTGAGCAGCGGGTGGCCGTCGTGCCCGGCCATGTCTTCGGTCCCTCAGGCGAGGGGCATGTCCGTTGTTGCTACGCGACGGCCCTGCCGCTGATTGAGGAAGCCCTGGAACGGATGGATCGTTTTCTGAGCACGTTGCGCTGAATCACGGCCGCCATCCGTCGTGGCGACTACCGCCCTGCTGCCGACCGCGGTCGTCGAGGGGCCGCTTTCCTCATCGGTTGCCTGCAGGTGACTACTACCCGTGGTTGATCCGTGCCACCCGTTGCTTCGTCGCGGAGGCTGAGTCGCCACCTTCGTGGACGCGCTCTAGTCTTGCGGTAGAGGGTGAAGGAGGGCGAATGGATCGGATCCCGTTGGGAATGCTGGTCTCGATCGTCGAGGGTGAGCTGCTCGCCGCCGGCGATGACGACGACCTGTCCATCAACAGCGTGGCGATCCATTCCGAGCGGCTTCAGTCGGACAGCGTGTTCTTCGCCCTGCGGGGCCGTCTGGACGGGCACCAGTTCGTGTCGAGAGCGCTGGCGGGCGGCGCGGTCGCCGCGGTCGTCTCGGCCGGGTTCCACCTTCCCGACCCTGTGTCCGGTCCGCTGATCGTGGTGCCGGACCCGCTCGCCGCGCTGCAGCGGCTGGCGGCTTGGTGGCGTTCCAGGCTGGCCGCGACAGTGGTAGCGGTCATTGGAAGCAACGGCAAGACGGTGACCAAGGATGCCCTGGTTCACGCCATCGGCGCGACGCGGCACGTCTACGGCAGTTCGGGCAGCTACAACAGCCAGCTTGGAGTGGCGCTCGCCATGCTCGACTGTCCGCCGGATGCCGAGATCGCCGTGTTCGAGGCTGCCGCCACCCGCACTGGTGAGATGGAACGCCTCCGACGGATGGTGCGGCCGGACATGGCCGTTCTCACCAACCTGGGAACGCGGCATTTGCAGAACTTCGGGGACCGCGAGTCCTACGCGCGCGAGCTGCTCTCCATGGTGACGGAGCTGCCGGCCGGCGGGTCGGTGCTGCTCGGGGCCGACGACGCCGAGCTGCGGGGCTGGGCCGAGGCGTCGGCCGGGGTTCCCGTCGTGGTGGCCGGCGAGTCCCCCGAGCTGCCAAGGCTGTCCCAGCCCACGCATGTCCGGCAGGGCCTGCTGGTCACGGCCACCCTCCCTGATGGGCTGTCGCGCGATCTCGTGGTGCCAACGCCTTCGCGCGAAGTGCTCGGCGACATCGGGCTCGCCATGTCGGCCGCGACACTGCTGGGCGCCGAGCCTCGTTCGCTGCTCGACACGTTTGCGGACTACACACCGACGTCGACGCGGATGGAGATGTGGCGTCGCGCCGATGGCGCCACGGTCGTCGGTGACGTGGCGACCATCGACCCGCTGGCGCTCAGCAGCGCGATCCGGACCGCGCGAACGTTGCTGGGCGCGACGGGCCGTCTCTTCGTTCTGCTGGCCGACCCTTTCGACCGGGAGGTCGCCGAGGAAGACCTGCGCCGGGTGGGATCTATCCTGCTCGCGGAGCGGGTGGACGTTGTCTGCGGTCTCCAGGCCAAGGCGCACGAGGCCGTGACAGCCGGGCTCGGAACCGAGACCGGCGGCCCCCGGGCGCGGTTGTTCGCCGACACGGACCGGATGAGGGAGTTCGTCGCAACCGAGCTCACACCGGACGACGTCGCATTCGTGTACGCCGTGCGGGAGACCCTCGTCACCGGAGTATGGCGCCGGCTGGTGGAGAACACGGCGCCGACCCGAATGTTCGTGGACCTCGCGGCGGTAAGAAGCAACGTCGCCGCCTTCCGCCAGATGGTCGGCTCGCACACCAGGCTCATGGGCGTGGTCAAGGCCGACGCCTACGGCACCAATCCGGTCAGCCTGGCGCACTGCCTGCGCGAGACGGGTGTCGACTGGTTGGGCGTGGCGACCACTGATGAGGGGATCACGCTGCGCCGGGCCCGGGTCCAGATGCCCATCCTTGTTTTCCTCGGGCTGCCCGAGGAGATCGAGAAGATGGTGCGGCACGGCCTGACGCCGCTGGTCTACTCCCAGGAGGTGCTGGACGCGGTCGTCAGCACGGCGGGCCGCCTTGGCCGCCCCATCGAGGTGCATCTGGAGGTCGACTCCGGGATGCACCGCACCGGTCTTCACCCGGACTTGGCCATCGACGCCCTGAAGCGCATCAGCGGAAGTGGTCTGCGTCTGACAGGCCTGATGACCCACCTCGGATGCGCCGACGACCCCAAGGACGACGGGCTCACCCAGGAGCAACTCGACAAGTTCCAGAAAGTGTGGGCGGCGGCCTCCGAGCTCGGTTTCCGTAACGTGCTGCGACACGCGGCGGCGACGGCCGGCACGGTGCGCTTTCCCGAGGCGCGGCTCGACATGGTCCGCATCGGTCTCGGCCTATATGGGATCCATCCGTCGGCGGCGACCGCGTCGATGGTCAGTCTCACGCCGGCGATCGGCCTGGTGAGTCGGATCGTCGAGATCCACGACATGGAGCCCGGTGACTGGGCGGGCTACGGCGGTCGGTACCGCGCCACGGTGCCCGGACGGCGTATCGCCCTCATTCCGGCGGGCTACTACGACTCGGTGCCTCGGTCGTTCAGCAACGTCGGGTTCGTCCTGGTCAACGGCCGGCGATGCAACATCGCGGGCTCGGTGTCGATGGACTCCATGGCGATCGACATCTCCGAACATCCCGATGCCCATCTCGGCAACGACGTCCTCGTCTTCGGCCAGTACGCTGGATTTTCGCTTCCAATCGAACAGGCGGCCGAGGCGATGGGGACCGTCCCGCACGAACTGCTGACCGGCGTCGGTCCGCGGGTGCAGCGGGTCTTCACACAGCACTAGTCAGCCGGGCTCCGTCCAGGCGTGGCGGACAGCGCCAAACCGGGGCGGCACCATCTCGAGCTGGAGAACGCCGAAGGTGTCCGCTGTCACCTTTTGCCTCGTTTCCGTATCCATCCACCGTGCAGTGCTACCCGGTCTTTCTGAACGGTACGCGGTGCACGGCTTGGCGTAGATCTCCATCAACCTGAACGGGATCGGCCCTCGGTGCTTGAAACCGTGCTGTACCGCTGCCACTCGCGGGCACGTTTCGACATCGACGACCCGAGCCGCTTTGAGAGGTCCGTTACCATCGGTAACGGAAGTAGCGCACTCCCGCAAGGTGTCGGAGCGGTCTTCATCTGGCGGACCTAGGATCGTGCGAGCGGGCCCGGGGGTGTGAACCTGGGAGCTGGGACGCCTGTGAGCTGGCCTAGGCCGATCTCACGCGACTGACCCCGAGCGGATGGACGGCCCCAGGGCCACACTCGAGACGAGGAAAGATGATCAACGTCGCGTTGCTTCTGGGTGGTCCGTCCGAGGAGCGCGGAATCTCGCTCAACTCGGCACGTTCGGTGGCTGACCATCTGGCCGACGGGACCGTCCGTCTGGGTGAGGTCATTTATTTCGACCGCCGCTGTGACCCGTACGCGATATCGCCCAGCCTGCTGTACTGCAACACGCCGTCGGATTTCGATTTCAAGCTTGACCCCGGCTCGAGGCTTTCGCCGGAGGCGCTGGCGGACAGGCTGCGCACGGTCGATCTGGTGTTCCCGGCGATGCACGGCGCCTTCGGCGAAGACGGGCGGCTGCAGGCGCTCCTGGAAGAGGTCGGCGTCCCGTTCGTCGGCTCGGGTTCCGCCGCATGTGAGGTGGCCTTCGACAAGTTCCGCGCCTGCCAGGCTCTCGGTGCCCATGGCATCAGGACCGTGCCATCCACGCTCTTCACCCGTGACATGCCGGACGCGGACGTTGACGCCACCCTGGCCGCGGCGTTCGAGCAGTCCGGGAAACTGGTCCTGAAGCCCGCCCAGGGCGGGTCCAGCATCGACGTTCACGTCGTCGCCGGCTTGGCCGCCGCGGGCGGGGTTCTCCGTATGCTGCTCGGGCGGTACGAGCGGGTCCTGGCGCAGCCGTGGATGTCGGGGACCGAGGTCACGACCGTCGTGGTCGACGGGCTGTCCGGACCGGTCGCTCTCATCCCGGTCGAGATCCAGCTCAACAACATGTCGAGTGACGACGAGATCTTCGACTACCGGCGGAAATACCTGGCCAGCGACGACGTCCACTACCGCTGCCCGCCGTCTTGGGGCCTGGACGTCACCGCGGAGGTGCGAGGCCTCTCGGAGGACGTCTTCCGGGTGCTCGGCCTTCGGGACTTCGCGCGGATCGACGGCTGGCTGCAGCCCGACGGCACGCTGGTGGTTTCCGATGTGAATCTGATCAGCGGGATGGAGCAGAACAGCTTCCTGTTCGTCCAGGCCGCTCAGATCGGGCTGACCCACGGCGACATCCTTCGGCTCGTCCTGCGTACGGCCGCCAGGCGTGCGGGATTTACCTGGGAGGAGCCGGAACCACCCGATGCGGCCGCGACCGGCCAGCGGCGTCCCGTCGCGGTCCTGTTCGGCGGTGCGACGGCCGAGCGGCAGGTCTCGGTCCTGAGCGGGACGAACGTCTGGCTCAAGCTTCTGGGCTCCAGCCGCTACCTGCCCCGGCCCCACCTGCTCGACCCCGACGGCTCGGTCTGGCGGCTGTCGTACTCATCGGCGCTGCGTCATTCCGTCGAGGAGATTCTTGAGGCGTGCCGGAGCGGGCAGCGGGACGAACCGAAGCGGCACGCGCTCGCGGACCCGATCCGCAAGCGTCTCGGACTCGCGGACGCGGCCCTGAACGCGCCCGCGAGCCCGCCCGAGCGCATGACCATGGACGAGTTCCTCGACCGAAACGACCTGGTCTTCATCGCGCTGCACGGCGGAATGGGCGAGAACGGCACCCTGCAGGCGATGCTCGACCGCCGCGGGGTCCGGTACAACGGCTCGGGCCCGGAGGCGTCCCGCCGCTGCATGGACAAATACGCGACCGGGGAGATCGTCGGCGAGCTTGCTGACGAGGGCATCTACACCGCGCGCAGGCTGCGGATGGAGACTCCCGCGGCGGCGGATGCCGAGGCGGTGGCCGCGCTGTGGGGCGAAATCCTCGATCACTGCGGCGGTCAGCGGGTTATTGTCAAGCCGCTCGACGACGGCTGCTCGGCCGGGGTCGTCCCGCTCGGCACGGCGGCCGATCTCGGCCGGTATCTCCGGCTCCTGAACGCGGGCGCCACCCGCCTGAGCGGCGACGAGTTCTCCCTGCTGACCTCTGGGCAGATCATCGAACTTCCGACCCAGCGAGGCGGCCATCTCCTTTTCGAGGAATTCATCGAGACGGACGACGTGCGCGTGGCCGACGGCCCCGACGGCACCGACGGCACGGGCACGGGCGGCACGGGCGGCACGGGCGGCACGGGCGGCACGGGCGGCACGGGCGCGAGCAGGCTGACCTGGGGCCGGCAACGGGACACCGGCTGGATCGAGGTCACCGTCGGGGTGATCGGGCCCGAGGGACACATGGCCGCGATGAATCCCAGCCTGGCGATCGCCGACCTGGGCATCCTCAGCCTGGAGGAGAAGTTCATGGGCGGTACGGGCATCAACATCACTCCACCGCCGACCGCTCCGCTGGGACGGGTCCAGCCCGAGGCCGTCGAGACGGCGAAGACCCGCATCGCGCGCGTCGCGAATGCTCTTGGGATGGCGGGTTACGGCCGCATCGACGCGTTCATGCACCGGGAGACCGGCGAGATCATCGTTATTGAGGCGAACAGCCTGCCCGGCCTCACCCCGGCGACGGTCTTCTACCACCAGGGACTGGCGGAGGAGGAGCCGGCCACGCCGCGCGAGCTGCTGGAGCGCATCCTTGATCTTGCGGTGGCGCATGAGCCGTCCGGCGCACAGGCGGGGCGGGTGCCTCGCCCGTCATCGGCGCCGGCTGAGCCGGACCGTCACACGGCGGTGACCCACTGACACGACTCGCGTGAGCTGGGCGAGCATGGTGGCCGCCACGCCGCAAGCGCGCCGGCGACGTAGACGATCGACAGCGACACGGGTACGTCGCCGACCGGGTCGCCAGCCCGCGGAACCGCGCGGCACCTGCCGCTATGCGGCGAGGGCCACACGGGCCAGGCGGGCGAGGGCGGCCGGGTCGCCGACCACTCCCGAGGTGGTCGACGGCGGCGTCGGCGTGGACGGCGAGGGCTGGTTCGGGTCGGGCAGCGGCGCGGAGCACAGCTCGACGTGGACGACCTTCATACCGGCCAGGGCGATGAGCCTGCCCGGTGTGCGGACCGCGTCGTCGCCCAGCCCGGCGACCGGGACCGGGACCGGCGCCAGGCTCCCGGCGGCCGACCCCGGGTCGCAGTCGAACAGGGCTGGCTCGCTCGTGAGCAGCGCCCGCTGGGCCTCGAACTCGGCGCGGGCGGCGTCGACGTCCCCGAGCTCCAGCAGGGCGACGTCGAGATTGCCCCGGCCGTAACGGTCCGGGTCGGCCTGCCAGGCGCAGGACACCCCGCGCGCCAGCCGGCCGGAGGCGCCCACGGCGTCGCTCTCCAACGCGTTGGTCTGGAAGAACGGGACGGAGTCGGCTGTCTGCCAGCCGAACGCGGCCGCGATCTCGGTGGACGGCAGCAGCGGGCAGACCGGCTGGGCGGCGCCCAGGGGAAGCTCGGCCGGCTGCCAGCGGCCCTCGAGGTAGCGGTACGGGGTGAGCATCGTCGACGACACCGTCCGGAACGGCGGTTGCCCCGGGTTGCTATCCGCCGGGCCGAGACGGGCGCCATCCCGGCCGACCGTGACCACCTGCCGCTCACCGTCCACCACCAGCGAGACTTCCAACCGCCACCGGCAGTCACAGCCGCCGGCGAGGCCTGCGACGAGGATCGACTCGGTCCGCCCCGGCGCCACCTCGACCGTGCGCGGGGATGGCGGGACGGTGACGGCGGCGACGTCCGGCCGCGGCGGGATCAGCTCGGACGTGGTGCGCGCGAGGTCGAGCAGCACCGCCTCGGACCGGGCCAGCGCCCGCGCCTGCGGGAGCTGATGGACAGGGTGGGAGTACCGGTCCGGCCGCGCCGCACCCGTGCATGTGAGCAGGGCGCCCTCGGGCTCGTCGACACGGCTGGCGTCGATGTGGACCGCGAAGCCGAGCACCTCGACCGGCACATCCCGGCGGGCGCTGACGTCCAGTCGCACCGGCGAGATGTCGGCCTGGGCCGCGCCGACCGATGCGGCCCAGGCGGCCCGTCCCGCGCAGTCGTCCCGGCCGCCGGAGGGCGGCGGCGGCAGCGAGTCGACCGGACGGGTGGTCACGTAGCTCTCGCCGACGGCGCCGGCGCCGGCGACGGCGGGGGCGCCGGACAGGTTCAGAATGGCGCGGTCAGGGTCCGTCTGGGCGGCGAACCGCGCCGTGCGGGAGCAGACGACGCCGGCTCCGTCGCAGCTGGGGCCGGTGGGCGGCGGGTCGGCCGTGGCGAACCAGACGGCGCCGCCCGCGCCCGCGAGCAGCACGACGGCGCCCACCGTGACCAGGATCCGGCCGCCCGGCCGGGCGAGCAGCCGGCGCGCCGCCCCGGACGCGGCGGTCAGCAGGCGTGTGAGTGGGCCGTCCGGGTCGTCGGGGTTTCGCGCCGAGCCGACGTGATCCCGTTCAGGAGCGCCGGCCGGGTCGTCGGGCCGCCAGTGACCGTCCGTGCCCGCCACGTGATCCCTCCTTCCGGGAAGGACGCGATCAGCATCCCGATCAGCATCTCCGGGCCGCGCACGGTTCGCCAGATCTGTGGCGGAACGCCGCGGCGTCCGAGGTCGGCGAGACGAGGCGGTGGAAGTGACCTACCGTCGAGCTGGAAGTGCGCCCGGTCCGACGGGCGATGGGGCCGGGAGTCATAGCTGGACAAAAGTCCGTAGCGGGACGAGAAGGCGGAGGTAGCGCGACGTGAGGCTCTGGCGACGAGACGGCCGGCACCCGACCACGGCGACCGGCCCGGCCGGTGGGATGGACCTTGAGGAGCTCGACGGGCTCGACGGGCTCGACGGGCTCGATGAGTTCGACGAGCCCGAGGCGGTGGGTGGGCCGGGCGGGGCCGGCGCGCCGGTGATGCTCACGCTGACCACCCGTGAGCAGATCGAGAAGGTCGCGGTGGCCGAGGCCGCCCCGAAGGTGATCAGGGTGCGTCCCGGCCGCGGCGCCTTCGGCGGCGTCGCCAGTGGCGGCGGCTGCGGGCCTGGCTGCTCCCACTGACCACCCCTGGCCGCCGGGTATGCCGGCCAGCGGGGCGTTGGGTGTTCCGCCGCGCCGGCGGGCCGTCATCCGCCCGCTGACCCCGACCGCGGGGCGGCCCCGGCCGGCTGGCGGCACGGGCGGATGGATGATGGGCTGATGACGACCTCACGCTCGTCTGACGCGTCACCGGGCACCGCGCCACCCGCCTGGGCGGACCCGCTCGTGGTCGAGACGCCAGAACAGATGCGGGCGCTGGGCGCCCGGGTCGCGGATGCCGCGCGGCCGGGGGACCTGGTCGTGCTGGCCGGTCCGCTCGGCGCGGGCAAGACCGTGCTGGTGCAGGGGATCGCCGCCGGGCTCGGCGTGCGCGGGCCGGTGACGTCGCCGACGTTCGTGCTCGCCCGGGTCCACGCCGGCGGCCGGCTGCCACTGGTGCACGTCGACGCCTATCGGCTCGGCGGCGTGGCCGAGGTGGACGACCTGGACCTTGACGCGGACACCGACGTGGCGCTGACCGTCGTCGAATGGGGCGCGGGCCGGGTCGAGCAGCTCGCGCAGGAGCACCTGCGCGTCGACATCGAACGCCCCGAAGGCGACGAGGCCGGCGAAGCCCGCCGCGTCCGCCTGACGCCCACCGGCCCCGACTGGTCGACCCGCCTCTCCGCCGTGCTTATCGCTAACCCGACCGGCTGACCCGGCTGACCGGCTGACCGGCGGACCGGCGGACCGGCGGACCGGCGGACCTAGCCGACCCGTGGGGCCATTGGATCGGTGCGGAGCTCGCCGGTCGCGGTCCGTAGGCTGGATGGGTGTTGGTGCTCGCCCTTGACACCTCGACGCCGGCCTGCTCGGTGGCGCTCGTCCAGATACCGGACGCGGCTCCTCGACCTGGAGCGATGCGTCCACTGGCCTCCCCTCAGGTCGTCGACGCTCGCCGGCACGGGGAGCTGCTCAGCCCGCTCATGCGGGACACGCTCGTCGAGGCAGGCGTCAAGCCGGCGGATCTCGCCGGCGTGGTCGTCGGGCTGGGGCCCGGCCCGTTCACCAGCCTCCGGGTCGGGATCGTCACGGCCGCGACCTTCGCGGCCGCTCTGGGCCTGACCTGTCACGGCGTCTGCTCGCTGGACGGAATCGGCGCCATGACGAGCGGACGAACCGGCGTGGTCACCGATGCCCGTCGCCGGGAGGTGTTCTGGGCGGGCTACGCCGACGGCGAGCGGATCGCCGGCCCGGCGGTCGACCGGCCGGGCCGTGCCGCCGAGCTGCTGCGCGCCGATGGAGTGGACGTTGTCGTCGGGCCTGGGCTGGCGCTCTACCCGGACGTGTTCCCGAACGTCGTCGCGGCCGGCGCCGGCGCCGGTGTGGCGGCGGCCCAGTACCCGGATCCCGCGGTTCTCGCCGCGCTCGCGGCGCCCGACCTGCTCGCCGGCCGCGCCCCCGCGCCGCTGACACCGATCTACCTGCGGCGGCCGGACGTGGCCGAGCCGCACCCGGCCAAGGCGGTGACCGGGTGAACGCCGGCGGTGGGCCACCCCCGGGCGGGCCCGCCGTCGAGCTCGCGCCGTTGCGTTGGTGGCACCTCGCCGAGGTCGCCGAGATGGAGCGGGTCGTCTTCGACGTCGACCCGTGGACGCCGGAGATGTTCTGGTCCGAGCTGGCCCAGGGAGCGAGCCGGCACTACCTCGCGACTCTGGTGGATGGCCGGATCGTCGGCTATGCCGGGCTCGCGGTCGCCGACGACGAGGCGTACATCCAGACCGTTGGTGTACACCCGGCCTGCCGGGGCCGCGGGCTCGGTGCCCGGCTGATGGTCGCGCTGCTGCTGGAGGCACGCCGGCGAGGGGCACGCAGCTGCGGACTGGAGGTGCGTACCGACAACCTGGCCGCCCGCGCCTTGTACACCCGGCTCGGTTTCGTCGACATCGGGCTGCGCCGCAACTACTACCAGCCGTCCGGCGGCGACGCCTACGTCATGCGGGCCCGCCCTATCGACACCCCCGGATACGGCGCCCAGCTTGACGCGGCCTGGGCCGCGCTTGCCGAGAAGGACGGCGCCGCGCCGGCCGAGACGACGGGCGCGGACGCGGTGGGCGCCGGCGGCACGTCGGCGAGCAGACCCACGGAAGGAGCGACATGACTCGGCCGGCACCGAACGGGACGGCCTCGGGCACTCCGGTCCCGCGTACGCCGGTCTCGCGCACACCGGCCCCGCTGGTCCTGGGGATCGAGACGTCCTGCGACGAGACGGGTGTCGGGCTGGTGCGCGACGGTGTGCTGCTCGCCGACGCGCTCGCCTCGTCGGTCGACGAACACGCCCGCTACGGCGGCGTCATCCCGGAGATCGCCGCCCGGGCGCACCTGGAGGCGATGGTGCCGACGATCGAGCGGGCCTTGGCGACGGCGGGCGCGAAGGCGTCCGACATCGACGCCGTCGCCGTCACCGCCGGCCCCGGCCTCGCCGGGGCGCTGCTGGTCGGCGTAGCGGCCGCCAAGGCGTACGCACTCGCTCTCGGGGTGCCGCTCTACGGCATCCACCATCTCGCCGCGCACGTCGCCGTCGACACCCTCGAACATGGCCCGCTGCCGTCGCCGTCGGTCGCGCTGCTGGTGTCCGGCGGCCACTCGTCGCTGCTCCTCGTCGAGGACCTCGCGGCCGCACCGGTGGTCTCGCTAGGAGCCACCGTCGACGACGCGGCCGGCGAGGCCTACGACAAGGTCGCGCGGCTGCTCGGGATGCCCTTTCCCGGCGGCCCGCCGATCGACCGCGCGGCCCGCGACGGGACACCGACGATCCCGTTCCCGCGAGGCAAGGCCGGCGACGGCACCTTCGACTTCTCGTTCAGCGGGCTGAAGACGGCCGTCGCCCGCTGGGTGGAGGCGCGGCGCCGC
Organism: Pseudofrankia coriaricola; assembly: GCF_032027725.1. Taxonomy (NCBI): domain Bacteria; kingdom Bacillati; phylum Actinomycetota; class Actinomycetes; order Frankiales; family Frankiaceae; genus Pseudofrankia; species Pseudofrankia coriaricola. The sequence goes on along the minus strand of NZ_JASNFO010000002.1, from coordinate 142,256 downwards.
GCGGGCGAGCCGGTACCGGTCGCCGACGTGGCCGCGTCGTTCCAGGAGGCCGTCGTCGACGTGCTGACCGCGAAGGCGGTCGCGGCGGCGAGGACGCACGGCGTCGACACACTGGTCATCGGCGGCGGCGTGGCCGCGAACAGCCGGCTGCGCGTGCTCGCCGCCGAGCGCTGCGAGGCGGCTGGCATCACGCTGCGCGTGCCGCGGCCCGGCCTCTGCACCGACAACGGCGCGATGGTCGCCGCCCTCGGCTCCCTGAAGGCGGCTGCCGGCGTCGCCCCGTCCCCGCTGGACCTGCCCGCCTCGTCAACCCTCCCGCTGGGAGCCTGACCAGCCAGCGGCGCGCTGCCACAGCCGGGGCAGTCGAGAGGGGCGGGCCGGGTGCGCGCGGGCGATGAGGGCCCGGATCTTTTCGTTGACCGCGTCCGGTCGTTCCAGCGGCAGCGCGTGCCCCGCGCCCTCCTCGACGGCGAGCTCGGCCTCGGGCAGGGCGTCGGCGAGCGTGCGGCTGTGCGGCAGCGGGGTCATCAGGTCGTGGTCGCCGACCATGAGCAGCGTGGGGACGTGGCGCAGCACGGCCGCGGCGGCCAGTTTGTCGTGGGCGAGCAGGGTCGGCAGGAACGACACGATGACCGAGATCGGCGTGCCGGCGATCTCGCCCTCCAGGAACTCGACCACGGACGGCGGGACGTCGGTGGTGCCGAAGCCGACCCGCCGGGTGATCGAGTACGCCAGGTCGGTGCCGCGCAACCGGGCGCGCTCGAACAACGACGGGGTGTGGCGCATGCCTACGGCGAGCCCGGGCAGCACCCGACGGACCGCCGCCGTCACCCCGGCCGGGAAACCGAACGTCACCCGCGCCAGATCGCTGGCGCTGGTCGACAGCAGCGCCACCGCGACGACGCGGTCGTCGAAGAACTCCGGGTGGCGTTCGGCCAGGCCGAGGATGGTCATCCCGCCCATCGAGTGGCCGACCAGCACCACCGGTCCGGTCGGCACCGTCGCCTCGAGCACGGCGTACAGATCGTCGGCGATCTGGTCGATCGTGCAGCGCGACACCTCGGACGGCCCGGAGTGGCCGTGCGCCCGCTGGTCGTAGAACACCATCGGGCCGAGGTCCACCAGCGCCCGCTGCTGGAAGCACCACGACGCGGAGGTGTTGCAGAACCCGTGCGCGAACACGAGCGTCGGGCTGTCCGGCGCCAGGCGGCCGGCGCGGCGCGCGTTGACGTCATCCGGGCCGCTCACGATGACGTGCAGGGGAACGCCGTCGGTCGCGATCACGGTCGTGGCGCGGCCGGTGACCGGGCCCGGCCGCTGCTCGACGGGGACGTCCGGTAGAGCTCTCGCCCGCTTGACCGCGTGGCGCTCGGCGATCAGGCCGGCGGCGATCACCGCCCCGGCCAGGCCCAGACCGCCGCCCGTCCGCCTGACGGCCTTCGAGCCGGCCGCCGCGCCCACCAGATCCGCGGCGCCTGTCGCGGCGCCCCGCACGAGACCGCCGACTCCCGCTGCCGCGCCCGCCACCGCCCACCTCGCCGCTCGCCGACCCAGCTGGTTACCAGCCGGTCGCGACCGGCCTCATCCGATGATGCACCGGCGAGTATCCAGTTATCCGCCCACCGGAGCATCAACCATGCCCATCGGCGTGATACCTACCCGGCGGCGCCGGCGAGGACGTGCGCGATCGCGGCGGGAAGCGTCGTGGGAAGGTCCGAGGCCGACAGCGGGCGGGGGGCGAGCTGGCCGGCCACGCCGTGCAGGTAGGCGGCGGCACTGGCCGCGTCGAGCGGGCCGAGACCGGTGGCGAGCAGGGAGCCCGCGAGGCCGGTGAGGACGTCGCCCGTGCCGGCGCTGCCGAGCCAGGGCGTGCCCGTGGTGTTCACCCGGGCGGCGCCGTCCGGGTCGACGATGAGCGTCCGGTTGCCCTTGAGCAGCACCGTCGCGCCCAGCGCCGCGGCCGCGCGGCGGGCCGTGCCGAGCCGGTCGCCGGCCAGTTCCCGCCGGGTCTCGGCGGCATCCCAGCCGAGCGCCGTCGCGGTGAGCCGGGCGAACTCGCCCTCGTGCGGCGTCAGCACCACCGGCCCGGCGCGCCGGGCCAGGACGTCGCGGCCGGTCGACGCGCCGGTGCCGCTGCCCGTCGCGCCGCCGCCCCCGGCGAAGCCGGAGGTGAAACCGACGCCGACGCCGACGCCCGCGCCGGCCCGGGCGGGGAAGCCGGCGGCGAACGCGTCGGCGAACGGGTCGAGAGCGCCGGCGTCGAGCAGCAGCGGCAGGTCGGTGGCGACGAGGGCGTCCAGCAGGCGGCGCGCCGCCGCGTCGGGCACGACTCCCGGGCCGAACGCCCAGGCCTGCACCCGCCCGGCCGCGAGCATCGCGTCGGCGTCACCCGGCTCGATGACGGTCACCACCGTCTCCGGATGCGCGCCGCGCACATGCTCGGCCGCCCGTGCCTCGGCGACGACCCGCAGGTAGCCGGCGCCACCGCGCAGCGCCCCGCCGGTCGCGAGCACGGCCGCTCCGGGGTACCGGTCGCTGCCGCCGACGAGGCCCAGCACGCCGCGCGTGTACTTCGAGTCCGCCGGCCCTGGCTCCGGCAGCAGCGCGGCGACGTCCGCGTCGTCGAGCGCGACCAGGTCGGGGGCCGGCAGGTCCAGGCCGATGTCGACGAGTGCCAGCTCCCCAGTGTGCGCGGCACCGTCGCCGAGCAGCAGGCCGGGCTTGTACGTCCCGAACGTCACGGTCAGGGCCGCCCGCACGGCGGTGCCCGGGGCGGCCCCGGTGTCCGCGTCGACCCCGCTCGGCACGTCGACGGCGATCGTCCGCTCCGGCGCGGCCAGCTCCGCGAGCCGGGCGTAGGCCCCGCGCAGCCCGGCCCGACCCCCGATCCCCAGCAGCCCGTCCAGCACGAGGTCGGCCCTTGCCAGCAGCGCGGCGGCCGCGTCATCCGGCAGTGCCTCTGAGCCGTCCTCGGCCGGCTCGGCTGGGACGTCGCCCGGCGCGACGACGCGGTGCAGCCGGCCGCCGGCGGCGAGCAACGCGGCCGTACCTTCCGGGTGGGTCCGACCAGGGACCAGCGCGTCCACCCGGGCGCCGCGCGCGGCCAGGCGCGCCCCGGCCCACAGCGCGTCCCCGCCGTTGTCCCCGCCGCCCGCGAGCACGACGACGCGTCGTCCGTAGACCCGGCGGCCGAGGTGGCGCACGGCGTGACCGAGCAGCCCGTGCACCGCCCGCTGCATAAGAGCCCCGGGCGGCAGGCCTTCCAGCAACGGCGCCTCGGCGGCGCGTACCTGGGCCACGGTATGAGCAGCACGCATGCCGTCATCCTCCCGCGCCAGCACCCTTCAGGCGCTCGTCACGTCACCACGTGCTGCCCAGGACCGCCTGCGTCACCATGCGCAGCCCCGCCAGGTCGCCGGGCGCCGCCGGCGCGCGAGCCGGATCGCCGTCGCCGCCCGCGGGGGCGCACACGCTGGCGCGGACGATCCGGTTCCCGGCCCGGGCGACCAGCCAGCCAGGATTACCGGCCGCCTCGTCGCCGACATCCCCGACCGCCGCGAGGCCGACCGGAGGGTTGCTGGACAGGAAGCCACATTGATCCACGATGGCGTCCGAGAATGAAAATGCCTGCTTCCACGCGGCGAACACGGTACGTGCCGCCGCTTCGTCCACCGTCGTGGCGCCCACGAGGATGACGGCGCCCAGATCCGTCGACGCGGAGGGGAGCCGCCACGAGCAGACCGCCGTCTCCCGCGTGCCAGGGTCGTCCGTGTCCTGGTTTGCTCCGGCGCTGAACCGGGTGGTGCTTCTCGCCGTCACGCCCACCGAGTCCAGTGCCGCGATGACCTCGGAGGTGGACGCGAGCGGGCACACGGGAGTGGACGGATACGGATATGACGTGGTCGGCTCGTTCCCCCGGTCGTACTGCCACCGTCCGGCGACGTAGTGGACAGGGAGACCGGTGTAATCCGCTGTCGTCGTCTCGAAGGACGGCTGGTCGGGATTGTCGGCCGCGGTGCCGGGGCGAGCGCCGTCCGGGCCGACGGTGACCACCTGCCGCTCGTCGCCGACCAGCAGTTCGACTTCGACCCGCCAGCGGCAGTCACAGGTCGATGTCGTCGTGGTGACCGCGAACGATGTGGTTATGCCGGGCGCGATCGGTAGAGCCTGCTCTCCTGACGTGGCGACGACCGGATCCTGAGAGGTGATCAGGCGGCTGTCCAGGTCCAACGTCGTCACTTCGGCCGGTATCACCTCGGTCGGCTGCTCCGAGGTCGGCCGCTCCGTGCCAGGCTGCCGCGCCGTCGGCCGCTCCGCGTCCGGCGATGTGGTGCAGGTCAACGAAAGTCTGGCGGGAGAGGCATCAGCGGAGGGAGACTTGATGTCCTCGCCGACTCGGAGCGTGAAGCCGACCACGCGCACCTGGTCCTGCCCGGTCGCGGCAACGTCGAGGCGCAACGGCGTGGCGCCCGCCGATGCCGCGCCGATCGAGGCCGCCCAGGCGGCCCACCCGCGGCAGTCCTCCCGGCCGTCCGGCGGCGGCCCGAGGTCACGCGTCTCACCGCTGAACACGTAGCTGGCGGTCCCCGGGGCGTCGGTATCGCTGGGCCCAACCGAGCCTGGGTCGGCCTGTACCGCGATCCGGAACGGTGGGGGGCACCCCAGATCGAGCTGGTCGCAGGCCCAGTCCCTGCCGGCGGGCGTGACCGTGAGGGCGGTCGTCGTCGCCACCACCAGTGCGAGGGCTGTCCCGGCCCCGAGCAGCGTGCGGGCGCGTGGGCGTGCCCAGGTGGGCATTCGGACCCAGGTGGGCGTTCGAACCCAGGCAGGTATCCCACCAACCCAGTTGCGCGGCGGCCTGGTCGGCTGCCGCGCCGACCCGATCTCGTCCCAGGTCCCTGTTCCAGGAGGCCACGACGAGGTCGGGCGCGCCGACGGGTCCATCCCTGCCGGGATCTCGTCGTCGGCATGGCCGTCGTCGACGCTCGGACTCCCGCCGACCCGCCACAGCCGACGCCAGCTCCCCATGCGGCCCACCCATCACGCTTTGTCAGAGATCCGTGACAAGTATGGCGCTTCGCCGGGTACGCCGTGTACGCCGCGCATGCTCGCCTTCCGCCGAGGCGGGCGCGGGCAGGCGGGCTTGCGTTGGGTGCCGCCGTTTGGAGGTATGGCGCCCTGTTCGGCGCGGGTCCGCGGCCTGCCGATACCTGGCCCGTCCACCTCGTGGACGACAATTCGGCCGTGGAATCCTCCTCGGTGGTGGACCGGCTGGTCGACGCGGTACGAGCGGCCCTGGCCGCGGCGGCGGACCCGGCGAAGGCGCCGGAGATGCAGGCCTACATGAAGTCGTCGATGCCCTACCTCGGTGTCCCGAAGCCGCCGAGGGAGCAGGCGCTGCGGCCCGTCCTCGCCGCGCACCGGCTGGAGACGGTGACGGACTGGCAGACGGCGGTGCTGCGGCTCTGGCGGGAGGCGGGGTTCCGCGAGGAGCGCTACGCCGCCATCGCGCTGACCGGCCACCGGCCCTACCTGGCGTACTGGACCCCTGACGTGCTGCCCCTCTATCAGGAGATGATCGTCACCGGCGCCTGGTGGGACTACGTCGATGAGGTCGCCTCGCGCCGCGTCGGGCCGCTGCTCGCCGCGAGCCCCGAGATCCTGCGGCCGGTGATGCTGCGCTGGAGCCGCGACCCCGACCGCTGGCTGCGCCGCACGTCGATCATCTGCCAGCTCGGCGCGAAGAAGAGCACGGACCTGGACCTGCTCTACGCCTGTATCGAGGTGAACCTCGACGATCCCGACTTCTTCCTCCGCAAGGCCATTGGCTGGGCGCTGCGGCAGTATGCCTGGACGGACCCCGACGAGGTCCGCCGCTACGTCGCCACGCGGGCGGACCGGCTCTCCCCGCTCTCCCGGCGGGAGGCGCTGCGCAATGTCGGTCCCTAGTCACGCAATGGTGAGCCGTAGTTACTTGACGGCTCCAAAGCTACGTAGTGTCGACAGATGGCATCGCTTGCATCGCGCCCAGCGGTGCTGAGCGCCCCGAGGTCGCCGCGTGGTGCCCTAGTTCAGTCAGAAGCCGCTGGGGTCCCCGTGGATTCGATCCGCCCCGGCGGATCGAATCCACGGGGCTATGCCTAGTTCGCCAGCGGCCCACCCCCCCATTCCCTGGCGGCCCCGGCGAACGGCCTCTCGAACGTACGATCGAGGAATCATGAGCACCCTTTTCGACGACATGACCCCTGGCGCGGGTGCCCCCGGTGCGGGTGTCCCGGCGGGCGATGCGGCCTACGAGCCGTACGACCCGTACGACATGTTCGCCCCCGCCGTGCTGGCCGCTGCCCCGGTCACCGCGCCAGCCGCGGAGGGACGGCGGCCGACGCCGCGCCTGGACCCGGACGCGCTGCTGGCCGAGCTGAACCCGCAGCAGCGCGCCGCCGTGGTGCACGAGGGCTCGCCGCTGCTGATCGTCGCCGGTGCCGGCTCCGGCAAGACCAGGGTGCTCGCCCACCGGATCGCCTACCTGCTCGCCGCCCGCAAGGTGCACCCCGGCGAGATCCTCGCGATCACGTTCACCAACAAGGCCGCGAACGAGATGAAGGAGCGGGTCGGCGCGCTCGTCGGCGGCCGGGTGCGGGCCATGTGGGTCAGCACCTTCCACTCGGCCTGCGTGCGGATCCTGCGTAACGAGTCGAAGCGGCTCGGGTTCGGCTCCTCGTTCTCGATCTACGACGCAGCCGACGCGCAGCGGCTGATCACGCTGGTCTGCCGCGACCTGGACCTCGATGCCAAGCGCCACCCAGCCCGGGGGCTCGCCGCCCAGATCAGCACGCTCAAGAACGAGCTGATCGACCACGAGACCGCGCAGGCCAAGGCCGCCAGCCACCCCGAGCGGACCGTCGCCGAGGTGTACGCGCTCTACCAGCGCCGGCTGCGCGAGGCCAACGCGCTGGACTTCGACGACCTGATCATGACGACGGTGAACCTGCTGCAGGCGTTCCCCGACGTCGCGGAGCACTACCACCGCCGGTTCCGCCACGTACTCGTCGACGAGTACCAGGACACCAACCACGCCCAGTACACGCTCATCCGCGAGCTCGTCGGCAGTGAGCGCAGGAGCAAGCTCGCGGAGTGGACGTCCGACGAAGGAGGACGGCCGCGGAGCGAGGGCGGCGACGGAGTGAACCCGGGGCACGGCTCGGTCTCGACGGCCGGCCGGGCGGCCGACGAGGGCATGCCGGGGCCGGCCGAGCTGTGCGTAGTCGGCGACGCCGACCAGTCGATCTACGCGTTCCGCGGCGCGGACATCCGCAACATCGTCGAGTTCGAGCAGGACTTCCCGGACGCGAGGGTCGTGCTGCTGGAGCAGAACTACCGCTCCACCCAGACCATCCTGTCCGCGGCCAACGCCGTCATCGCCCGCAACAGCCAGCGCAAGGCGAAGCGGCTGTGGTCGGACGCCGGCGACGGCGAGAAGATCGTCGGCTTCGTCGCCGACAACGAGCACGACGAGGCCGCGTTCGTCGCCGAGGAGGTCGACAAGCTCACCGATGACGGCCACGCCCGCCCCGCCGACGTGGCCGTCTTCTACCGGACCAACGCGCAGAGCCGGGTCTTTGAGGAGATCTTCATCCGCGTCGGCCTGCCCTACCGAGTCGTCGGCGGTGTGCGCTTCTACGAGCGCAAGGAGATCCGCGACCTGCTCGCCTACCTGCGGGTGCTGGCGAACCCGTCTGACACGGTCAACCTGCGACGCATCCTCAACGTGCCCCGACGCGGGATCGGTGACCGGGCCGAGGCGATGCTCGCCGCGTTCGCCGAGCGGGAGCGCATCCCGTTCGCCGAGGCGCTCGGCCGGGTAGGCGAGGTGCCGGGGCTGGCGACCCGCTCCGCCAAGGCCATCCGCGAGTTCGCCACGCTGCTCGACGAGCTGCGCGAGACCGCCGCCGGCGACCTGGTCGAGACGGCCGAGGCCATCCTGGAGCGAACCGGCTACCTCGCGGAGCTGGTCGCCGAGGACACCATCGAGGCCCAGGGCCGGGTGGAGAACCTCCAGGAGATGGTCGAGGTCGTCCGGGAGTACGTCCAGCGCTTCCCCGAGGGCACGCTCGCCGGTTTTCTCGAGCAGGTCTCGCTCGTCGCCGACGCTGACCAGATACCGTCCGACGACGGCTCGGACGGCGTCGTCACACTGATGACCCTGCACAGCGCCAAGGGCCTGGAGTTTCCGGTGGTTTTCCTCACCGGGCTCGAGGATGGCATCTTCCCGCACATGCGCACGCTCGGCGACCCGACACAGATGGAAGAGGAACGCCGGCTCGCCTATGTCGGCATCACTCGGGCCCGCCAGCGCCTGTACCTGACGCGCTCGCTGGTCCGCAGCGCCTGGGGCCAGCCCGCCTACAACCCGCCGTCGCGTTTCCTCACCGAGGTCCCTGAGCACCTGCTGGACTGGCGCCGCCTGGCCCCCGCCCCGGCGAGCCCCAGCGGCGGCTTCGGCTCGGGCGGCGGCGGGTTCGGTGGCGCCGGCCGCGGCGCGGGCGGGACCGCCGGCGCCAGGAGCGGCTCGCCCGCCGGTTCCCCGGCAGGGCAGGCCCGTTCCCGTCCGGCCAGCCGCCCGATCATCCAGCTCTCGGCCGGCGACCGGGTCACCCACGACGTGTTCGGCCTGGGCGTGGTTATCGCCACCAGCGGCGTCGCCGAGTCTTCCCAGGCGAAGGTCGACTTCGGCGAGGGCACCGGCACCAAGGACCTCCTCCTGCGCTACGCCCCCCTCACCAAGCTCTGAGGCGGGCGGGCCCGGGTCCCTGCCGGATTGACTCCGTAAGCTCCGTAAGCTCCGTCGATCCGGCAGGTCCGGGACGTGCCGAACGGGCGGGCGGTCCACCCGCGCCAGCACTGCAAGTGACGGCGCCTTCAGCGCAGCGCCAACTCAGCCCCGTCCTCAGTCCGGCACCACATCAACCACGGCCATACGCCTGTATCCGGTACCACGCTGGGAGGACGCTCAGCGTCCGACAGGCAGGGCGCGCGTCCAGCGCCGCACGCCTCAGCAGGTGCGGGCGACGGGGATGGTGGCGGCGGTGGCCAGGGAGGTGACGCGGTCGGCGGTGGCGAGATCGAGGTTGCCGCCTGAGAGGACCACCGCGGTCGGGCCCTGCGCGAGGTCCGGGTGGCGCAGCAGTGCGGCGACGCCGGCGGCGCCGGCTGGCTCGACGACGTGCCCGCCCGTGCGGCGCAGCAGCACCATCGCCTCCCAGAACGCGTCCTCGTCGACGGTCACGACGTCGTCGAGCAGGGACGCGGCGAGCGCGAGCGTGAGCCGGCCGGGAGTGCGCACCGCCATCCCGTCGGCGACGGTGTCGGCGGCGACCGACAGCAGCCGGCCGGCGTGGAAAGAGTCGGCGAACGCGGGCGCGCTCCGCGCCTGCACGCCGATGACCCTGGTGTCCGCGTCGCGGGCTGCCAGCGCCGCCGCTATCCCGGTCCCGAGCCCGCCGCCGCCGATGCCGACGATGACGGTGCGCAGACCGGGTACCTGCTCCAGGAGCTCCAGCCCGACCGTGCCCTGGCCGGCGATCACGGCCGGATCGTCGAAGGGGTGGACCATCAGCCGGCCGCCGTCGGCGGCGAACGCCTCGGCGGCGGCGAGCGCCGCCTCGACACCGCCGTCCACGTGCTCCACGCGGGCGCCCCAGCGGCGAGTCCTGGCCACCTTGACCGGGTTCGCGCCGCTTGGGACGAAGATCGTCGACTCGACGTCGAACTGAGCCGCCGCGTACGCGACACCTTGGGCGTGGTTGCCGGCGCTGGCCGCGACCAGGCCGCGGGCCCGCCGCGCCGGGTCGGCCTGCGCCACCCGGTTGTAGGCGCCGCGCAGCTTGAACGACCGGGTGTGCTGCTCGTTCTCGCACTTCAGCCAGATCGGCGCGCCCGCGCGCAGGCCGAGTCCCGGGTGCCGGACGACCCTGGTGAGCCGGGAGACGCCGGCGAGAGTGGCGGCGGCTCGCTCGACGTCGACCGTCCGGAGCAGGGCCGCGGCATCGACGACCTCGGCGTCATCGTCCGGCTGGCTTGTAGTTCCCTCTACGTCGTCGGCTTGGTCGATGGGCGACGCCTGGGCCGGGGTTCCTGCCGGATCCGGGGTTCCTGCTCGATCGGCGAAGCCGATCGGGGAGGTCTGGGAGCTTGCGGAGCCCGGGGTTCCTGCTCGATCGGCGGAGCCGATCGAGCAGGTCTGCTGGGAGGTCCGGGATGCCCTGGTCGCGCCCGGTTTGCTGGCGGCGTCGGAGGCGCGCGGCGACGGCGTTGTCGCTGCTGGCTTGGTCATCGGGGCTGCTCCTGGTGGCTGGGCGGCCACCTGTGCGCCGTGGCCGCGGCAAACAAAAAAGCCCCCCGCAGACGCGGAAGGCTGGGCGCGCGGCCTGATCGTCGTGACGATCTTAGTCGCGCGCCCACGTAATGGCCATGAGGTGCTGCTGCACCTCTCCAGCCTGCTCCGCCACCCCTACCCCCGTCAAACCGACTACTCATCGTCGCATAACGGCTACTATAACCGTTTACAGTAGCGGCAAGTTCGACCCGTGGTCCCGTGCCGGGGTGGTCATGGTGAGCGAGTCGCGCGACCTGGCCACATCCGGTGACGGCGCCTTCAGCGCAGTACCAACCCAGCCACATGGTCCGCCGGGTCCAGCCCGGCCACCGCCAGCTACGTGGCGGTCGGGCTATGGGGTGGTCGTGGTGAGCGAGTCGCGCGACCTGGCCACATCCGGTGACGGCGCCTTCAGCGCAGTACCAACCCAGCCACATGGTCCGCCGGGTCCACGCGAACCACCCCCATATACCTGGACCCGGAACCAACGCGGGGAGGGCGCTCAGCGCCCGACAGAGTGATGGCGCGTCCAGCGCCCCATCACTCCCATTCGATGGTGCCCGGGGGCTTGGAGGTGATGTCGTAGACGACGCGGTTGACCTGGGGGACCTCGTTGACGATGCGGTTGCTGATGCGCTCCAGGACGTTCGCCGGCAGCCGCGCCCAGTCCGCCGTCATCGCGTCCTCGCTGGTCACCGCGCGCAGCACGACGGGATGGCCGTACGTGCGCTCGTCGCCCTGGACGCCGACCGAGCGCACGTCGGCCAGCAGGACGGCGAACACCTGCCAGATCTCGCGTTCGAGCCCCGCGCGGCGGATCTCGTCGCGGACGATCTGGTCGGCGGCGCGCACGATGTCCAGCCGCTCCTGGGTGACCTCGCCGATGATCCGCACGGCGAGCCCCGGGCCGGGGAACGGCTGGCGCCAGACGATCTCCTCGGGCAGGCCGAGCTCCTCGCCGAGCCGGCGCACCTCGTCCTTGAACAGCATCCGCAATGGTTCGACCAGGCCGAACTGGAGGTCCTCCGGCAGGCCGCCAACGTTGTGATGCGACTTGATCTTCGCGGCGTCCGGGGAACCGGACTCGATCACGTCCGGGTACAGGGTGCCCTGGACGAGGTACTCGATGCGGCTGCCGGCGGCCTCCGCGCGGGCCTCCAGTTCGCGGGCGGCCTCCTCGAAGACCCGGATGAACTCGCGCCCGATGATCTTGCGCTTCTGCTCCGGGTCGGTGACCCCGGCCAGCGCCGCGGCGAAGCGGTCGGCGGCCTTGATGTGCACCAGCTCGACGCCGGTGGACGCGACGAAGTCGCGCTCGACCTGCTCGGCCTCGCCGGCCCGCAGCAGGCCGTGGTCGACGAAGACGCAGGTGAGGGCGTCGCCGACGGCCCGCTGCACGAGCGCGCCCGCGACCGCGGAGTCCACGCCGCCGGACAGCGCGCAGATCAGCTTCGCGTCGCCGACCTGGGCGCGAACCGCGGCGACCGCCTCGTCGACGATGTTGACCATCGTCCACGCCGGGCGGGCACCCGCGCCGTGCAGCAGGAAGCGCCGCAGCACATCCATGCCGTGCTCGGTATGCAGCACCTCGGGGTGGAACTGCACACCGAACAGCCCGCGCCGGACGTCCTCGAACGCGGCGACCGGAGTCGACCGTGTCGCCGCGGTGAGCTCGAAACCGGCGGGCGCCGCGGTGACGGCGTCGCCATGTGACATCCAGACCTGCTGCTGGACCGGCAGGCCGTCGAAAAGCACCCCGGGGCTGGTGACGGCCAGCTCCGTGGCGCCGTACTCGGCGGTCCCGGTGCGCTCGACGGTGCCGCCGAGGGCCTGCGCCATCACCTGGTGGCCGTAGCAGATGCCCAGCACGGGGATGCCGGTGTCGAACAGCGCCGGGTCCACCCGCGGCGCACCGGGGGAGTACACGGACTTGGGGCCGCCGGAGAGGATCACGGCTGCCGGGCGGCGGGCCAGCAGGTCCGCCACCGGCGTGTTCCACGGCACGATCTCGGAGTACACGTGGCACTCCCGCACTCGGCGGGCGATCAGCTGCGCGTACTGGGCGCCGAAGTCGATGACCAGGGCGGTGTCGTAGCCGGTTCGGCCGGCGGGGCCTCCTGGCACGGGTCCTGCCGGTTGGCCTGAAGGCGGCGACTGGCCTGAAGGCGGCGACTGACCTGAAGGCGGCGATGTCGGCCTGTGGGGAGCGCTCACCTGCCAAGTCTACGGAGACGCGCCCATGGCGGGGCCGCGCTGGCGTGCCGCCGAGATGCTCGAGGGCCGGCCGCGGCCGCGGCGAAGAGCCGGGCCGAATTTTCGGGATTGACAAATCCCGACAATCTGTATCTGACTTGGAACGTTCGGCGACCACATAGGGGGATTGATGGAGGGGAAGTTCCTGTGGCGCCCAGATCGCCCCGTACCGTTACCGACATGCGCCACGGTCGGCGACCAGGGTCGCTTCGTGGATGACCTGTGGGTAAGCGAGCGGTGACGCGTGCGACATCGTCCTCGGATCTCGGGGGTGTCCGGCGCGTCTCCGGGCCTCATGAGGCGCGCATCAGGGGCACAACTCGTGGCTTCCTAGTACATGGCGTAAGGTAGCCGCCTTTCACGCACTAACGCGGTACCGCTATGGTGCCGACCGAGGGACATCCGGTCCGATACCGAACCATCCTGGGAGTGCCCTGTTCCGGGAGGCCGGCGGAGAGGTTGCGAAGTACGTGCGCAGACAACCGATGGCCAGCAGCACGGGCATCGCCGCGGACTCGATGCCGATGCCGGCACCGGGATCCCCCGTCGTGGACGACGGGGGCCACGGCGAGCGGCCCGCCGCGGCCCGCCCCCCCGACGACGGTAACGGGACGCGTGCGCGCGGTGGCGTCCTGACCAGCCCGACGAGTTGGCGGGTCCGCACCAAGCTGATCGCGATCCTCGCGATCCCGGTCGTTGCGATCATCGTGAACGCGCTGATCGACGCGAGCTCGGTGCTCACCAGCACCCGTGACATCAACCGGGTGTCCAGCCTGGTCACCATCAACCAGGCGGCCGTCAAGCTGACCTACGAGCTCGAGCGCGAGCGCACCTTCACGGTCGACTATGTCGCGCTGCAGCTCAGCCCGCGCAAGTCGACGACGGCTAGTCTCGAATCGATCAAGACCATTCGTGGGACCGTCGACAGCGACTTCAAGGCATACCAGGATGTGGCCGAGGGCAAGCGCGGGACTTTCGGTGACCAGGTAAACGAGGCGCTCGACGCCGTCGCCCTGCACATGGACGACCTGAAGACCAAGCGCGACGTGCTGATCAAGATGACCGAGCCGGTCTCCGTGATGCAGGCCTACGACGCCATCATCGAGCCGCTCCTCGACCTGGTCGCCGTCATCCCGCAGGGCAACGACGACCGTGAGCTCGACAGCTCGGTCGAGGCGACCTCCCACCTCGTGCTTGCCACCGACCTGCTGGCCCAGCAGCAGTCGCAGATCGAGATCTACCTCGCGTCGCAGCAGCCGTTCAGCAGCGACGACTTCCGCGCGGCGCTGACTCTCGACTCCCAGCGCAGCACCGAGCTGGACCAGTTCGCCAAGATCGCAACGCCCGAGCAGCTGGCGCTGTACGCGACGACGGTCAACCAGCGCACCAACCGCGACGTCGTCAAGACCCAGCAGTACACCGCCCTGGTGCTGAACGCCCTGCCGGACAGGCCCCTCACCGGCGATCAGGGAACGCTGACCGGCGTCAATGGCATCGACCCGACGAAATGGCTGCAGAACACCCGCGCCACCATCGAGCTGAACTACGACGTCGTGGACAAGCTGCTCAGCCAGATCGACAAGCGGGTCGACAGCCTACGTGGCGACATCCAGCGACGGGCGCTCCTGTCCGCGCTGTTCACCGTCCTGATCCTGGCGGCTGCCCTCGTCATCACCCTGGTCGTGGCGCAGTCGCTGATCCGCCCGCTGTTCGCGCTGCGGACCGCGGCGCTCGACATCGCCGAGCGGCGTCTGCCGGAGGCCGTCCGCCGGATCCGAGATTCGTCCGAACAGGTGATCGACGACGAGATCGAAACCGTCGGTATCGATACCGACGAGGAGATCGGCGAAGTCGCCCGGGCGTTCGACCAGGTCCATCACGAGGCGGTCAAGCTCGCGTCCGAGCAGGCGGTGCTGAGGAACAACGTCAACGCGATGTTCGTCAACCTCTCCCGGCGAAGCCAGGGCCTCGTCGAGCGGCAGCTCCGGCTGATCGACGACCTGGAGAACCGCGAGCAGGACCCGGACCAGCTGTCCAACCTGTTCAAGCTGGACCACCTCGCGACCCGTATGCGCCGGAACAACGAGTCGCTCCTGGTCCTCGCCGGCACCGACACCGCCCGCCGCTGGACCCACCCCGTCCCGCTCAACGAGGTGGTCCTCGCGGCCATCTCCGAGGTCGAGCAGTACACCCGGGTCAAGCAGACCACCGCCGCGTCGGTGTCGATCGCCGGTAACGGTGTCAGCGACGTCGTCCACCTCATCGCCGAGCTGCTGGAGAACGCCACGGCGTACTCCCCGCCGGCGACGGACGTCGTCGTCACCAGCCACTCCCTCGGCCCCGGCGCCGGCGCGATGATCGAGATCGTCGACCAGGGCATCGGCATGCCGGCCAAGGACCTGGAGCGGATCAACGAGCGGCTGGCGAACCCGCCGGTCGTGGACGTCTCCGTGTCCCGGACGATGGGCCTGTTCGCCGTCGGCCGGCTGGCCAGCCGGCACGGCATCCGCGTCCAGCTGCGCGAGTCGCCGACCCGCGGCATCACCGCCGTCATCCGGCTGCCAGCCAAGCTGGTCACCGGCGACGGCGCCGGCGGCACCAGCCCCGCGGGGGCAGCCCGACCGGCGGCGATCGGCCGGCCCGGCGGCGAGGCTCCGGCCCGGCCGGTCCAGGCCTTCGGCGCCTTCGGCCCCGGGCAGGGCGGCCGGCCGGAGCTTGGCAGCGGTCCCATCCCGGGCGCGCTGACCGGCCCGTCGCGCCAGCCGTCCTTCAGCGGGCCACAGCAGTACGGCCCCCCGTCCGGCGCCGAGGGTGGACGTGGCGGTCCTCGGCAGCGTCCGGACGACCTGCTGGAGGAGATGACCGACCAGAACCAGAACCGGTTCGGGCCGCCGAGCGGCCCCCTACCGGCCCTGACCTCCCGGCAGACCCCCCAGCCTGGCCCCGCCGACCATCCAGGTCCGGGAACAACTCAGGACGCCGGACGGTTCGGGCCGCCGCCACTGGCGATCGGCCCGGCTGGCGGTCAGCGCGAGGGCACACCGCCGGCCCCGATGACCGGCCCGCTGCCGACTCGGGAGACGGTCAGCCGTTATACCGAGCAGGACACGCAGCGGCTCGGCCCAAGCCCGTTCAGCGGCGGGCAGCCAGTCGCCAGGTCCGGCCAGCAGCCGGGCCCCGACGGGCCCGCCTACGCCGAGCCGGCCGGCGGGCCGAGGACCGGCCAGCCGGACACCCGCGGCCCGCGTGACGACTGGAGCGGCGATTTCCAGCGTCCGGACGGGCCGGAGCCCCTGGACCAGACCGGCCCGATGCCCCGCCAGGGCGGCTACGCGCCGAACGGCGCGGGTAGCTACCGGGCACCGGGGCAGCCCGGCCAGAACTACGCCGAGCCGCCGAACTACGCGGACACGCGTAACTACGCGGGCCAGCCGGACTACTCGGGCCCGCAGGAGAACGTGTTCGCCAGGCCCGCCCACCGGCCTGAGCCGGCGCCGGTGGACGTGCCCCAGCCAAGCTGGGACGAGCAGCCGGCGACGGGCGGCTACCCGCGGCCGCAAGCCGACGACACCGGCGAGATCTACCTCGGTGACGGCGAGGACCTGGACACCACGCCGATCTTCGACTCCGTCTCTGCCTGGTTCCAGCGCCGCTCGCCCAGCGACGAGCCCCGTGCCGCCGCCGCGCCGGACCCGGTTGTCGCCGCCGCGCCGGACCCGGTTGTCGAGGTCACGCCGCCGGCCGCGTTCACCGCGCCGCGGGCCTCGGCCGGCATGCGCATCATGGGCAGCGGCGCGGGTGGCAGCACCGCGGAGCACCCGGTCCAACGGCAGGAGGCGGCGCCAGCCGCCATGCCGGTCCGGCCGGCCGCGGCCGTCCGGACACCGGCGCCCGGGCCCGGTCCGGACGCCGGGTACCGCCAGCCCGCCGCATATGGCGACAACGTCTCGAACGGTTCCGCGACTGGCCCTCGGCCCGTCCAGGCGCCCGTTGAGCCGCTGCCGAAGCGCGGCGGCGGCGCGGACAACGGCTGGGAGTCGGCCGGCGATGCCGGCTGGCGGGCAGCCGAGGCGTTGCGCGAGCCCGGTGGGCAGGACTCGTCCACGACCAGGGCCGGACTTCCGGTGCGGGTGCCGATGAGCAACCTGGTCCCCGGCACCGCCGAGCCAGCCAGTAATCGCAAGCCCCAGCAGCCGCGGCCAGCCGACGCGACAACCAGGTCCCCTGAGGCGGTTGGTGGGCGTCTCGCCAGCTTCTACCAGGGTGTTCGGCAGGGACGGGACATGGGTGCCGAGACAAGAAGCGCCCGCCGTGACGGGCAGGAGGAACGGTGAGACCGGTGAGCGCAGCGGCGCAGAACCTGAACTGGCTGATCAACAATTTCGTCGACCGGGTTCCGGGTGTCGCGCACACGGTCGTCGTGTCGGCCGACGGTCTGCTGCTCGCGGTGTCGGACGGGTTCCCACGCGACCGGGCTGACCAGCTCGCGGCCGTGTCCTCCGGGCTCGTCAGCCTGACGCAGGGTGCGGCCCGGGTCTTCGAGGCCGGCTTGGTGACCCAGACGGTCGTCGAGATGGAGCACGGGTTCCTGTTCATCATGGCGATCAGTGACGGGGCGAGCATGGCGGTGCTGGCAGCGCCGTCGTGCGACATCGGCCTCGTGGGCTACGAGATGGCACTGCTCGTGCACCGGGCGAAGGACGTCCTTACGCCGCAGCTGCGCCAGGAGCTGCAAGGGACGCTTCCTCGATGAGCGCGGGTACCACCCCAGATCACTCCGGGCCTAGGGGGAAGTCAACGTGAGCGACATGGGGGGCCCGCCCGGGCCTGTCGTCCGGCCGTACGCCATGACCGGCGGGCGGACCCGGTCGCGTTACGAGCTCGCCATCGAAGCGCTCGTCATCACCACCCAGTACGGCGAGGAACGCGCGATCGGCCTCAGCATTGAGCAGCAGTCCATCGCCGCCATGTGCCGTCAGGTCCGGTCTGTGGCGGAGATCGCCGCCGGCCTGCGGGTGCCCCTCGGTGTCGCGAGGGTGCTGGTCGGCGACATGGCGGACGAGGGCTTCGTCCGCGTACACCAGCAGCCGGACCGCGACGAGGCACCGGATCTCGCGTTGCTCGAAAGGGTTCTCAGTGGCCTACGAAAGCTCTGACAACAGAAGGGTCAACTCCTCGGTCGCGACCACCTCGGTCAAGATCGTGGTTGCCGGCGGTTTCGGCGCAGGGAAGACCACTTTCGTGGGCTCTGTATCGGAAATCGTCCCGCTTCGCACCGAAGCCGTCATGACCGAGGCCGGTGCGCACGTCGACGATCTGACTCACCTGGTCGACAAGACGACGACCACGGTGGCGATGGACTTCGGCCGGGTGTCGCTCGACGAGGACCTGATCCTCTACCTGTTCGGGACGCCGGGACAGTACCGGTTCTGGTTCATGTGGGACGACATCGTCCGCGGTGCGATCGGCGCGATCGTGCTCACGGACACCCGCCGGCTCGCGGACTGCTTCGCCGCCGTCGACTACTTCGAGCAGCGCCAGCTGCCGTTCGTCATCGGTCTGAACTGCTTCGACGGGGTGCTGCGGCACTCGATCGAGGACGTGCGGGAGGCGCTGCAGATCGGCCCGTCGGTGCCGATCATCACTTGCGACGCGCGCAACCGCGACTCGACGAAGAGCGCGCTGATCGCGGTGGTCGAGCACACGATGTCCCGGGCCGCCCTGCGCGCCTAGCGCCTGGGGCGACGCGGCCGGAAGGATGAAGGGGAGGGCATCGTGCCCTCCCCTTCATTGTTGGTAGGCGCGGGGTGTCCGGCGTCACCGTGCGAAGTCGTCGCGCGCGGACCGCGACAGCCAGCCCGTCAGCGTCACGAGAAAGCCGTCCCCGGCGAACTTCGCCGGGGACGGCTTTCTCGTGCGGGGGGGGCTTAGGCGTCCTGGTTGAGCTGCCTGAGGGTGCCGGTGTTCGGGATGTTCCCGTCGCCGGAGTTGTTGACCTGCTCCAGGTCGAACGTGAACGTGTCCGCGTGCCAACGCCACTGCCCGCCGTTCAGCGGAATCGTCGCGACGTTCTGCGGCAGGTCCTTGCGGGCGCCGAACTTCACGTCGCCGACGATGGTGCGGGCCGTGAGGGTCTTCAGGACGTCCGCGATCGCCTTCCGGTCGTCGAGCGAGTTCACCTTGGCCAGGGCCTGCGCCGCGACGTCGAACAGCGCGAGCGAAGTGCCGAGCTGCTGCGACCCGCTCGGACCACTCGCTTTCTGGTACTGGTCGGCGAGCTGTGCCGACGTCCAGTTGGTCAGGAAGCTGCGGGTCTGGCGCTTGTTCGACCAGAACATCTCCGTGGTCAGCCCGTCGGCCACGGTGCCACCAAGGACCTTCAGATCGCTCTCGAACAGCAGCCCCTTGGACAGGGTGATGATCCGCGGGAAGAACTTCTGGTTGATGGCGTCCCGCTGGAACTGGATGTAATCCGCGGCGCGCGCGATGCCGGTGACGATCTGGACGTTCTGCTCCTGGAACTGGGCAATGATGTCGACGAAGGACTTCGTGCCCGGCGTGTACAGGAGGTAGTCCGAGAATCCGACCGGGGTCCCGGCGCTGGCCAGCTCGAGGTTCGTGGCCGCGAGGCCCTGGCGGAACCGCAGCTTCGGGTTCGCGAAGGTCCGGCCGTCGGTGTCATCCGGCCACAGCGCGCCGACCGTGTGGTTGTTCGGAACCTCGGCGGTCTGCCCCCACATCGAGGAGTAGGCGTTGAAGTACTCCGCGAGACCGGGGAAGAAGTGGTAGGTCCAGTTGGAGGTCTTGAGGTTTCCGCTGGGATCGACATACCGCGATTCCCAGGGCGCCATGGTGGAGATGCATGGGACGCTGTTGACCTCGCACTGGTCGGCGACCGGGTTGACGGTGTCCGACGTCGAGCCCACCAGGACGATGTCCACCTGGTCGTCGGAGATCAGCTGGCTCGCCGCCTTGGCCGCTCGGGCGAAGGTCGACTGGCTGTCCCGGATGTAGATCTCGACCGGATGGGTGGTGCTGCCGACCGACAGTCCGCCGTTGTTCGCGAAGAAGTCCTTCAGAACGTCGGTCACGAAGAGGTCGGCGTCAGCGAAGCTGCTGAGCGCACCGGACTGTGGCGTCACGAGGCCGATGCGCACGGGCCGGATCTTCGAGCTCGTCGATGATCCGGAGCCGCTGCACGCCGCGAGCAGGCCACCGGCCGGCGCGGCGAGGGCGGCGGTGCCCGCGAGCCGCAGCAGCGCGCGCCGGTCGACGAACCGGAAACCCTGGCCGCTTGCCGCGGCGGGCTCCTCCCGGCCAGTGGCGGCGGGTGCGGCGAGGCCGTGATCGGTGTCGGCCGCCGTCGTGGGGGACGAAGCAAGCTGAGGACGGGCTGCGGCGTCGTTGCCACCGGCCGCTTGGAAGATCGGCCGCTTCTTGCCCGTCGAACGGTCAGACCTGCGCATGGCCTCTGATCCTGCCGCACCCCGGTCCAAACTCGTCAACTGGGTCCATTTCGGTGCAGCTATCGCGGGCTACGCTCGAACGAGCAGATCCGCTGCGTGGTGCGGAGTGAACGTGTCGCAGCCACGTCTGACGTATCGCACAGGGGTGGTGACCCTGGACACCTTTTAGTTGAGAGCGCAGGACATGTTGCCACCCTTGGTGACGTACACGGTGGCCTGCGCTCGGCCGCCGACGGGCCAGACGGCGATGCTGTTACCCACCTGCCCTTGGAGCGGGCCGCTGGTGAATGCCACGGCGGCGATGACATTGGAGGCGTCATCGAACGTCGGTGTGGCGATCGTGTAGTCGCCCTGCTGCCCGTTCCACTGGTATTTCCCATTCGTGGTCGGGACGACCAGGACGCCGGCGTGAGCGCCTGGCGCGGGCCCGGCGGCGGCTGACGGCCCCGCGGCGGCCGGGGTCGTGCCCGTCGACGCGGCCGTGCTGGCGGAGGGGGCGGCCGGAGCGGCACCCGCTACGCAGCTGTAGGTGCCGTCGGCCAGCGCCTTGCCGACCCTCGCGTCCGGGTTGGTTCCGGCGGGCGAGAGCGTGGCGCTTGCCGCGGTGTCACTCGCGCCCGAACGGCCGCCGCCCCCGCGTCCCATGACCAGTACGTAGATCCCCAACGACACCAGCGCCACGATGACCGCGACCGCGAGCGGACCGAGCCAGCCGTGCCGGAACCACGCCAGTCGATCGTCCGCCGCGGCGTCACCATCCGCGGCGGGCCCCCGCCGCGATGTCGGCGGGCGCTCGTCTTCGGCCTCGCCCAGCTCCAACGCGTCCTCGATGCCGTCGGCGGCGAAGCGACGCCCAGAACCGCCCGGTCGACCTTTCGAGTCCGCCGTGCCGCTCTGGGAGCGCCCCCGGCTCGCCAGCCGCGCGCCATCACCGGAACCAACGGCTTCCTGGGCGCCTCTGCCCTCAGGGCCGGTGAGTGGATCCAGGCCCGCCGCGGGGCCGCTGAGCCGCGACCGCGGCCCGTCCTCGTGCTGCCCGCCCCGGGCGCCACCTGGGTCAGCACCGGGCTTTGGGCCGCGGGGCTCCCCGGTGAGACCGGCCGCGGGGCCTCGGTCGGCGAGCGGCTCGTCGGACCCGCCGGCGTCGCGCGTCCTGCGGGCGGCCTTCGGGCCGGTTCTGGGGCCGGGCCTCGACCCGGTCGCTGTGCCGCTCTGGTCCTGGCCACCGCGCGCCCGCCGGCCCCCCGAGCGCTCGGGAGCATCGGCCAGCGCCTCGGGCGTGACCGCCTGCAGGCTCATGGAGTCGGTGATCGGGTTCGGCGTCCGGCGCCGGTCCGCCGGCACGCTGCGCGTCGCGCCGCGGCGGGGCAGACTGCCGGCCGTTCTGGACAGGATCGACGTCGTCTCGACCGGCGCGAGCCGCCGCGACGCCGTCGCCCGCTCGCCCGTCGGCGTCGACGGACTGCCCCCGCCGCCTCGAGCCTCCCGCGGGACCGCTGAGGCGCCTGCCGAGGATCCGTCGGCCCGCGGCGCCAGCGGTGTGGGCTGCCGCCCCGTCCCGGCCCGCTCGGGCGCCGGGAACCCCGTCGGCTCCGCCGCTCCCCGGGGGCCTGTCACTCCCTCACGGCGGCGGGCTCGCCGTCGTCCGCTGCCTGACTGGGCCTCGTCCCGCGCGGCCGGCGCGATCTCGCCGCCCGTCCGTCCCCGCGGCGCCGGGGCGGCCGCTCCCGGCGGCAGCCCCCGCTCCGCCGGCCCGGCGCCAGGACGAAGCGTTCCAGCGCTCTGGGCCCCGCTGAGTCCGTCGATCCGCCGGCCGGGCGGCGGTCCGCCGGGAGCCGGACCGCCAGGGACGGGGCCACCGGCTACTGGGCCGCCAGGGATTTGGCCGCCGGGCAGCGGACCGCCGGCGGCCGGGCGGCTGGGCATCGGGCCGCTCGGCGCGCCGGTGGCATGGGAAGGGCGCCGGGGCAGGCCGGCGAGGTCGCCGGTGCCCAAGGGGTCGCGTGGGTCGATGATGGGCCTGCCCGCCGGCGTGCTGGCGGCGCGTGCGTGTGGCACCGGTGCCCGCGTACCGGTCCGATCGGTGACCGGCGGGGCTGGCGAGCGCCAGCCTGTGCCTGGCGGGCCTTCGGAGCCTCGCCCGGTTGGGTCCGGCGGTGTCCCGGTGAACGGCGCTGCCCACCCGGTGCCACTCACGGGCGCGGATGCCCCGGAGGAAGTGGGGTCCGCCCCTGGTGCCCTCCAGGGGGACGACGGTGGTGCCCCGGCGGCGCGGTCGCCCGGGCCGCCGCCGTAAGGCGAGCGGCCCTCCTCAGGACCGCCGTGGGTGCGCGGACCGCCGGGCGCGCCGACCGGCATACCCGCTCCAGGGAAGCCTGGCGCGCCGGGAGCGGGCGTCCCGGTCGTCGGCCGAGGAAGCCCCCGCGCCGGGGTGAAGAAGATGTTCGGCGGGCGTTCGTCGCCCGCCGCGCCCGGTGGCCGGGAACCAAGGCCGGCGCCCGCTGGGGACGCGGGAGCCGTGGACACGGGGGACACCCGCGCCCGCGGAGCGCCCGCCCCTGCCGGACCGCTGACAGCGACCACGCCCGTGGCCGGGGTTCCCGGAACGGGCGCTCCGGCGGCCCGCGGTCCGGGCTCCCAGGGCGAGGCGCTCCCCGCGGCCGGGTAGCCGCCACCTGGCGTGCCGGCTGGCCGGCCGCGCGGGTCGCCGCCGACGCGCACGGACCCCGAGGTCCCTCCCGGGCCGGCGAGGCCTGGGGTGCCTGGCTGGCCGGCGAGATTCGGGGTCGCTCCCGGATCCGCGATCGGGTCCCTACCGGAGCGGCCAGGCCCGGGGTCCCTGCCGGACTGGCGAAGCCCGGGGTCCCTGCCGGATTGGCGAAGCCGATCTGGGAGGTCTGCCGGGAGGTCTGCTGGAAGGTCGGCGATCCGAGAGGTCTGCCAGGAGGTCTGAGACGGCCCCAGCTGGAAGGGACCGCTCGCCGGGCGGGGACCGGGTACCGCCGCGGCCGCGCCGCTGGCCGATGCTTCCCCTTGACCAGGCCGCGCCGACCAGGGCGATGACGACGGCGCGGACGGCGATGTCGGCGACGGCGCGGCGGTCGATGACTGGTAGGGAGTCGCGGTCGGCGACGGCCTCGGTGGAAGGTATGGCGCCGGGGCGGCCCGCGCGCCGTAGTCCGGCCCGCCGTAGTCCGGCCCGCCGTAGTCCGGCTGGCCATAGTCCAGCCGGCCATAGTCCGGCGCTCCGTAGCCCAGCGCTTCAGGATGAGCTGGGCCTGGCTGATGGCCGGTGGCCGGCTGGGGGCCTTGGCTCGCCGCCACCGGCGGTGGGACGGCGGCGGGTGTGTCCGGTCCGACGTCGATTGCCGTGACGGACAGCCCCGTGTCCCTGTTGCCGTAGGAGCCGTTCCAGGGGGAGTCGACCGCGAACGGGTCGAGGTCCGCGCGCGGTTCGATGGGCGAGGGCGTCCCGCTCCAAGCGGCGCCGGGCTGCGCGGCGGGGGCCGGATGGCTTGCCGCGCGCGGATTCCACTCGGACGTCGCCGCGCCCGTGGCGTCGGGCGTCGCGGCCGGGCTGGTGTGGGAGGACGGCTCGGGCGTGTTGACCCGCTCGACCGCGAAGAAGTCGTCGCGGCTCGCGGTCACCGGTACGACGGGGACGGCAGGCTGTTGCGCCCGTGGAACCCATTGATGGGACGCGGCATCCCAGGCCCAGACACCGTCATCGCTCAGCAAGCGGCCGTGGTCGTCGGTGGGCAACCCCTGCCCCCCTGCTCAGTGCCACGACCCGTCTAGCGGCCGTGGAGCGCGGATGTCGTATCTCTCGAAGGCGGGAACGTCACGAGTCCCGGCGAAGCCGACTAAAGGTCATTAACCAGTATGACCTGCCCCGTCCAGCGCCCGAACCCGGACCCACCGGGCGCCCCGCATCCCACCACCGCACGCTGGGAACATCCCGACCGATACCGGACGGAGCGCTCCCGTGCGGGGTCCTCATGACCTGACCGGCCACCTCCACCGCCCAGGCGAGCCTGATCAAGGTTGCCCCGCTGTCTACACCGGCCCGGTAACCAGATCGGTCGGGCGGAGTGTCCGACGGCTGAGGCGTTCCGCGCCCCAGCCCTACTTGAGCTTTTCGCAGGCCTGACGAATATCCTTGATCACACGCTGGGCGGCGGCCGACTGGACGTCGGCGTTCAGTCGCAGGAAATCGTCCTGGCTGTAGCCAGCCTCGAGCTTGTCCAGGGTGCAGTTGCAGTAGTTCGTCATCCCGTTGTTGCCCCCGACGCAGGTGTCGAGGTAGGTCTTGCGGACCGAGTCGTCGTACTTGCGGCCGGCCGTGGTGGACGTGCCGCTGTCCCCCTTGGGTGAGCTGTCGCCACCGCCGGTCACCTTCAGAAGCAGGATGACAGCGACCAGCACCACGACCAGCGCCGCCGCGCCGAAAACGAGAGTCCGGCCACGGCCCGTCTTCAGCTTCCCGGCGAGGCCACCGCGGTTCTCCTGGCCGACCTCGTCGTCGTCCTCGTCATC
The DNA here is from genome assembly GCF_032027725.1 of Pseudofrankia coriaricola. Lineage (NCBI taxonomy): Bacteria > Bacillati > Actinomycetota > Actinomycetes > Frankiales > Frankiaceae > Pseudofrankia > Pseudofrankia coriaricola. Next base: position 117,626 of record NZ_JASNFO010000002.1, on the reverse strand, counting down.
CTCATCGTCGAGAATGTCCTCATCGCGGGCGGAGCCGAGCCGCCCACCGGTCAGGCCCCGCAGCCGGTCGCGCGCGCCCCGCCAGGCGGGGCCGTCCGCTGGGTCGACGTCCTCGTCGTGGTCGTCGTCATCGAGCAGACCGGGTGCGTCGCGGTCCAGGTCGCGGGCGCGGCCTCGGTCGAGCGTGCGTCCCTCGGGGGGAGAGGCTGCGCGCGGGCCGGTGCCGACGCCGGTCTTGGCGGGCGACGCCGCGACAAACCGGCCCGAACCTCCCGAACTGGCGTCGCCGAGCCGGGAAGAACCTCGAGCGCCGGTGCGTGCCGGATCCTCCGGCAACGGATCGGTCATGCCCTGCCGGCCGACCACGGGAATGGTCGGCCGGTTCATCGCCTCGGTGCCGGGGCTGTCGAGCGGCCCGGTCAGTGCCGCGCCACCGCGGCTCGCGCTGGGGCCCGTGCCCGGGCCGCCTCGGCTTGCCCCCGGACCGGTACCAGGCCCGCTTCGCCCGGGGCCGCCCCGGCTCGTGTCGCGCGACCAGCTGCCGGTACTGGACCCGGTGCCGAGCGGGTCGGCACGGCCGAAGGGTCCCGTCAACGGGTCGGCGCGGTCGTAGCCGCGACCTGTGCCGGTGGCGAGCGGGTCGGGCCGGTCATAAGGCCCGGTGCCCAACGGGTCCCGGGCCGGCCAGGCACGGGACTGGCCGGTCGAGCCCACGCCGCCACCCACTGAGCCGGGGGAAGGCGGCCCGCCCGGCTCGTGGTCAGCGGGAGATCCGCCGCGTGCCGGCGTCCCGCCTCTGGCCGGGGCCGGGCCGCCGCGCCACTCGGTGCCAGCGTCCAGCGGGTGGCTGTCGGCCGCGAAGCCGCCAGTTCGGCCCGGCTGGGGGTAGGGGCCGGTGACGGGAGACCAGGTCGCCTCCCGGTCCCTGCCGGTGCGCTCCTCGGCGCCGAACAGGGGGAAGCTGCCAGTTCTCGGCTCGTTGTAGGCCTGCTGGCCCGCTCCCGGCCGTCCGCCGTAGCCGCCCGCGTCCGCCTGCGTGGCCGGTCGCTGGCCGGGGTCGGCGGAGCCATAGGCGCCGGTCACGCCAGTGGCGCCGCCCGGGCGGGCCGCGGGGTTGACCGCTCCGGAGGCCGCCGCACCGCCTGGCGCGCGGGACGTGGGCTGCCAGGTCTGGGCGCTCTCGTCCCACACGTAGGCGCCGTCGTCGCTGACCCAGCGGCCGTGCTCGTCGAGGCGCATTTGTGATCCTTCGGAGTGGAGACGGACCCTCCAAGGGTGCCACGAAGGGTGCGAGTCCAGCGCTGGGGGCTTCCCTTTAGCCGATGGGCGGGGAGGCGAGCATGATCTCGGCCTTCTGGAACTCCTTTAGGGTGGCATAGCCGGTCGTGGCCATGGCGGCCCGCAACGCGCCGGCCAGGCTGACCCCGCCGACGGCTCCGGGCGGGTCCGCCCCGACCAGGATCTGCTCGACCGTGCCAGCCCGCTCCACCGGCTCCCACCGGCCGCGAGGCAGGTCGGAATGCAGGATGTCCATCGACCACAGGCCACCCTGCCCTGGGGCGTCGGCGGCGGCGGCGAGCGCGCCGTCGATCATCACCGCGTCGGCGCCGCAGGCCACGGCCTTCGCGATGTCCCCGCCGGTGCGCAGATCGCCGTGCGCGATGACATGGACGTACCGGCCGCCGGACTCGTCGAGGTACCGCATCCGGGCCCCGGCGGCGTCGGCGATCGCCGTCGCGAGCCCCACGCCGATTCCGAGCTCCGCGCGGTTCGCGTCGCCACCGCCGGTGCCGACGCCGACGATGACGCCCGCCGCACCGGTGCGCATGAGGTGCAGCGCGGTGGAGAACGACGCGCAGCCACCGACCAGTACCGGGATGTCGATGTCGCCGATGAAGCGCTTGAGGTTCAGGGGCTCGGTTCGCGTCGACTGGTGCTCGGCCGAGACGGCCGGGCCGTGGATGACCAACAGGTCCACCTGGGCGGCGAGGATGTCACCGAACAGCGCCCGGACCTTCTGAGGCCGCAGTGCGGCCGCCGTGACCAGCCCGGCGTCGCGCACCTGCCCGAGCCGCTTGGCAATCAGCTCTGGGTGGATCGGCGCCTGGTAGAGCTCGCGCAGCCGGCGGGTAGCGGCCTCTGCCGGGAGTTCCGCCAGTTCGGCGACCAGGGGCAGCGGATCTTCGTGCCGGGTCCAGAGTCCTTCCACGTGCAGAATCCCGAGGCCACCAAGCTTGCCCATGGTGATCGCGGTGTCCGGCGAGCTGACAGCGTCGGCGGCCGCCGCGACGATGGGCAGGTCGAAGTGGTAGGCGTCCACCTGCCAGGCCAGTGAGACGTCCGCTGGGTCCCTGGTCCGCCGCGACGGGACAATGCCGACCGCCGCGAGGTCGTACCCCACCCGCGCGCTCTTACCGATGCCGATCTCAACCTCAGCCAACGCTGGCTCTCTTTCTGGTTCGCTCCGTCCGGGCTGTTTCTCTGGTTCGCTCCGTCCGGGCACAGCCCTCCGGCAGCCTGCTCGCCTGGGGGCTCGCAGGCTACCTCCGGGCTGTGTCCTCCTGCGCTCACGTGCCCTGCGGCGACCTCGCTGCGGCCCAGCCCACGTCGCTGCGCTCGTGGGCCGGGCCTCCGCGAGGCGCGCCTCCGGGCCAGCGTGGTCACCCACCGCCGCGCCTCACCAAACCGAAACAGCGGGGACCGTGGGACCACCTCGCTTCGCTCGTGGTGGGCTTCGCAGAAGCAACTAGAACGTGTAAAGCAACCACAACGGGTGACGGCGCCTTTAGCGCTGCACCAACGCAACCACGTCCCAGGTCGGCGCCACTCCACCACAGCCATACACCTGTATCCGGAACCAGGCCCGGAGGACGCTCAGCGTCCGACCGGCGGGTGGCGCGTCCAGCGCCCGCCCGCCTTACCTGCCCGTGTAGTTCGGCGCCTCTACGGTCATCTGGATGTCGTGTGGGTGGCTCTCGATCAGCCCGGCGGTCGTGATCCGAACGAGCTGGCCGTGCTCCTGCAGGTCGAGGACTGTCTGCGCGCCGGCGTAACCCATTCCGGCGCGCAGCCCGCCGACCAGCTGGTGGGCGACGGCGGCGAGTGACCCCCGGTAGGGCACCTGGCCCTCGATACCTTCGGGGACCAGCTTGTCGTCGGAGAGAACGTCGTCCTGGAAGTAGCGGTCCTTCGAGTAGGAACGCGCGCCGCCGCGGCTGCGCATCGCTCCGAGCGAGCCCATGCCGCGGTAGGACTTGTACTGCTTGCCGTTGATGAAGATCAGCTCGCCAGGGCTCTCGTCGACACCGGCGAGCAGGCTGCCGAGCATGACGGTGTCCGCGCCGACGGCGATCGCCTTGGAGATGTCGCCGGAGTGCTGCAGGCCGCCGTCGCCGATCACCGGCACACCCACCCGCCGGGCCGCCCGCGCAGCCTCGTAGATGGCGGTGATCTGCGGCACGCCGACGCCGGCCACGACCCGGGTGGTGCAGATCGAGCCCGGCCCGACGCCGACCTTGACGGCGTCGGCGCCGGCGGCGATCAGCGCCGCCGCGCCGGCGGCCGTGGCCACGTTCCCGCCGATCACGTCCAGCGGGCGGCCGTCCGGACCGGTGGGCATCTCCGTCTTGATCCGCCGGACCATCTCGGGGACGGCCCGCTGATGCCCGTGCGCGGTGTCGACGACCAGGAAGTCCACCCCGGCGGCGACCAGCAGCTGGGCCCGCTTGAACGCGTCCTCGCCGACGCCGACCGCGGCGCCGACGACGAGACGGCCGTCCGCGTCCTTGGTCGCCAGCGGGTAGCGCTCCCGCTTGGTGAAGTCCTTGACGGTGATCAGGCCCCGCAGCCGGTCCCTGTCGTCGACGATCGGCAGCTTCTCGATCTTGTGCCGACGCAGCAGGTCCAGGGCCTCGTCGGCGCTCACGCCGACCGGCGCGGTGATCAGCGGCATCGGTGTCATCACCGCCCTGACCGAGCGGGAGTAGTCACGCTCGAATCGGATGTCGCGGTTGGTGACGATGCCGAGCAGTGTTCCGTCCTCGGCGGTCACGGGCACGCCCGAGATCCGGTAGCGGGCCATAAGCGCGTTCGCCTCTTCGATGGAGGCGTCCGGGCCGCAGGTGATCGGGGCGGTGATCATGCCGGATTCCGAGCGCTTGACCATGTCGACCTGCTGCGCCTGGTCCTCGATCGAGAGGTTGCGGTGCAGCACGCCGACGCCGCCCTGGCGGGCCATCGCGATCGCCATCCGGTGCTCGGTCACCGTGTCCATCGCGGAGGAGACCAGTGGGATCGCCAGCCGGATGTTGCGTGACAGCCGGGTAGAGGTGTCGACCTCGGCCGGCACGACGTCGGATGCCGCGGGCAGCAGCAGGACGTCGTCATAGGTGAGGCCGAGCATGGCGAGCTTCGGCGCCGGGATGCCCACGGCCTCGCCGTCGAGCTGTACGGCGAACATCGAGTCCGCGACGGCGGGCGGGAGCGAGTCCCGGGCCGTGTCCGGCGCGGTCGAGGCCGAGGCCGCGATCGGGGTCGGGGTGGCGACGGGAACGTCCATGGCACCTTCCGTTCTGGTTGCGCCGACCAGCGGCGGGGAGCCGACCCCGCATAGACATCATGGCCCCCGGCGGGGCCCTCCACGCCAGGTAGGCAGGCAAGACCACAGGGTTCCATTCGGCACACCCAGTGCCTGCTGGGGATACGGCGTTACCCGGCGGCAACAACATGGGGAACATCACCCATGCCGGCCGCTGGCGTCGTCCCCCCTGGCCATCACTCACGGTGACGGCCCTCGGGATCACGCCTCCGATGCCTCGGAGGCCTCGCAGACGCCGTCCGCGTAGCCACGGGCGTAGTCCCAGGAGACGTAGCAGCTCGGGTCGGGGGCGAACGCCGGCTCATGTACCCGGGTTCGCCCCTCGTTGAGAAGCTGGCGCAGGTTCCCGGTCAGCAGGTCCCAGTCGAAGAAGTGCGGCTCCGCGCAGCCTTCACAGTCCACCACCAGGCCGCGGTAGCCGCGCGGCTCCAGCAGCGTCCTGAACACGTCCAGATCCCCGAGCTCGGCGAGGACCTCTTCCCGCTCGTGCAGCGACAGTGGCTCGAGCAGGTCGACGTCCTCGACCGGGTCCAGCCGGGAGAGCTCGGACGCCGGGTCCTCCGGGTCGCCCGCGAACGGGTCGATGGGCTCGTCGCTCACCTCGCCCACGCTACGCCCAGATCTCTGGCTGGGTAGCGGCCGCGGGCGGCGTTGATCGGTAGGTGGCCGGGCGGTTCGCCCGTGGATGCGCCCTGATCTGGGAAAACTCCCTCCCGGCTCGCCGATTGGGCAGGTCGGAGGGGGGTAGCGACAGGACCGTTGCTCTCGGGGGCCGTTTTCTGGGCTTGGTGACGCCAGGACGGGTTGTCGCCCGCGGGTCTGGCCGCCCCTCGAGCGCGGTGCGCGGCCGTGGCCGCGCGCGGCGCGCGGCATCACCGGGGGGTGAATTTCCAAGATCGATTGAAGGGGTGAGCCGGCCTACGGTGTGCGGGCGGCGCGGGTCGCCGCCCGGGGCGAGCGCGTACCCGCGTGTGCCTTCGGCTCGTCGCAAGGGGGGGCTCAGGCCGATGACCGACGTCCGACGTCTACCAGGTCCCGGCGCGGAAAAGTGGGAGTGGCAGCTGCATGGCGCCTGCCGGGGTGAGAGTACCGAACTGTTCTTCCATCCCGAGGGAGAACGCGGCCCGGCGCGGGCCGCCCGCGAGGCGGCGGCGAAGGCCGTCTGTTCCCGCTGCTGTGTCATCAAGGAGTGCGGCGAACACGCGCTGTCCGCGCGCGAGCCCTACGGAGTCTGGGGCGGAATGAGCGAATCGGAGCGTGAGGCGATCCTGACCGGCCGCACGCGCCGTCGGGGCTCCTCCCCGCTCGTCGAGGGGGTTCCTGCTCGATCCGGGGTTCCTGCCGGATTGGCGGAGCTTGCGGAGCCGATCGGGGAGGTCCGGGAGCCGGTCCGGGAGGTCGGAGATCGAGGGGGTCCGGGCACCCGCCAGACCCCTGTCCCAGCCGGCTCCACCGCGGGCTCGATGGCCCACCAGACGCCGAGTGTCGCCTGAGGCCGGCTGACGCCGTTGCGCCGCTCGGCTCAGCCACAGAAGGTGACGGCGCATTGGCGCAGTGCCAACTTGGCTCCGTCCTCGGCCCGGCATCGGGTGGACCACGGCCATGTGCCTGTATCGGGCACTACGCAGGGGAGGACCCTCGGTGTCCGAACAGGAGGCGACGGCGCATTGGCGCAGTGCCAACTTGGCTCCGTCCTCGGCCCGGCATCGGGTGGACCACGGCCATGTGCCTGTATCGGGCACTACGCAGGGGAGGACCCTCGGTGTCCGAACAGGAGGCGACGGCGCATTGGCGCAGTGCCAACTTGGCTCCGTCCTCGGCCCGGCATCGGGTGGACCACGGCCATGTGCCTGTATCGGGCACTACGCAGGGGAGGACCCTCGGTGTCCGAACAGGAGGCGACGGCGCATTGGCGCAGTGCCAACTTGGCTCCGTCCTCGGCCCGGCATCGGGTGGACCACGGCCATGTGCCTGTATCGGGCACTACGCAGGGGAGGACCCTCGGTGTCCGAACAGGAGGTGACGGCGCATTGGCGCAGTGCCAACTTGGCTCCGTCCTCGGCCCGGCATCAGGTGGACCGCAGCCATGCGCCTGTATCCGGCGCCACGCAGGGGAGGACGCTCAGCGTCCGACACGAGGCGAGCGCGCCCAGCGCCTCGCCTCGACAGACGGGCAGTGGTGTCAGATGCTGACATCGCCCGCGCGGAGGGCGGGTCACCCGCGACGGGTGCCGGCGGCAGGTAGGCGCCGTGAGCATGGCGACGGGAAACCGGAGCGGTTATGCTCCCGGCCTTTGCTCGGCGGGCATGCCGCCGCTCACGGGCTGTGGGAGGCCAGGCCCGTCGCCGGGGACGACGAGGAAGAGGCCCGTACCGGACCGACCGCACGAGAGCACGCCAAGACGGATCCGGGCAGAGCGGGTCCGGCCAGGCGACGAAGGCCAGGGCAACGAAGGAGCCCGACCGGTGGGACCGGTCGGGCTCCTTCGTCCGTGCGAGGGCTAGAAGCCGGGGCCGTGGCTGTGCCCGTGCCCATGACCGTGCCCGTGACCGCCGCCGGCGGCGACCGGCTCGGCCGGCTTCTCCACGACCAGCGCCTCCGTGGTCAGCAGCAGCGCCGTGATCGACGCCGCGTTGGCCACGGCCGAGCGGGTGACCTTGACCGGGTCGATGACGCCGTCCGCGAGCAGGTCGCCGTAGGTCTTCGTCGCCGCGTTGAAGCCGTGGTTGACCGGCAGTTCGGCGACCTTGAAGACGACGACCGGGCCGTCCAGACCGGCGTTGCGCGCGATCCAGTAAAGCGGAGCGGACAGCGCGGACCGCACCAGGTTGACCCCGGAGCGCTCGTCGCCGGTCCTGCCCAGGCCACCGTCGAGCACCGAGGAGGCGTGTACCAGGGCGGAACCGCCACCGGCGACCACACCCTCGTCGATCGCGGCCCTGGTGGCCGAGACCGCGTCCTCCAAGCGGTGCTTCTTCTCCTTGAGCTCGACCTCGGTGGCCGCGCCGACCCGGATGACCGCGACGCCGCCGGCGAGCTTCGCCAGCCGCTCCTGCAGCTTCTCCTTGTCCCAGTCGGAGTCGCTGGCCTCGATCTCCTGGCGGATCTGCTTGACCCGCGCGGCGACCGACTCGCTGTCGCCCGCGCCGTCGACCAGGGTGGTGCTGTCCTTGTCGATGACGGCCCGGCGGATGCGGCCCAGGTCCTCCAGCGTCACCGCCTCCAGCTTCAGGCCGACCTCCTCGGCGACGACCTGGCCGCCGGTGAGCACGGCCACGTCCTGCAGCATCGCCTTGCGGCGGTCGCCGAAGCCGGGCGCCTTGACGGCGACGACCTGGAAGGTCTTGCGCACCGAGTTGACGACCAGGGTCGACAGCGCCTCGCCCTCGATGTCCTCGGCGATGATCAGCAGCGGCTTGCGGGACTGCACCACCAGCTCGAGCACAGGGAGCAGGTCGTTCAGGGCGCCGATCTTGCCGGGGTGCAGCAGGACGTAGGCGTCCTCAAGGACCGCCTCCATCCGCTCCGGGTCGGTGACGAAGTACGGGGAGATGTAGCCCTTGTCGAACTGCATCCCCTCGGTGAGCTCGAGCTCCAGACCCATGGTCTGGCTCTCCTCGATGGTGATGACACCATCCTTGCCGATCTTGTCGATCGCCTCGGCGATCAGTTCGCCCACCTGGGTGTCCTGCGCCGAGATGGCGGCGACCTGCGCGATCGTCTCCTTGGAGCTGACCTCGATCGCCGAGTCGAGCAGCGCCTTCGAGACGGCCTCGACGGCCGCTTCGATGCCGACCTTCAGTGACACCGGCGCCGCACCGGCGGTGACCTCCTTGAGGCCCTGGCGGACCATGGCCTGCGCCAGCACCGTCGCCGTCGTCGTACCGTCGCCGGCGACGTCGTTGGTCTTGGTCGCGACCTCCTTGACGAGCTGCGCGCCAAGGTTCTGGTGGGGGTCGTTGAGCTCCACCTCGCGGGCGATCGTCACGCCGTCGTTGGTGATCGTGGGCGCGCCGTAGGACTTGTCGAGGACGACGTTGCGACCGCGCGGGCCGATCGTCACCTTGACCGCGTCGGCCAGGGTGTTCACCCCGTGCTCGAGTGCGTGGCGCGCGTCCTCGCGAAAACTGAGGATCTTGCTCATGTGATTGGGGGTCCTCCCGCTGCCGTTACCGGCACAACGTCGAGGGGGTGTGCCGGAGCGGTGTCACTGTGTCTTCCCGTCGCGCCGGCCACAGGCCGGCACGGGGGTTCCAGGGGGTCGCCCCCCTGGGCAGACATAGCGCGGGAGCCCGGGAGGCGGCCGAAGGCCGCCGAACAGGACCGTCCCGATCGCGGGCACACCCCCCACTCGACTACTTCTCGATGACCGCGAGCACGTCGCGGGCGGAGAGGACCAGGTACTCCTCGCCGGCGTACTTGACCTCGGTGCCGCCGTACTTGCTGTAGAGCACCACGTCGCCGACCTTCACGTCGAGCGGGACGCGCTTGCCATCCTCGAACCGGCCGGGGCCGACCGCGAGGACGGTGCCCTCCTGCGGCTTCTCCTTGGCCGTGTCCGGGATGACGATGCCCGAGGCGGTGGTCGTCTCCGCGTCCGACGGCTGGACCACGATGCGGTCCTCGAGTGGCTTGATGGCAACCTTGGTGGCGGTCGTCACGATCGACCTCCCCTTCCTGCGCTGGATGAGAGAGCGACCCTGGCGGCCTGCCGTCGCGGGTGAACAGGCGCCTCTGTCGCTTATCGTTGGCACTCTCACGTGCCGAGTGCCAACTTAGCATCAGTGTCGAACTCGTCAACCGACCCGGTCACATCTGTGGCCGTCCCGTGACGGACGCTTCGCGCCCGCCACCGGGCGCGGCCTGTCGGGGCGAGGCGCTGGGCGCGCTCGCCCCGTGTCGGGCGCTGGGCGCCCTCCCCGCGTGGTTCCGGGCCCTGGCATATGACGGTGGTAGGGCTGGGACCGGGCTGGCGAGGTAGCTGGGTTGCCGATGCGCCGTCACCGGCTGCGGCCGGGTTACGCGCATTGCTCGCCAGAACGACCTCACCCAACAGGACCGGTTGGCGCCGGCGCTGGGGCGCTGTCGCGAGCTGTGGCTGGGTCGCATGTGTTGCTCGCTTGGACGTCGTGCCCGCCGCAGGGCATGACCTCGAAACCCGGGGATGCCTGTTGGGCGGTGTCCTAGGAGTTCGCCGAGGGCTTTCGGGCCTGTGGTGCGGTCCGTTGGGTGGGTGGTTCGTATGGCCAGATGACCGGGCCGTCGAGCCGGGCGAGGGCGACGGCGATGCCGTGGGCGACGTCTCCGTTGAACGGGAGCGCGTGGTGGCCGAGGCCGGGGATCGTCACATTGCGCGTGGCGAGATCGGGATGGCTCAGCGCCGCCGACTCGGGGCGCACCACCGAGTCCTGGCCGCCGCCGATCGCGAGGAAGCGGGTGCGGCAGCCCGGCGCGGGCTGGGCGAGCTCCGTGAGCAGCGGCGAGCCGGGCCGCAGCGAGGCGATCAGCCGGTACGGGACGGCCCGGGGCACCAGGTGGGCGAGCCTCGTGCCCGCGTGCGGCGTGCCGAGCGTGACCAGCGTGTGGACCTGCTCGTCGCCCCGGAGCCGCTGCACGTAGTAGCGGGCCACCACCCCGCCGAGCGAGTGGGCCACGATGTGGACCTGCTGGTAGCCGGTCCTGGAAAGGACATCGCCCACGGCGGCCTCGAGCATGACGGCCGCCTGCGGGACACCGGTCGCGTACAGCGGAAGGTTGATCGTCTCGACGCGGCTGAACCCACGTCGGCGCAGTGTGCGCTGCAGCCGGGTGAAGATCGAGCGGTTGTCCACCAGCCCGTGCACCAGCAGGATCGGCATGCCGGCGGCGGCCGGGTGGCCGACCAGCAGGCCGCGCTGCAGCGGGCCGAGCCTGGCCAGGCTGTACCGGTCGGCCACGGGGGCGCGGCCCGCGCGGACGCCGGCCGGGTAGAAGGCGGCGTGTGTGGCGATGCTCGCCGCCTCGGTGACGAGGCCGCGCACGGCGGCTGGAGCCGCGCCGATGCGCCGCGTCAGCACCCGGCCGACGCCGAGCGGGGCCGTTGCCACGTCGCGGGTGTACCGGCCGGCGACCGTTCCGAGCTGGCGCAGCCACGGCCGGGTGCCCTCGCGGCCCTCTAGAGGGAGCTCGGTGTCCGGTCGCACGCCAGGCAGTCCGTTGGTGCCGGCCCCGCGAGGAGGCCAAGCCGGGAACAAATAATCATGATCCGTATGGCGAGTAGTCGGGGTGGGAGGGACCGTGACGTTACAGGTGGCCGGGTAGTGCTGTCGACCACTTCCTCTGCCGGGTGGACAGGCGAATGCCCTGGTCAAGGGGGGTGAGCCGGGCCAGCGTCGTGGCGACGCCGCGGACGATGGCGGCCGGGTCGCTCGAAGGGAGCACCTCGTCGGCGAAGCCCAGCCGCAGCAGGTCGGTGGGCCGCAGGCCACCGAGGCCCGCGGCCCGCTCGGCGGGGATGCGCAGCGTGGCGGCCGCTCCCTCCGGCGAGAGCGCGGTCAGATAGCTGTCCGGCGTCATCAGCACGGCGTCGGCGCAGGCCGCCGCGAGCGCTCCACCGGAGCCGCCCTCACCGACGACGACGGACACGGTCGGGCTCGGGCAGCGCAGTACCGCCTCCATGGCGGCGCCGATCGCCGCCGCGACGCCGCCCGCCTCGGCCGGCGGGCTCGGGTCGGCCCCCGGGGTGTCGACGAACAGGACCAGCGGCAGACCCAGCTTCCCAGCGAGCCGAGCCGCCCGCGCGAGCAGCCGGTAGCCGGCCGGGCCGGGAGCACCCCGCGGCTCGGCCGCGACCGCCACCCCGACGACACCCAGTGCCGCTGAGCGCCCCGGGGCGTCCGGTCCCGCGCCGTCCGGTACGCCGGGCGCCGGGGCGGCGGCGAGCAGGCCGAGCCGAGCCCGCACGGCGGGGTCACCGCCGGCCAGCTCGACCCCGCACACCGCCACCGCGTCGAGCGCCGCGCCGCCGCCCGCCCGGCCCGCCGCTCGGGCGGCGAGCACCTGGGCCCAGCCCAGCCCGCCGTCGGCGGCCTTGCTCCCATTTCCCGCGGCGACGCCGCCGCCCGTCGCCCGGATGTCCATCGCCGCGTGACCGTCCGAAGAGCCGGTGGCGGCGTCGCCGGCACGGGCGTCATCGCGCGCGGCGGGCGCGGTGGCGTCCACCGCGGGCTTGGCGGCCGCCGCGACGAGGGCGGCCGCGAGCCAGGCGCCCATGTCATCCGGTTCGACGACGGCGTCGACCAGCCCGGCCCGCCATGCGGCCTCGGCGGTGTGGCTGTCGGCGCCGGGCGGCGCGCCGGTGACGGCTTCGACGACCCGCGGGCCGGCGAAGCCGACCGTCGCCCCGGCCACCGCGCAGCGCAGGTCGGCTCTGGAGGCGATCGTCACCCACACGCCACCGGTGGTCGGGTGGTCGACCACGGCCACGTGGGTCACGCCGGCCTCGTCGAGCCCGGCGGCGGCGAGCGTCGCCCTCGGCAGCCCGACCAGTCCGGCTACCCCCTCCTGCAGGCGCGTGCCGCCGCTGCGCAGGAAGGACAGCAACGGCCGACGAGTGGTGGCGGCGTGCTCGGCCGCGGCGGCGAACGCGGCGGCGTCGACCTCGCCGAAGCTCCCGCCGTACACGCCAAATTCCCAGACCGCGACAACGCAGTCGACGCCGGCCACCGGGCCCTCGCCCCACCAGACCGCCTGGATACCGGCGTAGCCGGGCCAGCGCAGACGGTTCGGTGCCGGATCGCTGCGTGGCGATGGCGTTACGCTGGCGAGGAGCTTCGCGCGCCAGTCGGTGTGCGCGAACCGGGGCGGCACAGTGGCGTCGGCAGTGGCACCGGCGAGCTCCTGCCCGGGCGGGCGGGACGGGCCTGTCGGCGACGCGGCGTGATCGGGCATGTCCGCATCGTCGGACCCACCGAGGTGCTGTGTCGTCGCACGGAGCGGAATGTCACTGCGCGCACCATCCTGCGGTGCGCGATGTTCGCGCCGTCCCGTTCTGGGCCGGCCGCGGCCCGCCCCCAACCCCCGCCCGCCCCGCAAAACAAGCCAGGCACCCGCGCCCGGCCCCGCGGCGTACGGCGGGGCGTGATGCCGCGCCCCACCTCCGTGGCGATGTGCGCGCGTGGGGCTGTGGAGGGGCGTGCATACTGTCCGGAGTCGCTATATGCCGGTAGCGTCCGGATGCCTACTTCGGCCCGGGCTGTCCAGCCGGTTGGAAGCGGTCCAGCCAGCTGGTCGCGGGGTCCATGCCCTGGTAGCCGGTGCTGTCGGCATTCGGCGGCGGACATCGGCCGGAGGCCGGCCCCGCGAGGCGGCCGGCACCGCTGGTCCGACGGGGCGTCCACACGCCGCCGCCGCTCCGGTCAGCGCGAGGGGGGCCATGCTCACACCGCTCACGGACGACGACCCCATCGCCATCGGTCCGTACCGGCTGCAGAACCGGATCGGTGAGGGCGGCATGGGCAGCGTCTACCTGGCGTTCACCGACCGGCAGCAGCCGGTCGCGGTGAAGGTCGCCTCCGCCGAGCTGTCGGAGGACGTGGAGTTCCGCCGCCGCTTCCAACGGGAGGTCAGGGCCGCGCAGCGGGTCCGCGGCGGCGCGGTCGCGACGGTGCTCGACGCCGACACCGCCGCCGACCGGCCATGGATGGTCACCGAGTACGTGGAGGGCATCAGCCTGGCCGACGCGGTCCGCCGGCGCGGCCCGCTGCCCGAGCGCCTGGTACGGGGACTCGCCGCCGGGCTCGCCGACGCGCTGGTGGCGATCCACGAGGCGGGCGTCGTTCACCGCGACCTCAAACCGTCGAACATCCTGCTCGCCTGGGACGGCCCCAAGGTCATCGACTTCGGGATCGCGCAACTGGACGGCAACGCGACGCTTACCCGGTCCGGCCATGTCGTCGGGACGCTGGCCTGGATGGCGCCCGAGCAGATGCGTGGCGAGCAGGCCGGCCCCACGGCAGACATCTTCTCCTGGGGCTGCTGCGTCGCCTACGCGGCGACAGGCCGGCACCCCTTCCACGCCGACCGGGCCGAGGCGCTCGCGTTCCGCATCCAGCGCGACCCGCCGGACCTGGAGCACCTGCCCGGCTACCTGTCCGACACCGTCGTGCCGGCGCTGGAGAAGGAGCCACGGCTTCGCCCGTCGGCGGTGGCGCTGCTCGCCGTGCTCAGCGGCCAGCCGGTGCGCAGCAGGAGTGACGCGCACCGCGCGATCGAGACGGTGCTGGAACGTGACTGGTCCGGGCAGTTACCCGGCGCCGGTGGACAGCGCGGCTCGGCTGGGCACCAGGGCGAGGGAGAGCGAGCGGCCTCGGCGTCGCCGGTGCCTGTCTCGCCGCCGGTGTCCTTCCCCCCGCCGACACCAGCCCTGCCGCCGGCGCCCATGCCCCGGCCGTCACCCGCTCCGGAGCCGATGCCGTCGCGACGTCCGTACGCGAACGAGGCCTGGCCGCCGGCCCCGGCATGGCCGGTGCCCGCCCAGCCGCTGGAACGACATCCGGGGGACTGGCGGCCGTCCCAGCTGGACCACCGGTACGACCCGCCCTCGTCATACGAGGAGGCTCCTCGCCGGGAGTCGCGGCACTCCGAACCTCCTTATTATTCCGGCGCTCCGTACCCGGACACTTCGTACCCGGGTCCGGCGCACTCCGGTTCCGCCGGTGCCGAGGCTCCGTACGCGGATCCCACGTACTCCGACTCTGAACGCTCGCTCGCGCAGCCGCCGTACAGGGAGCCGCCGTATTCGGAGGCCGCCCACGGGGGCGGTGCGAGCCCCGGGCCGACGCCACCGCCGGCCCCGCGGACGCCCGACGGGGACTGGCGATCGGCCCGCGCCGGCTCGCTGGGCATGCCACCGCCCGCCGACGCGTTCCGCCCGTCGCCGCCGCCGGTGCTTCCATCGGAGGGCGGCGAGCCGCCGGCACCGCGCGCGTGGCCACAGCCGCCAGCGGATCACCCACCGGGCGGCCAGCAGGGCCGTCAGCGGGCGGCCGGAGCGGAGCTTGAGCGGTACCCGGCCGGGGCCGTCCTGGGGGCGGTGAGCCCTCGGCCGGGGCCGTCGACCGGCCGGCCGGCAGGGGGCCGCAGGGCCAGCCGTCGCCCGGCCAGCCCGGGGTGGAACCTTCCCGCGGTGTTCTCGGCGGTGTTCGCCGTCCTGTGGCTGTTCGGGGTTGGCAGCGTCGCCGGTATCTATCTCGGTTACCGCGCCCGGGCCGTCACCCAGGGCGGCCCGCGGCGCGGCGACCGCCTCGCGGCGGTGGGCATCGTGCTCGGCTGGCCGGGCCTCGTCCTGGCGGTGCTGTTTCTGGGGTACGCCGCGGGGCACGGCTGAGGCCGGCGGCGTCCGCCCATCGGGCGCCACGCCCATTACAAATCACACCGTGTGAGATCGGACATATGCGCCGGCTCTCGGCGGCGCGCCGTCGGTTGATGCCTGCGGTTGCTGGCAGGTGCCCCCCGCCGCCGCGGACACCCCGGCGGGGGCGTCGCGGGCGGTTTTGTACGGTTCTGCCGCGCGCGCGGGCAGCTCCGGTGCCCCGGATGATCGGTGAGCGGTCATGGAGCCGGTCCGGGGCCGCCCCGTACCGCGCGGCTCGGCTCACTCACGGCGCCACAGCGTCACCTGGATGGTGCGGAGTCATTTGTGGGCCGCGCCGCGCAGGCGCGCGTCACGGCAGGTGCGTCAGTAGGCTCGCATCCGTTCCGTGCATCCCCTGACCGACCGCACCCGACTGGACGGACCGTGGATCTCTTCGAATACCAGGCGAAGGCACTCTTCGCCGAGCATGGCGTCCCGGTGCCCACCGGCAAGACCGCCACAACCCCCGACGAGGCCCGCGCGATCGCCGCGGAGCTGGGCGGCAAAGTCGTCGTGAAGGCCCAGGTCAAGACCGGTGGCCGCGGCAAGGCCGGCGGCGTCAAGGTAGCCGACGGGCCGGAGGACGCGTACGAGAAGGCGACCGCCATTCTCGGCATGGACATCAAGGGTCACACCGTGCATTCGGTGCTGGTGGAGCAGGCCAGCAACATCGCGGAGGAGTACTACGCGTCGTTCCTGCTGGACCGCGCGAACCGCACCTTCCTGGCGATGGCATCGCGCGAAGGCGGCATGGAGATCGAGGAGGTCGCGGCGACCAAGCCCGAGGCCCTCGCCCGGATCCACCTCGACCCGCTGACCGGCGTCGACCTCGCGAAGGCCCGCGAGATCGCCGTCGCCGCCAAGCTCCCGGAGGCCGCCCTCGACGGCGCGGCCGAGCTGCTGGTCAAGCTGTGGGAGACCTTCGTCAAGGCGGACGCCACCCTGGTCGAGGTCAACCCGCTCATCCTCACCGGCGATGGCCAGGTGATCGCGCTCGACGGCAAGGTGAGCCTGGACGAGAACGCCGACTTCCGCCACCCGGAGAACGAGGCGCTCGTCGACGTCTCGGCGGTCGACCCGCTGGAGCAGAAAGCCAAGGAAAAGGGCCTCAACTACGTCAAGCTGACCGGCTCTGTCGGCATCATCGGCAACGGCGCGGGCCTGGTCATGTCGACCCTCGACGTCGTCACCTACGCCGGCGAGGAGTTCGGCGGGCAGCGCCCGGCGAACTTCCTCGACATCGGCGGCGGCGCCTCGGCCGAGGTCATGGCGAACGGCCTGTCGATCATTCTCTCCGACCCGTCGGTCAAGAGCGTCTTCGTCAACATCTTCGGCGGCATCACCGCCTGCGACGCGGTCGCCAACGGCATCATCAAGGCCCTCGAACTGGTCGGTGAGGTGACCACCCCGCTGGTGGTCCGCCTCGACGGCAACAACGCCGAGGAGGGCCGGCGGATCCTCGCCGAGGCCAACCTTGCGGTCGTCAAGCCCGTGGACACCATGGACGGCGCGGCGAAGCTCGCCGCCGAGCTCGCCGCCGCCGCGGCCTGACAATTACCCGGCAGGCTTCCGGGGCGCGACGGAGAACCCGACCGCACCCCTTCGGCCTGGGTGAAAGGAACCGCTCGCAATGGCCATCTGGCTCGACGAGAACAGCCGCATCGTGGTGCAGGGCATCACCGGCTCCGAAGGCAGCAAGCACGCGAAGCGCATGGCGGCGTCCGGCGCCGCCATCGTCGCTGGCGTGAACGCACGCAAGGCAGGCCAGTCCCAGGACGGCGTGCCGGTGTTCGCGTCCGTCACCGAGGCTATGGAGAAGACCGGGGCCAACGTCTCCGTCATCTTCGTCCCGCCGAAGTTCACCAAGGACGCCGCGATCGAGGCCGTCGACGCGGAGATCCCGCTCGCGGTCGTCATCACCGAGGGCGTCCCGGTGCACGACACCACCGAGTTCTTCGCCTACGCGCAGGGCAAGGGCAAGACCCGCATCATCGGCCCGAACTGCCCCGGCATCATCAGCCCCGGCAAGTCGAACGCCGGCATCATCCCGGCCACCATCACGCCGCCAGGGCGGATCGGCCTGGTCAGCAAGAGCGGCACGCTGACCTACCAGATGATGTACGAACTGCGCGACTTCGGCTTCTCGACCGGCGTCGGCATCGGCGGTGACCCGGTCATCGGGACCATTCACATCGACGCCCTCGACGCGTTCGAGGCCGACCCCGAGACCGACGCGATCGTGATGATCGGTGAGATCGGTGGCGACGCCGAGGAGCGGGCGGCCGCGCACATCGAGGCGCACATCACCAAGCCGGTCGTCGGCTATGTCGCGGGCTTCACCGCGCCGGAGGGCAAGACGATGGGGCACGCCGGCGCGATTGTCTCCGGTTCATCCGGCACCGCGCAGGCGAAGAAGGAAGCGCTGGAGAAGGCGGGCGTGCGGGTCGGCAAGACGCCGTCGGAGACGGCTCGTCTGATGGCCGACATCATGCGGTCGTTGTAGGGCACGGCGCGGAGCGCCTCGTCTCCACAACAACCGTCGGGTGTGGCGGGGCGCCCCAGGCCCCCGCCACACCCGACCGGTCTGGTCGCGGACCCAGCGCATGTGGCCGTGGCCCGCGCCGGTCCCAGCGGGTGAGGCGGGTTGGGCCGGCAGTGTCCCCTTGGCGGCATCCCTGAACTGGGCCCGTTGGCTGTGACGGTGCGCGAGCTGGCGAGGCGCCGTTGGGCATCGGCTCGTCCATGTGCGCTCCCAGCGCGGCAACAGACATCCATCAGCTCGAATGTCTAGCCGCGGCGGGTCGCGACGCTGTTCCAGCGACCAGTAAGCGCAACTCGGCCACAACTGGTGACGGCGCATCGGCGCGGCGCCAGCCCAGCCGCGTCGTCAGCCCGGTCCAAGCCCTACCACCGCCATATGCCAGGGCCCGGTACCACGCGAGGAGGGCGCTCAGCGCCCGACACGGGGCGAGCGCGCCCAGCGCCTCGCCCCGGCAGTGGGAAGCGGGCCTGCCCGGGCGCGGCGGCGACGGCGCGGGGAGAATACAGAAGACTTCCGCGGCGGTGCTTGATGAACTTGGGTCCGGCGCTTGGGCATTCCGGACGAAGTGGGGTTGGTCCCGATGGTGAAGATCGCTGGTCGCGACGTCGTCACCAGTGACGTCGGCGTCGTGGCCGGTGGCCTGGTGGTGCTGATCTCCAGTTTCCTGCCGTGGATGGGGATCGACTGGTTTTACTACCGGGGCAGCATCCACATGGGCTGGGCCAGCGGCCCGCTCGCCGTGTTCGCGATCGTGCTCTCGTTTGCCGCCGCGGGCCTGGTGGCCGCCCGAATGGTCGCCAACCTGAGGCTGCCCGCGATCGGTCCGGTGGGCCCAGCGCTGCTCACCGTGATCCTGGGCGCCATCGCGACCCTCTTCATCCTCATCCGGCTGGTCACCGTCCACCCCTGGGACTCGCGTTTCGGTCTGTACTTCGGCCTGATCGGGGCCGCTGCGCTGACCGGCTTCAGCGTCGTCGGACTGCTCGCCAGCGGCGAGCAGATCCCCGGCCGCGGGCCGGTGACCGGCGCGCCCTGGGAGCAGCGGCCTCCCTACGGCCAGCCCTATGGGCGGCCCTATGGACACCCGGGCGCGGCGCCGGCGCCCTACGGGCCGCAGCCAGCCGCCCCTTACCCCCAGCCACCGGCCACGGGCTATGGCCAGCCAACGCCGGCTCCCGGTTACGGCCAGCCGACACCGATACCCACAGCGACGCCGACGCCCGCGCCGGGCTACGGCCAGCCGCCCGCGCCGTATGGTCAGCCGTCGCCCTACGGCCAGCCGCCGCAGACTCCCGCGCCGGGTTATGGCCAGGCCCCGGCACCTGGGTACGACCCGGGGCGGCAGCAGCCGCCGCAGGCCGGCGCCCCTTATGGTCAGCAGCCCAGCTAGCCCAGCCGAGGCCCTCTCACGAGCGATCCGCGGCAGCAGGCAGGTCGTTTGCGCTCCCCCCGGCGGCGGCGGGCCTTGGCGCCCGGAAGCTCGTCGGTGACACCAGTCATCCAAAGCCCCGGAACGTGCTGAAGACCGCCGAAGATCGACCAGCTGGGAGGACGGCCCAGCGGCCCATCCTGGACGATTTGACCGTGGGGCGTGGACTGCCCGCCATGCGGTGATATCGGCTGGATCGGTCATTTCCGGCTATGCCCCGGCGTGTTGGCCCGGTGTGGCGGCGTGAGCGTGCGAGCGTCGTCCCGTGGCCCATCCTGTCGCCTCGCGCGGTGCCGCGGCGCTTCGGCTGACCCGGCTCGCCAGGCTCGCGCACGCGTTCGGCGTCGCGCTGCCTGGGCCGGCGGTGGCCTGCGCGGCAGGGCTGGTCGCCGTGCAGCTGCTGGTGCTGGTCGCGTGGGGAGCTGACACCAGGTCGAGCGCCGGTGCCGGCGCCGCGCTGCGGGTCGGCGCCGACCTCTGGCTGCTCGCGCACGGGGCGACCCTGCGGCTCCCGGACGGCGACGTCCGCGTCCTCCCGCTGGGGCTGGCCGCTCTGCCCGTCCTGCTCGCGGCCTCGTCCGGTTACCGGCTGGCCGCCGCCCGGGCGGGCGGGGCCGTCTCGCGCGCGCCGCGGGAGGTCGACGTCGCCGCGGGTCTCGCGGGCCGGGTCGGGTCGGGTCTGCGCTCCCGGATTCCCGGCCTCGCCGACTTCGTGCCGCTGCCGGCCGGTCCCGGCGGCGCGCGTTCGACGGCGGCGCGCCGCCGGGTCCGGCCGCGCCGGGTGCTCCTGGACATCGTGGCGGTGGTGTTCGCGCAGACCGCGCTGGTCTGCGTGGTCTGCTGGGCCGCGTCGAGCCCGATGGCACGGCCGGTGCCCAGCTCGGCGGCGCTGGGCGCGGCCGGCCTGTCGGGCCTGGGCGCGACCATCGGCGTGCTGGCCGGCTACCGCCGTCTCGGCACGGCCTGGCGGCGGGTGCCGGTGATGCTGCGAGTGCCCCTGGCCGGCGGGCTCGCGGCGACGGCCGCGCTCGTGGCGGTCGGCGCGCTGGGCCTGTGCGTGCTCCTGCTCGTCCGGGCGGGCAGGGTGTCCGGCGTCGCCAGCGGGCTGGACCCGGGCCTGGTCGGGGGGGTCGGGCTGTTCGCGGTCCAGCTCGTACTGCTGCCCAACCTGGCCATCTGGGCGTGCTCCTACGCGCTGGGCACCGGATTCGCCGCCGGGCCCACCGTCACCGTGACCCCGACGTCCGCGGCCCCGACCACCCTGCCGGACCTGCCGGTGTTGCGGCTGCTGCCCTCAGCCCCTCTCCCCGGCTGGGCCTGGCTCGTGCTCGCCGTGGCGCCGCTCGCGGCCGGGACGGCGCTCGCGTTGTCGGTGCGCCGGGCCATCCCCGGCGCCACCCTGTTCGGCCGCCTCGGCATGGTGCTCACCGGCGCGGCCGCCTGCGCGCTGCTGGTCGGGCTGCTCGCGGCGCTGTCCGGCGGTGGCATAGGTACCCAGGCGGCATCCACGTTCGGGCCCGCGCCTGGCTGGGCGATCCTCGCGGCCGCGGCGGAGGTCGGGATGGCCGGCGCTCTGGTGACCAGCGTCGCCGAGCTCGTCCGCCGTCGTCCCTAGCATCCGTACCGCGCCTGGCCGCGCCTGGCCCAGGGCCCCGCGCGGCGCGCGGCTTCGCCCTTCCCGCGTCGTCCCGCGTCGGGCCTCGTGACCGCGCGCCGGAGAGCACCGCGGGTGTCGTAGCTGGTCGTTACGGTGTGATCGTTGTCCGGGCGGACGCCCGGAGAGGCCAGCCGCCCACCGGAGCTCGCGGGGCTCGCCGCCTGTGACCGGCTAGCGGGCGGCGCGGCCGGCCCGCGATGCCCGCCTGGAGTCCGGGGAGGCCGTCATGGCACCCACCGCGGCACAGATTCGTGCCCAGTCGACCGACCTGCGTGCCCTGGGCTGGTCCTACCGGCGGATCGCCGCGCACTGGCAGCTGGCCCAGGGCCTGGGCGCCCGGCTCGCGTTCCGGCTGGCGCACGGCTGGACGCAGGAGGACGCGGCTCGGCGTTGGAACGAGCGGTGGCCGGACTCCCCGAAGACTGGCAAGTCCTTCAGCTACTGGGAAACCTGGCCCGCGCCCGGTGGCCGTGCGCCGTCGCCGCTCGCGTTGGCCCGCCTCGCCGAGCTGTACCTGTGCCGCCCCGGCGATCTGCTGGACGGCCTCGACCACGGCGTCCTCGACCCGGGCGTGGACGCGGGCGGCGGGCTGGGCGGCTGCCGCCACCGGGACCGCCATGACCAGGGCTGCCTGGCCCCTGACGGCCGCCGCGACGGCGCGGGACCGCCCGACCCGGACTTCGAGCTGGACCTGGGCCTCTCGTTCGGCCAGCAGTTCTGGTACCCCGCCGACGCGTTGCGCGGGTAGCGCGGATGGCCGCGTCTGGAGGGGGCAAGTCAGTACAGTCGGGGGTCGAGTCACCGCCCCGGGCCGCGCTGGCGGACCGGTCGGCAATGCACCCGATTCCTGGCTACCCGGTCCCTGACCACGTCAAGAGGGCGCGAAGCGCCGATGACGGGGCGCTTCGCGCCCCGCCCCTGTTGCCTCCGGAGGGTCCTGTGCCTGCCCGCTTGGTCGTTCTCGCGTCGGGCGCTGGCACCACCCTGCAGGCGGTCCTGGACGCCTGTCAGGACCCGGCCTACGGTGCGCGGGTCGTCGCGGTCGGCACGGATCGGACGGGTACCGGCGCCGAGCGCCGCGCACTGGCGGCTGGCGTGCCGGTGTTCACCGTCCGGTTGGCGGACCACCCCGACCGGGACGCGTTCAACGCCGCGACGGCGGACCGGATCGCGGCCGAGCGTCCCGACCTGTTGGTGCTCGCCGGGTATATGAAGATTCTCGACAAGCAGGTCGTCGGGCGGTTCCGCACGGTCAACACCCATCCGTCCCTGCTGCCGTCGTTTCCGGGCGCCCATGCGATCCGCGAGGCGCTGGCACACGGCGTGAAGGTCAGCGGAGTCACCGTGCACTGGGTGGACGAGGGGGTCGACACCGGGCCGATCATCGCCCAGACGGCGGTGGACGTCCTACCAGGCGATACCGAGGACATCCTGCGCACCCGGATCCAGGCAGTCGAACGCGGGTTGTACGTCACCACGATCGGTGAGATCGCGCGAGGGCGGCCGTCGGAGGCCGCGATCCGCCAGGACGTCCCCCGCCGCCAGTAAGCGCGCGAGGGGTCTTCTGGCGGCGTAGAGACCGCGTGGAATGCATGGCCAACAAGGAGGAACTATGACGAGGCCGCAGGATCCGACGACGGTCCCAGCTGGGGCCGACGGCCCGGCGGCGGAGTCCTCGGCCGCCGGTGCCGCGGCGGGTGCCGAGGTCGTCGCCACCGGGCGTCGGCGGCTGCGCCGGGCGTTGGTCAGCGTCTACGACAAGTCGGGGTTGGGTGACCTCGCCGAGGCGTTCCAGGCGGCCGGGGTGGAGGTCGTGTCGACGGGCTCCACGGCCGAGGTACTGGCCAAACACGGCCTCGCCGTCACCCCGGTGAGCACGCTGACCGGTTTCCCGGAGGTTCTCGGCGGCCGGGTGAAGACCCTGCACCCCCGGGTCCACGCGGGCCTGCTGGCCGACCTGCGCCAGGCGGAGCACGCCGAGGCGCTGGCCGAGCTCGACATCGAGCCGTTCGACCTGGTCGTCGTCAACCTGTACCCGTTCCGGGAGACGGTGGCCGCCGGCGCGACCGAGGACGAGGCGGTCGAACAGATCGACATCGGCGGCCCGGCGATGATCAGGGCCGCGGCGAAGAACCACGCGTCGGTCGCGGTCGTCGTCGAGCCGGACGACTACCCGGCGCTGATCGAGGCGGTCGGAGGCGCCGGCTTCGACCTCGGCACGCGCCGCCGGCTCGCCGCCAGAGCGTTCGCCCACACCGCCGGCTACGACGCGGCGGTCGCGTCCTGGTTCGCGAGCGTCGTCGCTCCGGACGAGACCGCGAGCCAGACCGGCTGGCCAGACGTGCTGACGGCCCAGTGGCGGCGCTCGGACGTGCTGCGCTACGGCGAGAACCCGCACCAGCGAGCCGCCCTCTACGTCGCCACCGACGACCGGACCCCGGGGCTGGCGACGGCGAAGCAGCTGCACGGCAAGCAGATGTCCTACAACAACTACACCGACACCGACGCGGCCCGCCGCGCCGTCCACGACTTCGCCGAGCCGGCCGTCGCGATCATCAAACACGCCAACCCGTGCGGGATCGCCATCGCGGACGACATCGCCGAGGCCCACCGCAAGGCGCACGCCTGCGACCCCGTGTCGGCCTTCGGCGGCGTGATCGCGACCAACCGGCCGGTCACCGTCGAGCTCGCCGAGCAGATCGCGGAGATCTTCACCGAGGTCGTCGTCGCGCCGGGCTACGAGCCGGGCGCCCTGGACGTCCTGTCCCGCAAGCCGTCGATCCGGCTGCTGGAGTGCGCGCCTCCGCCGCACCAGCGCGGCGTGGAGCTACGCCCGATATCCGGTGGGCTGCTGCTGCAGTCCCGCGACGCGCTGGACGCGGCCGGGGACGAGCCGTCGGCCTGGACGCTGGAGGCCGGCGCGCCGGCCGACGAGGCGACGCTTGCCGACCTGCGGTTCGCCTGGCGGGCGGTCCGCTCCGTCAAGTCGAACGCGATCCTGATCGCCGCCGACGGCGCGACCGTCGGGGTCGGCATGGGCCAGGTGAACCGCGTCGACGCGGCCCGGCTCGCGGTTACCCGGGCCGGGGACCGGACGAAGGGGGCGGTGGCCGCCAGCGACGCGTACTTCCCCTTCCCCGACGGCTTTCAGGTGCTGGCCGACGCCGGGGTGCGGGCCGTGGTCGAGCCGGGCGGATCGGTTCGCGACGAGCTCGTGGTCGCCGCGGCGCGGGAGGCCGGCGTCACGCTGTACTTCACCGGCGTGCGCCACTTCGCGCACTGAGCCCTGGAACAGGGAGGGACTCGGGCGCGGGCCGCGCCATCGCGGAGCGAGACGCGCCGGAAAGGGCGGCGGGTCTCGGCCTCACCGGCCCGCGCCGGAGCCGGGGCGTCGGTTCTGGCCGCCGCGCCCGTTGCCGCCGCCGCGCCGGCCGGCGCGGCGTTCCCGCCTCGTGCGGGCGTCAGGGGGCAGGGCGCGGCCGTCATCTGTCTCCCCGTTCGGGTGAGGAGACTCAGGGGCCGCGTCGCGCTGGTCTTTGGCACCGGCCGGCGGAGGCTCCCGCTCCCGGCCTGGTTCCGCGTGGGGTTCTCCTGGACTGGCCGCCGGGCCCGCAAGAGGGCGCTGGGCGGTCGGCGGCCGGTCGAGGAGAAGGGGGCGGTCGGCGCCAGAGCTTCAGACGCTTGTCGACTCCGCGGCAGCCGTACCCCGCCGAGCCGCGCTTGTCGCGCCGGTCGTCGTGGTCGTGCCGGTGGCCGCGGTGGTGCTGGTGCTCGCCGTGGCGCTGGCCTGGCCGCCGGGCACGTCGCTGTTCGGCACGTAGCGCTGCGAGACCCAGTCGAGCGCCTCGCGCCACGAGGCGCCGTAGAGGACCGAGATTCGATCCGCGGTCTGGCGCGCGAGCGCCTGGACGAACACGCGGTCGTCGCTGTCGAGGTGCCGGGCGTCCCCGAACGTCTCCCACGCCCGGAACATCAGCTCCTGAAGCTTCTTGCTGTGTGGCGACTCGTCTGCCACGTCACGCTCCTCCTGCTGTGGGACCTGACGGGGCAGTCTGCCCTAGTCCGGGTGAGCGCTGTGCGGTGGGGGTGCCTATTGGCCAAAGGAGGCGCGACGATGTTCTTCCTTCGCGCCTCCGGCGGCCCGTCCCAGAAGCACTTGGGCCAAAGGAGGCGCGACGATGTTCTTCCTTCGCGCCTCCGGCGGCCCCGTTCTCAGAAGCACTACGCGGGTGCGCGTGCCCGGCCGTGGCATCCCTCCCTACACTGTGAACGTGGCCGGACCGGGCGTGACGCGAGGTCAGCGGCCGCCGCCCGCGCCGCGCCATCCGACGGCTGGTGGCCCCACCCCGCGGCCCGGTTCACGAGCCCACGCGAAGGCGCGGCGGGCAGCCGAGCGCCGCAGCCGCTCGCCGTGGTTCATCCGGCAGCTCGTGCTGACGGCGGCGCTGGCCGGCGTGACGCTGGGCCTTGCCATGGTCACGCAGCAGCGGTGGCGGCAAGGCCTGTTCGGCGTCGGCGCGGTTCTGCTGGTGATGGCCCTGGCGCGTCTCGCCCTGCCCACGCGCAGCGTCGGGATGCTCGCGGTGCGGGGCCGCCTGTTCGACGTGGTCACGCTCCTGGTACTGGGCCTCTCCGTCATTGGCCTCACCCTGACGGTCCCGATCCCGATCCCCGGCACATAGCCGCGCTCCGCGCTGACAGACGGGGCGGAGCGTCCCGTCACACTGCCGGGCCGCGAGCAGCTCGCGCACGGTAGCCTCGCCTGCGCCCGATCCTTCACCACCGCGACGCTCACCTGGCCGAAGGCCACGCCGCTCGGCGACGATCAGACCGGAGCCGGTGCCCTGACAGGGCTCGCCCCTCGACCTGCCCGCGACGGCCCTGAGCGCCCGGCCAGGTCGAAGCGAGCGGGACTACCGTTGGGTAGCCAGACGCACCAGACGCGAAGCGGAGTAGCGGTGACAGAGTCAACAATCATCTATACGTTCACCGACGAGGCGCCGGCCCTGGCGACGTATTCGTTCCTCCCGGTGATCCAGGCTTATGCCGCCACCGCTGGCGTCCCCGTCGACAGTCGCGACATCTCCCTGGCCGGTCGGATCATCGCCACCTTCCCGGACTACCTCGAGGAGTCCCAGCGCGTCGGCGACGCGTTGGCCGAGCTCGGCGAGCTGGCGCTGCGGCCCGAGGCGAACATCATCAAGCTGCCGAACATCTCGGCTTCGATCCCGCAGCTGAAGGCGGCGGTCGCCGAACTGCGGGACAAGGGCTACGCGCTGCCGGACTACCCGGACGACCCGAAGACGGACGCGGAGCGGGACGTACGCGCCCGCTACGACAAGATCAAGGGCAGCGCGGTCAACCCGGTGCTGCGCGAGGGCAACTCCGACCGGCGCGCTCCCGCATCGGTGAAGAACTACGCGCGTACCCACCCCCACAGGATGGGGGCCTGGAGCGCCGACTCGAAGACGAACGTCGCGACGATGGGCCACGACGACTTCGCCAGCACCGAGAAGTCGGCTGTCATCGGCTCCGACGGCGCACTGCGCATCGAGCTGGCCGGCGCGGACGGCACCACCACCGTGCTGAAGGAGAACGTCAAGGTTCTCGCCGGTGAGGTCGTCGACACCGCCGTGTTGCGCGTCGGCCCGCTGCGCGCCTTCCTCACCGAGCAGATCGCCCGGGCCAAGGCCGAGGGCGTGCTGTTCTCCGTGCACCTGAAGGCCACGATGATGAAGGTCTCCGACCCGATCGTCTTTGGCCACGCCGTGCGCATGTTCTTCCCGAAGACGTTCGCCACCCACGGCGACACCCTCGCGGCCGCGGGCCTGAACCCGAACGACGGCCTCGGCGCCGTTCTCGCCGGCCTCGCGGCGCTGCCCGAGGGTGAGGCAATCAAGGCCTCGTTCGACGCCGAACTGGCAGATGGCCCGGCGCTGGCGATGGTCGACTCCGACCGCGGCATCACCAACCTGCACGTGCCGAGCGATGTCATCGTCGACGCCTCGATGCCGGCGATGATCCGGACCTCCGGTCACATGTGGGGGCCGGACGGCAACGAGGCCGACACGCTGGCCGTGCTGCCGGACAGCAGCTACGCCGGCGTCTACCAGGTCGTCCTCGACGACTGCCGGGCGAACGGTGCCTACCACCCGGCGACGATGGGATCGGTGTCGAACGTCGGCCTCATGGCCCAGAAGGCCGAGGAGTACGGCAGTCACGACAAGACGTTCGAGATTCCGGCGAACGGCGCCGTGCGGGTCGTCGACCTGTCCGGTGCCGTGATCCTGGAGCAGCCGGTCGCCAAGGGCGACATCTTCCGGATGTGCCAGGTCAAGGACGCCCCGATCCGGGACTGGGTGAAGCTCGCTGTCACTCGCGCCCGTGCCACCGGCGACCCGGCTGTGTTCTGGCTCAACGAGAACCGTGCGCACGACGCCCAGATGATCAAGAAGATTCAGGCCTACCTGCCGGAGCACGACACCGAGGGCCTGACCATCGAGATCCTGCCGCCGGTCGAGGCCACCGCGTACTCGCTCGAGCGGATCCGGCGGGGCCTCAACACGATCTCGGTCACCGGCAACGTGCTGCGGGACTACCTGACCGACCTCTTCCCGATCCTGGAACTGGGCACCAGCGCCAAGATGCTCTCGGTCGTCCCGCTGATGGCCGGTGGTGGCCTGTTCGAGACCGGTGCCGGCGGCTCGGCGCCCAAGCACGTCCAGCAGCTGGTCAAGGAGAACTACCTGCGCTGGGACAGCCTGGGCGAGTTCCTGGCCCTCGCCGTCAGCTTCGAGCAGTTCGCGAACGTCACCGGCAACTCCCGCGCCAAGGTGCTCGGCGAGACGCTGGACCGGGCGACCGGCACGTTCCTCAACGAGAACAAGTCGCCGGCCCGCCGCGTCGGTGGGATCGACAACCGCGGCAGCCACTTCTACCTGGCGCTCTACTGGGCCCAGGAGCTCGCGGCACAGACCGCCGACGAGGAGCTGGCCGCCGCCTTCGCGGGCTTCGCGAAGACCCTGGCCGAGCAGGAGGCGACGATCGCCGCCGAGCTGCTTGCCGTACAGGGCTCGCCGGCCGACATCGGTGGCTACTACCAGCCCGACCCGGCCAAGGCCAGCGCCGTCATGCGCCCCTCGGTGACCTTCAACGAGACCCTCGCGGCACTGACCGTCTAGGGGGCCAAAGGGTGTGCGAAAATGATCTTCCTTCGCACACCCGGCGGCCGTTGTCCCCAGGATCACTAACGGTCGGACCGCGCCTAACGGTCTACGGCCGGCCGCTCTCGCCCTGTCCCGGGGCGGGGGCGGCCGACGTCTTCTCCGGGGTCGCGTCCGCCCGGCCGTCGCCCTGCTCGCGGCGGCTGGGCACCTCCTGGCCGGGGGGACGGCCGGGATGACGGCGCGGAACGACCCGGCGGAAGCGGTCCGCGACCCAGCGCCGGTTGTCGGGCTCGGGCTCGTTGTCGGGCTCGGGCTGTCCAGGCCCGCCGTCCTGGCCGGGCGTCTCGTCAGGGCTGGGCGGCCCGGACTTCTCCGTCTCGTCCGTCTCGCTCCGGCCGCCGGTCTCGCCCCGCTCCTCCCCGGCGCCGCCCCCTCCGGCGTTGTCCGGCTGGCCGGCGTGATCCGGCTGGTCCGCGTGATCCGGCTGACCGGCGTCGGGACGCTGGCTGGCGGTGCCGGACGGGTGGATGTCCGAGTTACCCGGGGCGGTGACCGCCCATGCCGCGGCGAACAGTATCCAGCGCATCAGGATGTTGATCCAGATGAGTAGTCCGACGATGACGGCGAATGTGCCGTAGACCGGGTTGCCGGTCGCCTTGCCGACCAGCCAGGTGCCAAGCAGCTTGAACACCTCGAGACCGACCGCGCCGAGCAGCGCCGCCCGGACGACCGCGCGCCGGTTCGTCTCCTTCGGCAGCCGCCAGAACAGGTACAGGAAGACCATCGTGTCGGCGATCAACGCCAGCAGGAAGCCCAGCAGCCCGGCCAGCCAGGCCGCCGCGGAGCTGCCCTCCAAGCCGGTTACCCGCAGCAGCACCCCGTTGGCCGAGGTCGCGAAGCTGGTGAGCACCAGCGACACGATGAGCAGCAGGCCCAGACCGAGCAGGACGCTGACGTCGCGCAGCCGCCGGGTGACGAGGTTGCCCGCGTCGGTGCTCTGGTGCCACATGAGCCGGATCGCGTCGCGCAGCGCGGAGACGCACGCGACGCCGGCGAGCAACAGAGCGACGAGACCGATGAGCCCGACGCCGAACTTCGCCGAGCCCAGGTTCGCCACGTTCAGCTTGTCGGCGAGCCCCGGCAGGTAGCCGTTGATCTGCTTGACGATCTCCTGCTTGGCGTCGGGATAGGCGTCGACGACGAAGCCGATCGCCGCGTAGACCAACGCGATGATCGGAAAGAACGACAGGAAGGCGAAGTAGGTGACGCCGGCGGCCAACCGGTCGCCGCCGTCGGAGGCGTATCGCCCATAGGCACGGATCGCATGGTCCAGCACGGGGATCCGCCGACGCGTCGTCGAGACTCCGCCGGACACCCCGCGCCAGGTCGCGCCGAACGCCCCGCGGATGTCTGTCACTCAGCGTGCATACCCCAGCGACGCCGATACGCAACCATTCCTTCGGCTACTAGACAGGCCCAGAGCCACCCTCCACACCCGGGCCGGGCGCCAGAAGCCCGGCGCGGGAGCGCTCAGCGGTGGCGCGTCTCGGCGAGGACGGCGTCGGAGAAGGGGGGCCATGCCTCGGCGGCCCAGGGGCCGAAGTCGCGGTCCGTCAGGCATACGCACGCCACCCCGGCGACCGGGTCCACCCACAGGAACGTGCCCGACCGGCCGAAATGACCGAATGTCGCCGGCGAGTTCGTCGCCCCGGTCCAGTGCGGCGTCTTGTGGCCGCGCAGCTCGAAACCCAGCCCCCAGTCGTTCGGCCGTTGCATCCCGAAACCCGGCAGCACGCCGTCCAGTCCCGGGAAGGCGGCCGTCGTCGCCGTGACGAACGTCTCCGCCGCGAGCAGCGTCGGGGAGAGCAGCTCGGCGGCGAACGCGGCGACGTCGTCGGCCGTCGAGAGGACGCCATAGGCGGGTGACGACTCCAACACGGACGAGGTCATCCCGAGCGGCGCGAACACCGCCTCGTCGAGATAGGCGGCAAACCCGATTCCGGTCGCGGCCTCCAACGCCCGGCCGAGCTCCTCGAATCCGGTGTTGGAGTAGATCCGGCGGGTGCCGGGGCGGGCGAGGACCCGCGTCTCGGAGAAGGCGAGGCCAGAGGTGTGAGCGAGCAGGTGGGCGATGGTCGAGCCCTCCGGGCCGGCCGGGTCGCCGAGGGCGAAGGCGCCTTCCTCGACCGCGACCAGCGCCGCATAGGCGGACAGCGGCTTCGACACCGACGCCAGCCGGAACCGGGCCGCCAGATCGCCGGTCGCGGCCACCCGGCGCACCGACCCGTCGGCCGCGCGCGCGAGAACCACCGCCGCGACAGTGGGAACGGGCCAGCCGGAAACCTGCTTGAGCGCCTCCACGATGCGCACTCTACGAACAGGACTCGCAAAGCGGGCTGGTTGGCGGTCGGTCCCGGCTGTTTCGGGGATCACAGGACAACGTCGGCTGGCACCGGCGACGTCGGGCGGAGCTCCGGCCGCGAGACCGGGCGGGAGCCCCGGCTGCGAGACTGGACCGATGCGCCGCCTTCGTGCCCATCGCGCCATGACGGCCCGCCTGACCGCTGTCGTCGTCCCGGTGCCCGCCCGGGCCGTCGCCGCGGCGCCCGCCCTCACCGATCTTGCTGCCCCAGCCGCCGTCCAGACCGCTAGGACAATCCGATGAGCGCCCCAGCCGCCACGACCGCAGGCGAGCCCGCGGCTCTCGCCTTCCCGCGCCGCCCGGCCGGACCCGCCGCGGTGCCCGCGCTCGCGGTGCCGGCGGTGCCGGTCAGCCACCCGGCGGCACTGCGTGAGCGCCTGGTCGACGTGCTGGTCGTGGGCGGCGGCCCCGCCGGAGCGGCCGCGGCGCTGGCGGCGCTGCGCCACCGCCCGGATGCCACCGTGGTGATCGCCGACCTGGCCGCCTTCCCGCGTGACAAGACCTGCGGCGACGGCATCGCGCCGCACGGGCTCGACGTGCTGCGTGAGCTCGGGGTGCCCGACGCCGCCGCCGGGTTCCGGCCGGTCGACCGGATGCGCCTGCGCACTCCCGGCGGCGCGGAGGTCGCCACTCCGTCGACGCGGGCCACCCATGTCATCCCGCGGATGGTCTTCGACGCCCGCCTCGTCGCGGCTGCCGCCGCCCGCGGCGCGCATGTCATCCGGCACCGGGTCCGTGAGATCACGGTGACCACGGTCGACGGCGTTCCGGCCGTCGTCGTCGACGGCGGGGTGCTCGCCGCCCGGGTGCTCGTCGGCGCCGACGGCGCCAACTCGGTGGTGCGCCGGGCGCTGGGCATCGGGATGAACCCGCCGGAGTCGCTGGCGATCGCGGTCAGGGCCTACGCCGACGCGCCCAAGGCCGACGTGCCGCCCGAGCAGTACATCGAGATGACCGACGAGGGCTGGCCGGCCTACGCCTGGTCGTTCCCGATCGGCGACGGGCGGGCGAACATCGGTTTCGGGATGCTGCGCTCCCAGCTGGGAGCGACCGCCGCCGCCCGCGGCGCCGCCGGCGACACGGCCGCGTCGGGCCGGGCGGTGCTGCACGGGACGCTCGCGAAGGTCCTGCCCGAGCAGCCGGCCCATCCCGGCACGGTGCGCGCGCACCATCTGCCGATGTCGACCTGGCGGCCCCGCCAGCCCGACGGCCAGGTCCTGCTCGCCGGCGACGCGGCATCGCTGGTCAACCCCCTCACCGGCGAGGGGATCTACTACGCGCTGCTGTCCGGCTCACTCGCCGGCGACGCGGCGATGCGGGCCGTCCTCACCGGGCGACCGGCCAGGGCCGGCGCCGCCTACCGGCGCGCGCTCGCGGGGGAGCTCGGCCGCCATCTGCGGCACACCGCGCTGCTCGCGGGCCTTGCCGGCCGGCATCGCGCGCTCATGGACGCGGCCGTGCGTTCCGCGAGCCGGCGTACGGAGCTCTACGACACCCTTGTCGAGATCGGCTTGGGTCGAGGCACCATTCCGACCGCATCGCTCGCTCGGCTCGCCGCCCGGCGGCTGCTTCCTCACCGCTCTGCCGCGCCTGAGCCAGGGCTTGGGCCTGTCTGATACCGCTCGGGCCGGAACGCCCGAACCGCCGGTGTTCGAGGCGGGAGCCGCCGGCGAGGGCGGCCCGCGGGGAGTCGGTGGGGGCCCTCGGAGCGGTGCTCCAGTCGCGCATCCCCGCCGCATCGGGCACCCTGGGACCGGTCGCGATGACCGGTCGACATCGGATAGAAGACCAATATCACGGTGACCCCGGGTGGGGAAGCAAGCAGTCGGCCGTTATCCTTGACAAAGACCTGTCGGATCCTCTAACGAGGACGACCGCGAGGAGGTGGCCGCTGTGAGTTCTAGCGGGTGCTCTAGTTACGGCCACCTCCGCCCGACGCTCGACGAAGGGTGCGCGGCGTAGCGGCAGCCGCCAGGGCCCGTCAGGTGTGACGAGGCCCGGCTCCCGTTCTTCTCCGGGTGCGACTGCTCGCGCCCGACGCCGCACGCCCCAGCAACGTCAAGCGTCCTCCCTGGGTGGGGTTGGCCGACCTGATCACAGTTCGGCCCCGGGCCGCCTCCGCGCGGCCTGCTCTCGACATGCGCGCCTGACCGGCTCCGGCCGGCGGCTCGGCGCGGAACGGGGACCCCCATGAGCATCACCACCACCGCCAACCGCGTCGTCTCCCGCCGAGCGGCGGAGCGTCTTGACATTCCGGTGGCCAGCCGCGTCGCGCTGCTGCCTCGCCCCGTCAACCGTGAGGCGTTCAGCCGCGGCGCCGAGCGCATCGCCCGGTACCTCGGGACCGGGCGCTACCTCGCCATCCAGACGGTGCTCGTGATCGTGTGGATCGGGCTCAACATCGCGATCCCGTTGATGCGCTGGGACCCGTACCCCTTCATCCTGCTCAACCTCGCCTTCTCCACCCAGGCGGCGTACGCGGCCCCGCTGATCCTGCTGGCGCAGAACCGCCAGGACGACCGGGACCGGGCGGGGCTCGCCGAGGACCGCGCGGCGGCGCTGCGGGCCAGGGAGGACACCGAGTTCCTCGCCCGCGAGGTCGCGTCGCTGAGGCTGGCCCAGAGCGACGCGGCGACCCGCCAGTACCTGCGCGGCGAGCTCGCCCACCAGCTCGACGACCTGCGCGACGACCTGCGCGGCCTGGTCCTCGAGGCGGTGCGCGCCACCCTGTCCTCGCCCGATCCCGTCCCGGCCGGCACGGGGCCGCGGGGCAAGCTGGACGCCGCCCTCGAGCCGGCCGACGCCCTGGCGAACGGAACGCAGGGACGCCGCGGCGGACGCGGCGCCGACCGGGCAACGGCTGGCCGCGGTGGTGGCCGCCGCGCGGGCGGCGAGCGGCATCGGGCGGTGCCCGGCGGCCAGGCGGTCACCGCCGCCATGAGGGTGTCGCGCTCGACCGGCTGTGGATCCGGCGGCGAGCCGTTTGGCGAATCCGACCACGCTAGGTGACGTGAGGTCGATCGCGTTCGGGGGCGACACCACCCCCTTGTCTCGTTGTGGTGATCACATCACGTAACGTAACAGTGTGAATGTTGCTAGCGCTCCCCATCACCTTCGGTGAGCGTGCGTCTCGTCGCCGTGCCCATGGCGGCGTCGATCTGGCTGGCCAGGTCGGCTCACCGCGTGGCCTCGGCGGCCGCACGGCGTGCGTCGTCGACGTCGCCAGCTCTCACCGCGGCGACAGCCGGCAAGGTGGCCACCAGAACGGCGGCCGCGGCGGTCACGGCCGTCGTCGTGCTCCTGGCGGCGCTCGGCCTGGACCTGCTCGGCAGCGGGCCCGCCGCGGCGAGTACGAGGCCGAGGGACGCTGGGCCGCGCGCGGCCGGTGCCGCCCCGCTCGCGGCCGCGGCGGCCCTGACGGCGACCCCGGCCCCGGCGACACCGATGGCGACCGGCCAGCCGCCCCAGGCCGCCAGCCCGCTGCCGGCGACCCTTACGGCCGCGAGCTGGCTCGTCGCCGACGCCGGCACCGGGGAGATCCTGGCGGCCAGGGGCGCGCGTGTCCGCGACCTGCCCGCCAGCACCATGAAGATCCTCACCGCGCTCGTCGTGCTTCCGGCCCTCTCACCCGATCTGATGGTCACGGTGAGCAAGAGCGCCGCCGAGGTCGACGGCACCAAGGTAGGGCTCGTCCCCGGCCAGAGCTACTCGGTTCACGACCTGGCCACGGCGATGATGATCGCGAGCGGCAACGACGCCACGCTCGCCCTGGTCGACGCGGCCGGCGGGCGGGATGTGGTGCTGGCCAGGATGAACGCGCTGGCCGCCGCGCTCGGCGCGACCGACACCGTGGCCGTCGACCCGACCGGCCTCGACGCGCCGGGGCAGCTCACCTCGGTGCGCGACCTCGCCGTCCTGGGGCGGGCCGCGATCGCGGAGCCCGCGGTGAGCCGGTACCTCACCATCCCGCGGGCCTCGCTGCCCACCCGCGACGGCGGCCGCTTCGAGATCCAGAACCACAATCTTCTGCTCGGCAGCTATGAGGGCACCCTCGGTGTGAAGAACGGCTATACGGTCGCCGCCGACGCGACCTACGTCGGCGCCGTCCGCCGAGGCGGCCGGACCCTGGTCGTGGCTCTGCTGCGGACCGCGCCGAACTACGGCATCGACGCCCGCGCCCTGCTCGACTGGGGCTTCGCGAACGACGGGTTGGTCCGCCCTGTCGGCACCCTGCCAGCCCGCGCCACGGGCGCTCGCCCGAGTGCCGACCGCGCCCGGGCGGGCGGCGCGCTCGCAGGCGGCGGGCGCGAGGACATGGGCCGGGCGCCGGCCGCCGACGGTCGCCCCGGCAGTGGGCACGCGGCCGGCCGGGGGATCGGCTGGGTCACCTGGATGGCGCTTGGCCTGACCATTCTCGCCAGCGTGCTCACGGCGCTCAGCCATCGCCGCCGCCGGGCCAGGGCCCGCCTTCACACCCCACGCGCCCGCCGGCCCCGTCACCTGGCCCACCAGGACGGGGCCCGCCACCGGCAGGCCCAGCGCGGGCACGCCCAACGCGACCGGCACCGCCCGCCGCCCGCGCAGCCGACGCCACTCCAGCGCCCACCCGCCGAGACGAACGACGGACCGGCCCGCCGCCGGCATCGGGAACCGGGCGCCCATCCCTGAGCGGTATGAGCCTCAGGGATGGGCACAGATCACTCGCGGCGTTCCCAGCGGGTCGACGCGCGGCCCCCGACGCCCTGCCGCGAGCGCGTCCTTATCGTGTTCCGCGTGGCGGACGGAGAGCTCTGGTCGTCGTCGAGCCCTGTGATCAGGTGATCCGGGTGCTGAGCGGAGTGGTGGCCGTCACCAGCGGCGACGGCCGGCACCCCTGCTGGCGTGACCTGGCGGCTGCGAAGGTGGAGGGGTGACTCTGTCGAAGCGTGCGTCCTGGTTCCTGGTCGCGGTGGGCGTGTGGTCGTGGGTGATCTGGCCGACCTTCCTGCGCAACATCTGGAAGGACGACCGTTCCTGGCACGACGGCCCAACCAGCTTCTTCCTGGTCCACCTCGTCCTGACGGTCGTGTCCCTCGCCGTCGGGACCGCCGTCGGCTGGCTCGGTGTCCGCGGTCTGCGCGGCTCAACCCGCGCCGCGGCCGACGCCGCCCTCGACATCAGTCGTGGGCGGCTGTCCGGGCGGTGAGCAGGCCGGCGTAGCCGAGCATGCCCAGACCCGCCAGGATGTCGATCCCGCGCACCGCGCCCGGTGACAACCGCCGGCGGGTCAGGGCGGTCACCCCGGCCAGCAGGCTCACCGAGGTCAGGCTGCCGAGGCCGATGCCCGCCACCAGGGCGACCGTCCCGCTCGTTGTCGCCGCGGCCCCGGTGACCGACGCTCCCGCGAACAGCGCCGCCCACGACGCGATCGTCAGCGGGTTCGACGCGGTGGCGCCCAGCGCGGTCACGAACGCCCGCCGCGGCGCGGCGACCTCCAGCTCCGTCTCACCGCCGGCGCGGACCCGCAGCGCGCTCCACACGGTGCGCAGCCCGAGCACGCCGAGCACGACCGCCCCGCACAGCCCCAGCACGGTCCGCAGGCTGGTGATGGTCAGTACGGGAGCGGCCCCCGCCGCGCCCGCGGCGGCGTAGAGCAGATCCATCGTGGCGATTCCCGCGCCGATCGCCAGTCCGGTCGTGAAACCGCCGCGCAGCGTGGACCGGATGAGGAACAACGACATCGGCCCGATCTGCGCCGCGACCAGCAGTCCCAGCGCCAGCCCGACAAGCAATGCGTGCATGCCGTCATACCCTGGCCGCCGCTTCCGGCGGTGTCGAAGCGATTTCCGCCGAGCCGCCCCGGTCAACCCGTGTACGTCCAGGACCCGCGGGTGGCCGGCGGTGGGCTGTCGCACGCATGCGATAGACAAGGCCGGGACGGGCGAGGTGATGACGATGCCAGCACAGGCGGGCACCGCGGCGGGCACGGAGCCGGGCACACCGGTGAGTACGGACGCTGACACGGCCACGAGTGACACGGCCGCGGGTACGCCGCCGGCCGGCCCCGAGGCGACCGGGGAGGTCCGTGCCCCGGGTGGGCGGCAGCGGGCCGAGGAGCTGCTGCGGCAGCTCGCCGGCGCGCACGCCCGGCTGCGCGAGGACCAGTGGCAGGCGATCGACGCGCTGGTGAACGGGCGCCAGCGGGTGCTGCTGGTGCAGCGCACCGGGTGGGGAAAGTCCGCCGTGTACTTCCTGGCCACCGCGCTGCTGCGGGAACGGGGCGCCCTCGCCCCCCGCGGCGCCGCGCCGGCCGACGCGCCCGACAGGCCCGACGTGCCCTGGCCGGACGAGCCGGCGGACCCGGACGACTACTACGAGGGCGGCGGCTATGACGCCGCGTATGACACCGGGTACGACGACGCCGGGCCGGCCGACTACGACGAGAGCTCCGTTCCCGAGGCACCGGACGGCCTGGCGGCGGGCTGGGCCGCCGGCGAGCCTGGCGCGGCCCGGCGGCCGGCGCGGCCCGCGGCGGTGCGCGGCGACACGCCCGGGGGAGCCGAAAGCGGCGCGGCGGAGGAACAGATCCGTGCTTCGTCCGGCCGGGTCGGGCCCACCGTCATCGTCTCGCCACTGCTCGCGCTGATCCGTAACCAGGCCCAGGCCGCGGCGCGGCTGGGCATCCGGGCCGGTGAGATCCACTCCGGCAACGTGACCGAGTGGGACGAGGTGTACACGGCGCTGCGCGCCGGCGAGCTCGACGTCCTGCTCGTCGGGCCCGAGCGGCTCAACAACCCGTCCTTCCGGGACGACTACCTGCCAGGGCTCGCCGCCACCACCGGCCTGCTGGTGATCGACGAGGCGCACTGCATCTCCGACTGGGGCCACGACTTCCGCCCCGACTACCGCCGGCTGCGCACGCTCATCGCGGGCCTTGGCGACAGTGTGCCGGTCCTCGCGACGACCGCGACGGCGAACAGCAGGGTCGTCGACGACATCGCCGAGCAGCTCGGCGCCACCGCCGGGCGGGACGGAGCTGGCGGGGGCGTCGCCACCGGCGGGGGCGGCCGGGCGGGGGAGAGCGAGACGCTGGTGCTGCGGGGCTCGCTGGACCGGGAAAGCCTGCGGCTGGCGGTCGTCGAGCTGCCATCCGCCGAGGCCCGGTTCGGCTGGCTCGCCGAGCATCTCGACCAGCTGCCCGGTTCAGGGATCGTCTACACGCTCACCAAGCCGGCCGCCGAGGAGCTGACCGTCTTCCTCCGTGCCCGAGGCTTTGCCGTCGCCGTCTATCACGGCGGCACCGAGGCGGCCGAGCGCATCGCGGCGGAGGAGGACCTCCTCGCCAACCGGGTGAAGGCGCTGGTCGCGACCTCGGCGCTCGGGATGGGCTTCGACAAGCCCGATCTGGGCTTCGTCGTCCACGTCGGCGCGCCGAGCTCGCCGATCAGCTACTACCAGCAGATCGGCCGGGCCGGGCGCGCTGTCGAGAAGGCGGAGGTCGTGCTCCTGCCGGCCGCCGAGGACCGTGACATCTGGAAGTACTTCGCCGACACCTCCTTCCCGCCGGAGCCGGTCGTGCGCGACGTGCTCACCACGCTCGGGCGGGCGGGAAGGACGATGTCCACGCAGGCGCTCCTGGCCGCGGTGAACATCGGGTCGGGCCGGCTCGAATCGATGCTGAAGGTCCTCGACGTCGATGGCGCGGTCCGCCGGGTGAAGGGCGGCTGGGAGGCGACCGGGCGGCCGTGGCACTACGACGCCGAGCGCTACGCGCGGCTTGCCGCCGCCAGGGCCGCCGAACAGCGGGCGATGCTCGACTACATCGCCACCACCGCCTGCCGGATGGAGTTCCTGCGCCGCCAGCTCGACGACCCGTATGCCACGGCCTGCGGGCGCTGCGACCGGTGCACCGGTCAGTCCTGGGACACCGCGGTGTCGCAGGCGGCCCGGGAGCTGGCGCGCGCCGAGCTGCGCCGCCCCGGCGTCGTCGTCGAGCCACGCAAGATGTGGCCGACCGGGATGAAGACGCTGGGGGTGAGCCTGTCGGGGCGGATCCCGGCCGGCGTCGCCGCGGAGCCGGGCCGGGCGCTGGCCCGGCTCAACGACATCGGCTGGGGCAACCGGCTGCGCCCGATGTTCACCCCGGGCAGCCCGGATGGGCCGGTGCCCGACGACCTGGTCGACGCGGTCGTCGCCACCCTCAAGGCCTGGGACTGGTCGCGCCGCCCCGCCGCCGTGGTGGCGATGCCGTCGCGGTCCAGGCCCCAGCTCGCCGCGAGCCTCGCCGACCGGATCGCCGCGATCGGCCGGCTGCCGCTGCTCGGCGCCCTCGACCGGATCGCCGACTCGCCGCCCGCCGGCACCGTCCACAACAGCGCGCACCGTCTCGCCGGCCTGATAGACGTCCTCGCGGTCCCGCCGGCCGTCGCCGCCGGCCTCGGCCGGGCCGGCGGCCCGGTTCTCCTGGTCGACGACCTCATCGTCACCGGCTGGACGATGACGGTGGCCGCCCGCGTGCTCCGGGAGGCCGGCGCCACCGCCGTCCTCCCGTTCGCCCTCGCGCTGGAGACCGGGTGACGTGGGCCCGGCGAA
The DNA here is from genome assembly GCF_032027725.1 of Pseudofrankia coriaricola. Lineage (NCBI taxonomy): Bacteria > Bacillati > Actinomycetota > Actinomycetes > Frankiales > Frankiaceae > Pseudofrankia > Pseudofrankia coriaricola. The sequence continues at coordinate 78,848 of NZ_JASNFO010000002.1, read as the reverse complement.
TCGTGGCGAGGCGGGACAGCGGGACAATGGACTGGTGGGCATGGGCGTGCTGATCCGACCAGCTGAGGACGACGACTGGCCTGGGGTATGGCCGTTGTGGCATGCGGTGGTCGCCGCGGGCGAGACCTACCCTTATGACCCGGAGACGACGAGCGAGGAGGGCCGGGCGATGTGGTTCGCCGCGCCGCCGGCCTTTACGTGGGTCGCCGTCACCCCGGACGGCCAGTTCGTCGGCACGTACCAGCTCACGCCGAACCAGCGCAAGCTCGGCGACCATGTCGCGAACGCGAGCTTCATGGTCGCGCCCGAGGCACGTGGCATGGGCGTCGGGCGTCAGCTGGGTGTGCACTGCCTGGACGCGGCCCGCGCGCTCGGCTACCGGGCGATGCAGTTCAACGCGGTGGTGACCACCAACATCGCGTCGCTACAGCTGTGGCGCTCGCTCGGCTTCATCATCGTCGGCACCGTCCCCCGCGGCTTTCGGCACGCCGTCCGCGGTGAGGTCGATATGCACATCATGCATCGGTTCCTTTGACCGGAGTGATCCCGACATGCACCGTTTCGATGTCGACGCCCCGCGCCCCGGTCTTTGCCGAAATTCCTGACCTGTCGGCCCGGCACTGGCTGACGTCACCGCCGACGGGCGGTGTGGGCCTCGGCCGTATACGGGGACCGGGATGACCCGCGCCCCGCTTTCCTAGAAGGATATATGCGCCTCGCGGACGCGAGGCGCCGATTCTTGAAGAGATGCCGGACGGATCGCCGGTATCAGGTTCCGACTTCCGAGACGAGGCTCGTCGCCGCCGGAGAGCGGTCGGAAACGGCTCGGGACGCCCGGGGACGACGCGGGCATGGCGAATGCGGGGCTTCGGCGGCGTCGGCGGCCCGGCCTCGTGCCCCGAGTCTCGCCGCCCCGGCATGCGCCGGGTCCCTGAGCGGGTGATGGGATCGGCTGCGCGGCGGGCGGAATCGCGGTAGACCGACGTCGGCGGCCCGGCGGCCCGGCGGGCCAGCCTGGCGTCGCCGCGCGTCGCCCCGTGTGGGCCCGCCTGCCCGCTCGCCGGAGCGAGAACGGTCTCGGCCAGCCTCTCAGTGGTATCGATCACATCCTTCCGGCCGGCTTCAATCGGCGACGTGTCGCCGGTCACGTCGTGTTGTCCGCGACTGGTCTTCAGGTTGTCACTCGTTGGTCCTTGAATTGGTGCCGAGCGTGCTCGTCCGCGCGCGTCTGGCCAGCGGGAATCCGGCGTATGGCGATCGTTTGCGGGCGGCGGCGTGACGTCGGGATGCCTATGTATCGGCAATGTGAACTTACTGGGGGCAACGTGGACATCTGACCGGGAGTCCCTAGCCTGGTTCCACGGCTTCTTCTGGCTCGCGGACAGGAAGGCGGCAGGACGGGATGGTGTGGGAAGAGGACAACCGCTGCACGGCGACGGTCATGGGCGGCGGCCGGGGCTATGTCGCGCACCGGTGCGGCAAGCGGGCGCTGCACGGCGACCCCGACGGCCTGTGCCGGGCGCATCGGCTCGAGCGTGAGGGCAGCCCCGAGACCGACGCCGAGGCGGAGCGCCGCTGGCGCGACCAGAAGGCCACCGAACGGCGCCTGTGGGAGCTGTGCCGCCACCTTGCCGACTTCTACAGCCTGCCGGTTGACCTCCAGTACGAGGAAGCCGAGCCGACCCATCCGCCGACCGGCCGCCTGATCGTCGACCCTGAGGACCTGCTGCGGGTACTGCGCGCCCAGGACCTGATGCCCCGCGCCAGCTAGCTGGCCGACGGGCGGCCCCCACCGCTCGCTGGGAAGTTCTCAGGACCTGTCGATGTCTCCCGGCCGCGCGCGGCTCCGCGATCGTCGCGTACGGCCGGAGACAGTCGAGTCCTGATGGGCTCAGCGCGCTCCAGGCGAGTCAGGTTCCTTGATCGTCACGTGGCGGGCCCGTGCTGCCGGCGCCGCGAGCGACGCGCGTCGCGGCGTCTGGTTCCTTCTTTGTCCGCCCGTTCCCTTCGTCCGCCCCGTTCCCGTCACCGCTTCTACCTGGCGGCCGGGCAGAACACCGGCACCTCACATGGCGACGGCGTCGTTCCCGTCGGTGTCGGGGTGCTGCCGCCGGATGGCTTTCCGGTCGGTGACTTGGTGGGGGACGCCGGGGTGGTGGGCGGCGGGGAGGGCGGCGTGGACACCGGTGTGCTCGCCACCGGCGGACCGGTCGGCGTCCGCGGCGCGCTGGTGTGCGGCACCGTGCCGCGCCTGGTCGGCGAGGCGGTCGGCCCGTCCGCCGTCGGAACCACGGCGGGGGCCGGCGAAAACGTGGCCGTCGGCGTGGGCGACACCGATGACGTGTCATCCACGGTGACATGGGGCAGGTCGGACGGCTGGCTTCGGCTGGTCAGCAGCAGGCTGACGGCGATCGCGGCGGCGACGACGACCGCCGCGGCGATCGCGGCGATCACCAGCGAGCGCCTGTTGTCGCCGGAGCGACGCCGGCCGCCCTGGTGGCGCGCCCCGGGGAACGGCTCCTCCGACACCGCCTCGAGGCCGGACAACTCGTCCGAGTTGGTGCTGGAGATCTCCTCCTCGAGCGCGCGGAGATGGGCCGCGGCCAGTGGGGAGCCGGCCGGCCGGCCCGCGCCGTCGCGTTCCGTCCCGTCGCCGTCCGTGCCGCTGACGTTCTCCAGCCCGGCGTCGTCGTCCCCGCCGCCCTCGGACGCGGCGACCGCTGGGCCGTTGACCACGAACGTGGGCACCGGCTCGCTGTTGCGCGCGATCGGGACCAGCCGCTGGCGGATCTCGCCGGCGTTGGGGCGCTCCTCGGCGGCCTTGTCGAGCAGGTCGGCGAGCAGCGGGCGCAGCGGCCCCGCGTTGCGGAACGGCCGGCGGCGGCCCTCGACGACGGCCGACAGCACGGCATAGGTCTCCGGGCCCTCGTACGGCGGTGAGCCCTCCACGGCCGAGTACAGCGTCGCGCCGAGGCCCCACAGGTCGCTCGACGGAGTCCCCGACGACCCGCGGATCCGCTCCGGCGCGATGTAGGCCGGCGAGCCGACGAGCGCGCCGGTACCCGTGAGCGTCATGTCGCCCTCGGTCGCGGCGATGCCGAAGTCGGTCAGGCGAACCCGGCCGTCCCGCCCGAGCAGCACGTTGCCCGGCTTGACGTCGCGGTGCAGGACGCCCTTCTGGTGAGCGGCGCCGAGTGCCTCGATGAGCGCGAGACCGATCGCCGCGACCTGGTTCGGCGGGAGCGGGCCGTGGTTGCGGATGACGTCGCCCAGGCTCTCCGCGTCGACCAGCTCCATGATGATCCAGTGACGCTCCGCCTCCTCCACCACGTCGTGGACCGCGACGATGGAGGGGTGGTTCAGGCGCGCGAGCGCGCGCGCCTCGCGCAGCACGCGGGCACGGATCGCGTCCCGCTCGTTCTGCGCTCCAGCCAGGGGGACGAGGATCTCCTTGACCGCGACGTGACGCTGGAGGACCTCGTCCTCACCACGCCACACGACGCCGGCGCCGCCGCGACCGATCGGTGCGTCTAGGCGGTAACGTCCGGCGACGATGCTGGGGGTGCCGCTCCGAGAAGTCTCGGGTGGCACGCTCGCCGATCTGGCCATCCTGTCAAGTCTGACAGACTGGGTGATTGACGCGCACGGAGCCCTCCCGTGACGGGGGATTCGCGGGGCGACAGGAGCCGTCTTCGCCGGCCCGCGCGAGGTGTGGCATCGGGGTGCCGCCGGCCCGGGTAGCTGCCATGGCACGCCCCGAGGTTGGCTGGCGGCCAGCCAGCGGGGGGCGCGGGCTCATCATGGCGCCGGCCGGAACGAGGCGAACATCTGCTGCCTCAGCGACTGGTCGACGGTCCATCGCTCTTCCCCGGTCTGCCAGTAGAGCAGGTACCCGTGGCCGCCGCGGCTGGCGCCTCGGTCGAGCACATGGACCTTCCCCCTGTCCGTGCGGTACGTGAACTCCAGGTCCGCCTCGGACGTGCCGTTGTTGCCGTCCGCCGGCGCGAGACGCACCCGCTGGTAGCCCGGGTAGTGCTGGGCATCGCCACGAAAGGCCGCCTCGAAGCTCTTGAGCCAGTCATCGAGGACGGATCGGGGCGCCGCCGTGAGACTACCGACTCGCAAGAACGTACCAGTGCCAGGATCGACGAAGTCGACCATTCCCGGACCACCGGTGCCCACCTGGCGCTGCCACAGTGCCGGATAGGCGACCGACCAGCCGCTCGGATCCACATAGGAGACCCATCCGGGCGGCGCGACCATCGGCGTCGAGCCGGTTGCCAGCGCCGGCTCGGCGCCGAGGCTGGCACCGTCGACGACGGCGGACGCGGGGACGGTGGCCGTCGACTGGACGGCCGGCTTGTCGTCGTCCGAGGACGAGAGCCGTACCAGCAGGAGCGCCACCGCGAGCACCACGATGATCGCCACCAGGACGATCACGGCTCGTCGCTCCGCGTGCGACCGCGCGGACCGTGGCGCGGGGTCCGGCCGCGCTGGCGGGCGCGGCGTCGAGCGGTGCGACCGCTGCGCCCCGTTCAGCTTGCTGGTGGCATCGGGGTCCGCGGGGTGGTCAGGGGCGAGTTCCCCGGCCCCGGCCTGGCCAGCCGGCGCGTCCTCGGACCTGGCGGAGCCCAGGAACGGAGCTGGGGTGGAAGCGCGTTCGACGACCGTCGTGCCCGGAGCCGAGCCGGCCATGGCAACCGTGCCCGTGTCCGAGTTCCTGCCCGTGGCGACGGCCGCCGGCTGTGCGGGCCGTGCTGTGCTCGTCGAGCCGACCGGCTCCGCGGGCACCGAGGAGGAGACAGGTACGGCCGCCGGCGGCGTGACCGGCGGGCTGGTGGCGGGCCCACCGCTCAGGACGGTCACATCTGCCAGCGCCTCGGCCTCGGCGGGGCTGGCCGGACCGGCCGGACTGGCGGGGCCGGGCGGACTGGCGGGGCCGGGCGGACTGGCGGGGCCGGGCGGACTGGCGGGGCCGGGCGAGTCGGTCGTGTCGGGCGAGTCGGTCGTGTCGGCCTCGGGGACCGCCGCGGCCATGAGGGCCGTCGCGGTCGCGTCGCTCTCCGCGTCGCCGGACACGTCGGGGACGTCTTCGAGGACGCGGGTCGGGCCTGCCTCGGTCGACACCGCGGCACCAGCCGCGGGACCGGCCGTCGCAGCCATGACATCGGTGGAGCCCGCCGCGGCCACGGCGGTGGGGAGCGGCGGCGCGGGTATCGCCTCGGCCGGAGGCGGCGGCGTGGCTGCCGCCTCGGCTGGGCGTGACGGCGCGGGTGGGCCCGGCGGCCTGGTGGAGGCCGCGGGTGTCCGTGGTGGCACTGGCACGGGCGCCGGCGGCACGGGCGCAGGCGGCACTGACGCTGACGGCGCTGGCGACGGCGTTACCGGCCGCGACGGAGCTGGCCGGGGTGTGGACGCCGGTGCCGGCCTTGCTGGTGCGGTACCGGCCGCGGCGGGGCGGGGCGTCCTGGGCTGGGTGCCCGCGGTACGGGACGCCGTCTCGCCGGAGAAGTCGCGCAGCCGGGAGCGCACGACGGTGAGCGAGGGCCGGTCGGCCTCGCGCTGCGCGAGCATCGTCCGCAGAACCGGCCAGAGCGGCCCGGCGTGCCTGGGTGGCCGGATCAGTCCCTCGACGACCGACGTGAGGATGTCCACCGGCGTGCCACCGCCGAACGGCGGCTCGCCCTCGACGGCGGCATAGAGCGTGCCGCCGAGCCCCCAGACGTCGCAGGCCGGGCCGCCGGCGTCGCCCTGCGCGCGTTCGGGCGACAGGTACGCGGGCGATCCGATGACCTCGCCGGTCCTGGTGAGCCGCGGGTCGCCCTGGCTGACGGCGATCCCGAAGTCGGTCAGCCGCGCCTGCCCGTCGGGGGTGACGATCACGTTGCTCGGCTTGACGTCGCGGTGTATCACGCCGAGCCGGTGCGCCGCGTCCAGGGCGTAGGCCAGCGAGATCCCGATCTGGGCCACCCGCTCGACGGGCAGGCCGCCGTCGCGCTCCGTCAGGGCCGACAGCGCCTCGCCTTCGACGAGCTCCATCACGATCCAGGGGAGCTCGCCGTCGTCGATGACATCGAGCACACCCACCGCGCCTGGGTGGTGCACCCGGCCCGCGGCGCGCGCCTCGCGCAGCACCCGTTCCCTGGCCTGCGCGACGGCCATCCCGGCGCCGGCGGGCAACCGGACCTGCTTGATGGCGACCGTCCGGCGCATGATCTGGTCGGTGGCGCGGTGGACCACCCCCATCCCGCCCTCGCCGATCACCGTGTCGAGCCGGTAGCGGCGGCCGACGACTGTCCCCGGGGAGAAGACCCCTGGCTGGCCGGCTCCCGACGCTGACCGGCCTTCGCCTGACATCTCGTGCTCCCTCTATCGTCGCCCCCGGCCCGCGTCCGGCGTGCCGGGTTCATCCGAGCACATCCGGTCCGCCCGGATACACCCGATGCCCGGCGCGTCCCACGCGGGGCCCCGCCGTTCCCAGCCCTGATTGTCCGACTCTCCCGGCTCGCGCGCGCCGCCGGATCGGCGAACCGGAATCGTCACAGCGCTGCCCTACGCTCGGGACGATGACGACGACAACGACAGCGGGTGAGGCGCCTCCCACCGTGGAGGAGATCCGGCGCGCGCCGAAGGTGCTGCTGCATGATCACCTGGACGGTGGGCTGCGGCCGGAAACGGTGGTGGAGCTGGCCGACGCATGCGGGTACACGGCGTTGCCGACCACCGACGTCAGCAAGCTCGGCGGGTGGTTCCGCGGCGGGGCGCACAGTGGCTCGCTGGAGCGATATCTGGAGACGTTCAGCCATACCGTCGCGGTGATGCAGACCACGGACGCGCTCGCCAGGGTGGCCCGTGAGTGTGCCGAGGACCTCGCGGCCGACGGTGTCGTCTACGCCGAGATCCGGTTCGCGCCCGAGCTGCATACCCAGCGGGGGCTGTCGCTGGACGCGATCGTCGAGGCGGTGATCGACGGGCTGCGGGTCGGCGCCGGCGGCACCGGCCTGCACGCGCGTGTGCTGCTGACCGCGATGCGCCACCAGGCCCGCTCGCTGGAGATCGCCGAGCTCGCGATCCGCTGGCGGGACCGGGGCGCGATCGGTTTCGACATCGCCGGTGCCGAGGCGGGCAACCCGCCGACCCGCCACCTCGACGCCTTCCAGTACATCCAGCGCGCCAACGGGCACTACACGATTCACGCCGGCGAGGCGTTCGGCCTGCCGTCGATCTGGGAGGCCGTCCAGTGGTGCAACGCCGACCGCCTCGGCCACGGCGTGCGCATCGTCGACGACATCGCCGTCGACCCGGACGGGCGGGCGACGCTCGGCCCGCTGGCGAACTACGTCCGCGACACCCGCGTGCCGCTGGAGATGTGCCCGTCGTCGAACGTGCACACCGGCGCCGCGGCGAGTATCGCCACCCATCCGATCGGCCTGCTGCGTGACCTGCGCTTCCGCGTCACCGTGAATACCGACAACCGGCTGATGAGCGACGTCACGCTCAGTAGCGAGTTCGCGACGCTCGTGGAGACGTTCGGCTACGGCTGGTCGGACATCCGCTGGTTCACCCTCAACGCGATGAAGTCCGCCTTCCTCCCCTTCGACCAACGCCTCGACCTCATCGACAACGTCATCAAGCCCGGCTACGACGCCCTCTCCGGCGCCACCCGGCGTACCTGACCGTCGACGCCCACCAGGTCCAGGTGGGGCTCCTCGCTCCGTTGATCATTCTGGTGGTCGTGGTGTCCGTGGGTGAAGGCCTAGTGGAACCACACTTCATATAAGTGTGGTTCCACTGTTCCTCACGTCACGCCCTGCTAGTGACCGGTGACCGGTGACCCGAGGACCCGGGGACGCCGGCTTGTCGGACCTGGGTGCCATCCTCGCGGTGTCGGGTCCGAGAGCGTCCGGGAAGGTCCCCGTGGCTACTGATACTGGTGTGGATGGCCCCGTCGCGGCGGTCGACGGTGTCGGCGGGGGGCGGCTGGGTCCAGACGGGCTGGTGCGCTGCCCCTGGGGGATGTCGACCCCGGACTACGTCGCCTACCACGACGAGGAGTGGGGGCGGCCCGTGCGGGACACGGTCGGGCTGTTCGAACGGCTGAGCCTGGAGGTGTTCCAGTCGGGCTTGTCGTGGCTGACGATCCTGCGCAAGCGCGAGGGGTTCCGGCGGGCGTTCGCCGGCTTCCACCCGGAGGCCGTGGCGGCGTTTGGAGAAGCCGACGTCGAGCGGCTGCTCCTGGACGCCTCGATCGTCCGCAACCGGCGCAAGATCGAGGCGACGGTCGTCAACGCGCGGGCCATCCTCGCGCTGGAACGCCCGCTGGAGGAGCTGATCTGGTCCTTCCAGCCGGACACGTCGGCCCGCCCTGTCCCGCGCATGCTTGCCGACGTCCCGGCGCAGGTGCCGGAGTCCGTCGCGCTCGCCAAGGCGTTGCGCAAGGCCGGACTCGTCTTCGTCGGCCCCACGACGAGCTATGCCCTGATGCAGGCCTGCGGCCTCGTCAACGACCACCTCGCCGACTGCTTCGCCCGGGGCGCGGCCGGGGGATGACCGTCGGTGCGCGCGCCGAATGAGCGTCAGCCCGGGCTGAGGTCGGGGTTCGACGGTCCGAGGTCCAGCGCGTACGTCTCCCCGACCAGATCTACGCCGAAGCTGTGATGCGGTTCGCGGGCGACCAGCGCGAAGCCGGACCGCTCGTAGAGCGCGCGAGCCGCGGCGAGGACGTCGTTGGTCCAGAGCGTCAGCCGTTCGTACCCGGCGGCGCGGGCGTGCGCCAGGCAGATGCCGACGAGTTCCCGGCCCACGCCGTAACGCCGAAATCGTGGCTCGACGAGGAGCATCCGGAGCTGACCGGTGTGCTCGTCCGTCTCGAAGCAGAACACGCAGCCGGCGCGCTCGCCGTCGACCTCCGCGATCCAGCCCAGGTCACGCGGGGCGCGTCGGGTCTTCCACTCGGCGACCAGGGAAAGGACGAGCTCCTCGAACGAGGAGTCCCACCCGAACTCGCTGGCGTAGAGCTCGCCGTGGCGCTGAATGACCCATCCGAGGTCACCCGGCGCGTCGATCTCGCGTACGGACGTCGGCATGCCCACCCGTGGTTCCTTTCAACTGATACGACCGTGTCAGTGACACGACCGTATCAGTAGAGTGGTGACCGTGACCACGTCTCGCCGGCGGGAACTGCTCGAAGCCGCCTATGGCTACGTGCTCCAGCACGGCCTCGTGGACCTCTCATTGCGGCCGCTGGCCGATGCCATCGGATCGAGCACCGGCGTCCTGCGCTTCGTGTTCGGATCGAAGGAGGGCCTGGTGGCGGCCCTTCTGGAGCGGGCGCGCGCCGATGAGCTGCGGCTCATGGAGGTCGTTCCCAAGGACGCGGACCTGGCCGTGGTCGCGAAGGCCGTCTGGCGCTGGCTCGCGGATCCGTCCAACGTGCAGATCCTGCGGCTGTGGGTCGAGTCCTACGCGAACTCGCTGATCCAGCCAGGCGGGCCCTGGGCCGGCTTCGCCGAACGCACCGTCCGGGACTGGCTGGAGCTGTTCGAGAAGGGGCAGCATCCCGGCCTCGCCCGCACCTCTGACGGTGAGCGGCAGCGAAGCGCCGTGCTCGCGGTGCTCCGTGGTGGACTGCTGGACCTGCTCGGCACAGGGGATGGGCCACGCGTGACGTCGGCCGTCGAGTCGGCCGTCGACGCGCTCACGGCTCCGAAACTCGAGACCCTCCACGGCTGACGCCTCCCAGACGGCTGGGCTGGCTCAGAGGGCTGGGCTCGCTCCGGACGGCTGGGCTGGTTCAGACGGACGGGCTGGTTCAAACGGACGGGCTGGTCGGGCCAGTACCGAGGCCGGCGTCGCGAGCGCGCACGATGGCCTCGGCTCGGGTCGTGACGTCGAGCTTGGCGAGGATCGACGACACCCGGTTGCGAACGGTCTTCTCGGCGAGGAAGAGGCGGGCGGCGATCGACCGGTTGTCCAGCCCGTCGGCCACCAGCTCCAGCACCCGGACCTCGGCCTCGGACAGCTGCGGGAACACCTGCGGGGAAAATCCGCCGACCGCGTGGCGGACCTTGCTCGCCACACCCGTCCCGATGACCAGCTCGCCGCGGGCCACGGCCTCGAGCGCCCGCGCGACGTCCTTCTTCGACGACTCCTTCAGCAGGTAGCCCCGCGCCCCCGCCTGCAGCGCGGCCTGCAGCGAGGCGGTGTCCTCGCTCATGGTCAGCACGATGACCGCCGTCTCGGGAGCCTGCTCGGCGATCCGGGCCGTCGCCTCGATGCCGCCGAGACCCGGCATGCGCAGGTCCATGAAGACGACGGCCGGCCGATGGCGCAGCACCGCGTCCAGCGCCGCGCGGCCGTCGTCCGCCTCCGCGACGACCGTCGCCCCCAGCTCGGCCAGCAGGCCGCGCAGGCCGTCCAGGAACAGGGGATGGTCATCGGCGATGACGACCCGGACCGGCGTCATGCCGCCCCTCGCTCGTCCGCCGGACCGGCCGGTCGAGCGGCGACGCCGGCCAGGTCCGAGACCCGACCGCCGCTCTCCCGGTCGGTCTTCCGGGGTTCCTGGCGAATCGGCGAAACCAGCCCACCAGGAACCCCGGCCTTCACCGACCTGACAGAGGCCTCTGGGCCGAGTGGCAGGCGCGCGCGCACCACGGTCCCGCCGCCCTCCGCCGCGGTCCGGCGGACCTCGAGGCGTCCGCCGACCTCGCTCGCGCGCTCCCGGATGCTCTGGAGCCCGACTCCGGGCACGGCGTCCACGGGAAGCCCCACGCCGTCGTCGATCACCTCGACGACCAGCCACGGCGGCTCCTGGCGAACGCGGACCGTGCACCGTTCGCAGCCGGAGTGGCGCACCGCGTTCGTCACCGCCTCGGCGACGATGCGGTAGGCCGCCACCTCAGTCGCGGCCGGCAGCGTGCCGCCGGGCAGGCTGTCGGGCAGGCCACCCGCCGCGCCGTCCGGCAGGTCGAGCGCCACGACCGGCGCGAACGGCGCCACCAGCTGACCCAGCGCGACGGTCAGCCCGCCGTCGTCGAGCGCCGGCGGGCGCAGGTTCTCCACCACGTGGCGGATCTCGCGCACGGTGCCGCGAAGCCGGTCCCGGATCAGAGCCGCCTTCTCCGCGGCGGGGTCGGCCCGCTCCTCGAGCCCGTCGGTGAGGCTGTCGAGCTGCATCGCCATGGCCGCCAGCTGCGGGCCGATGCTGTCGTGCAGGTCCCGGCGCAGCCGCCTGCGCTCCTCCTCGCGGGCCGTCACCAGGCGGTCCCGGCTGCGCCGCAGGTCGTGCTGCAGCGCGGCGGCGTCGAGCAGGTCGCCGGCCCGCCGGGCGACGTCGTCGAACATCGCCCGTTCGGCGCCGTTGAACTCGTCGGCCGGGTGGCGCCAGCCGACCACCAGCGTGCCGGCCCGCCCGGTCCTGGCGTGTAGCGCGGCGCGCTCGACCGCGTCGACCGGCGTTCCCGTCTCGATCACCGGCAGCCGCTCGTCCGCCGGATGAATGGCGACGTAGGGCACCTTGAGCGCGCCGCGCACCCCCTCCGCGAGCTGCGTCAGCGCGTCGATCGGCCCGGTGGCCAGGTCGAGCCGGCCCTGCAGGACGGCGAGCACCGCGTACGGGTCACGCGCGGAGCCGAACAGCAGACGGTCCACGAACCGCTGCACCTGGTCACGAGCCGCCGCCGCGACCAGGGCGGCGACGGCGAGCACCCCGTAGGCGACGCGCTGCCCGGGGACGAGCGCCCCGGCGGAGGCGACCGTCGCCGCGTAGGCGAACAGCAGGAAGGCGGTGAGCAGGCCGTAGACGACGGTCCGGCTGAGCGCGCCGCCGATGTCGAACAGCCGGTGGCGGACGGCGCCGGCGCCGATCGCCGCGACCAGCAGCAGCATGCCTACGCCCATGCTCAGGCCGTCGGAGTCCGAGCTGCCCTCCAGGACGAGGCCCACGAGGGTGGCACCGATGAGACCCACCATCCCGGCGACCAGCCACTGCAGCCGCGCGCGCTCGACGCCGGCCGAGCGGCGCAGCCGCGTCACGACCGCGGCCAGCCCGGCCAGGCCGCCGCCTATCATGATCAGATAGGCGGTGACGAGGGTGGTGATCAGTAGCCAGGTGGCGCCGTCGATGGCCAGCGGGTTCGTCAGCTCGTGGGAGACATCCGTGCTCGTGGGGGAGAACATCCGTGCCGCCAGGTGGCAGCCGATGAGCGTCGCGACAATCGCCGCGACGCGGCGCCAGCGTCTGGACGGAAGCCGGCCATCCGGGAAGAGCAGCGGCACCAGGCCCCACAGCACCAAGTACGGGATGTAGCCCCAGACCGCGAACCAGGTGGCCACCTCCTGCCCCGGCAGCCCGGCCTGGCCGGGCACGAGGGCGAGCGCCGCGTACTGGGTCGCCAGCAGGTATGGCCCGGTCAGCGCCGTCGACAGCAGCACCCAGCCCACCCGGTTACGCGGCTGGTAGACGAGCACGAGCGCCGCGACCAGCGGGAACGCGGTCGCGAGGACCAGGTCGGCGTTCGAGAGCACGGTCCGGTGCGCGGTCCGGCCGGTGACGTAACCGTGCAGGGCGATGGCGCCGGCCGCGCAGCCGATCGACAGCAGCGCCAGTCCCACGGCGATGACCGACGCCGCGACCACGGCCCGCGTCGCCGGCATGGTGCCTGGGGCGAGGGCCAGCGGGCCGGCGGCCGGGACGCCCCGGTCGCTCCAGCCACCCCGGTCGAGGCGGTGGTCCCCAGCGGCGTCCCCAGCACGCGTGCCGCGGTCCTGGACCGTCGATGTCGGTGCCCCCATGTGCCCAGGATCGCGCACGATCGTGCGCGATACCGCTGGTAGTCGTGCCGCGGACGGCCCGAATCGTGTCGGCTGCGCGTCCCGGGTGCGGGCCCGCTGTCCCTCGTATCCGGGACAGCGGGCGCACGACCGTTGCTTCCAGACGCCGATGGCGACGAGGCCGCCGGCAGACGAAAGGACGGATGACATGACAACCGCAACTGCCCCCGCCCGCCACGCCGCTCCCACCGCCGGCGCGGTGGCCCGCCCCCGCTGGACCTGGCTGGGCGTCGGCGCCGGCGTGCTCGGCTTCGTCGCGACGGTGGTCACCGCCACCGGCGTGTCCGACAAGGAGGTCGGCCCCGCGGTCATCGACAAGATCTCGCGGACCTCGACCCAGATCGGCGGCGCGATCGGGTACGTGGCCGTCGCGCTCCTGCTGGTGCTGGCCGCCTGCTGGCGCTCAAAGATCATTCAGGCGTTCCCGGACAAGGTGGCGGCCCGGGTGGTGGCGGACGCGTTCGTCGCCTCGGCCGCGGCCCTGACGTTCGGTTATGGCTGGAAGCTGGCGCTCGCCGACTACATGCCCGGCGGGATGGATGAGAAGCTCTTCACCCGCGAGGGACAGTTCGTGTACTACATGCTCTGCGACTTCGGCCCCTGGATCGGCTACCTGGGCGTCGTCGTGGCGGCGGGCGCCGTCGCCTGGCTCGGGCTGCGTGACCGCCTCGTCTCGAAGTGGCTGGGCATCGTCAGCCTGATCCCGCCGCTCGCGGTGCTGTTCATGGCCTGCACCATGTCGATCGCGGGCTTCCCCGGCATGGTCGGCCCCATCTGGCTGATCATCGCCTTCGCCGGCCTGAGCCTCGGCAAGCACGAGCTCACCGGCACCGCGAAGGCCTGACCCCCGCCCCAGTCACCGACCACCCCGGCCCGCCTGGCCACCCAGGCGGGCCGGCATCATGCCCGGACCATGATCGCAAGTCCGTCTCTCGGGCGCCAGGCCTGAGTTGGCCCGGGCAGAGCGTTGCGGCCCAGCTCTATCCGGATGGCTGATGCCAGTGGCGCCCTTCGACGAGCGGAGCGAGGCGCCCCCGGGGTCGCCCCTGCCCACCCCGGCCCCGGGGCCAGCGGGCCTGAGTTGGGAGGGGCTGTGCGTTGCGGCCCAGCTCTATCCGGATGGCTGATGCCAGTGGCGCCCTTCGACGAGCGGAGCGAGGCGCCCCCGGGGTCGCCCCTGCCCACCCCGGCCCCGGGGCCAGCGGGCCTGAGTTGGGAGGGGCTGTGCGTTGCGTACCAGCCTTATCCGAATGGCTGAAACGCAAGCGAAAGCGCAACGTGACGCAACAACGAAAGGTGACTCAAGGTTCCATTTCGGCGAGGACGTCGGCTGTGGAGGACAGGCCCAGGCGGGTGGCGCCGGCCTGGACGAACGCCAGCGCCTGGGAAGCGGTCTTGATCCCGCCGGAGGCCTTGATACCGAGCCGGCCGCCGACGGCGGCGTGCATCGCGCGGATGGCGCGCAGGCTCGCGCCGCCTCCCGGATGGAAGCCGGTCGATGTCTTGACGAAGTCCGCGCCGCCGGCCAGGGACGCGCGGCAGGCCGACCGGATCGTCGCGTCCGGCAGTAGCGTCGTCTCGAGAATGACCTTGAGGACGACGGGTGCCGGCACCGCGATGCGTATCTGGTGGATCTCGAACTCGATCGCGGCCCAGTTCTCGTCCATCGCGTTCGCGAGGTCGATCACCATGTCGATCTCGGTCGCGCCATCCGCGGCGGCGCGGCGCGCCTCGTCCACCTTGACCGCGGTCAGGTGGTTGCCGTGGGGGAAGCCGACGACCGAGGCGACCGCGTACGCCGGCGGCCCGCTGTTGCCCGCGGACCGCGCCTCCTGGCGGGCGCTGGCGGCCGCCAGGTAGACGTGGGTCGGGGCGACGCAGACGGCGGCGACTCCGAACTTCGCCGCGTCCGCGCACAGTTTGAGGACGTCCTCGTCGGTGGCCTCGGGCCGCAGCAGCGTGTGGTCGATGATCGCCGCCAGTTCCCTCCGGTTCGTCGGCACCGGCGGCAGCGGCGGCGACTCCGGTGCCGGCGGGAACTCCCGCGGGCTGGTCGCACCCGAGGTGCCGGCTGGCTGGTCAGGTTCGTCGGCCGTCGTCATGGCCCTATCTTTCCGCGCGGTTCGCCCGCGGACGAGACCCCTGCGCCCTGGATGCCGGTGAAACGGTGGTACACGTCCTTTGACCCGCGTTGCGCGCGGTCCACCGCCCGCGGCCAGCGCGGTACATCCCGAGGAGCATTCTCGTGCAGGTTGACGTCATCGACCACCCGCTCGCCGCGGTCGCGCTCACCGTCCTGCGGGACGAGAAGACGCCCCGAGTCGGCTTCCGCGCGGCCCTGCATGACCTGGCGACGATGCTGATCTACGAGGCCACCCGCGAGCTGCCGACGGCCGCGGTCCAGGTGCGCACGCCGCTGGCCGAGACCACCGGGGCCAGGCTTACCGGCGAGCCGGTCGTCGTCCCCGTCCTGCGCGCGGGGCTGGGGATGCTGCCGGCCGCGCACGCGCTCGTGCCGGACGCCGTCAGCGCGTTCATCGGCCTGGCCAGGGACGAGACGACCTTCCAGCCGACGGTCTATCTGGAGTCGGTACCGGCAGACCTGTCCGGCCGGCCGGTGCTGCTGCTCGACCCGATGCTCGCGACCGGCGGTTCGGCGTTGCACGCGCTGCGGCTGCTCGCCGCCCGCGGCGCACGGGGAACCGTCGTCGTGTCGGTCGTCTCCGCCCCGGAGGGGATCGCCGCGCTTGACGCCAGCGGCCTGGATATCCGCGTCGTCACCGCCGCCATCGACGAGGGCCTGAACGACACCGCCTACATCGTCCCCGGGCTGGGCGACGCCGGCGACCGCATCTTCGGCGCCGTCTGACGCCTCTACTCGTCGGAAAGGACGCGCTGATAGTTGGAGCTGACGGCCTTCGTGATGGGAGCGGTGTCGCCGAACACCCGGCGGACCCGGGGGAGAAGGTCCTCGTAGAGGGTGCGGGCAGCCCGCCGGTCGCCTGCGTCGAGCAGGTTGAGCGCGGCGTCGGCGCTGATGGTCAGTGTCGTGTGGTTGTCCTCGCCGAGTGTTTGGCGCAGTCGAGGGAGGAGTTCCTCGTAGAGGGCGCGGGCGGCTCTCCGGTCGCCGCACCTGTGGAGGTTCCGCGCGGCGAACCCGGAAAGTGACAGCGTGTTGTGATTGTTTTCACCGAGTGTTTGGCGTAGGCGTGGAACGAGGCCGTCGAACAAGGCCCGGGCCGTCTCGTGGTCGCCGTGGTCGAGCAGGTTCCGCGCCGCCAGCCCGGTGTCGATCAGCGTCGTCCGATGGTTTTCCCCAAACACCTGGCGAGCGCGCGGCAGGAGATCCTGGTATAGGCCGCGAGCCGCTTCATGGCTGCCGGAGTCAGCAAGGTTGCGTGCCGCCTCCCCGGAGAAGAACAACGTCCGTGCCTCGTTTTCGCCGAGTGTTTGGCGCAGGCGTGGGACGAGGTCGTCGAACAGGGCCGCAGCCGCGGTGTGGTCGCCGGACTCGCGCAGGTTCTGGGCCGCGAGCCCCATGGCGGTCAGCGTGTCGGGATCGTCGTCCCCGATCACGCGGCGAAGCCGCGGCAGCAGGTCCTCGTAGATGGCGTGGGCCGCCAGATGGTCGCCGGCATCGGCCAGGTCTCCCGCCGTCCTGGCCCGTTCCCTCAGTTGCTCGAGACCCCCGTCGTCCCAGCCAGGCGCGTGGGCCTCACGCGGGTCGATCCGGCGCGTCGCGGGTGATGCCGCCCGGGCGGCGGCCCTGACGGACATGCCGACGGCGACGGGGATGCGGCAGTAGTCGAGCCAGTCGTGCGCGAAGACCCGGGCGCCCGCCTCGGCGAGCTCGAGCGCGAGCTGGCGGGCGGTGCTCTGGCGTTCGGCGGGCTCCCGCTCGAGCGCCTTCATCACCACCCGGGCGAGGGGCTCGGGGACGGGCGGCGCCGGCGGGACGGCGGCGGTCACGGACCATCGCTGCGGGAACGGAAGACGGCCAGCCAGGAGGCGGTAGAGCACGACGCCGAGGCCGAAGACATCCGTGGCCGGGCTGAGAATGCCGCCCTGGAGCTGCTCGGGGGCCATGTAGACCGGGCTGCCGATGACGTAGCTCGCCTCACCCTCGGCGTTCTCGAGGATCTTCGCGATGCCGAAGTCGGTGACCTTGGGTGTGCCGTCGGCGGCGAAGAGAATGTTGTCGGGCTTGACGTCGCGGTGCAGGATGCGGGACGCGTGCGCGTGGTGCAGGGCCTCGGCCACGGCGATGCCGACGGCGCAGATCTCCTCGGGGGACAGGCCCGCCCGGCGCCGGGCGGTGAGAGTGCCGCCGGCGAGGTACTCCATGATGAGCAGCCGGATGCGCTGGCCCGGGACCACGCGGTAGTCGTAGACACGGGCGACGTGCGGGTGGGCGTCGAGACTGGCGAGGACGCGGGCCTCGAGGCTGAACCGGTCCTGCTGGCTGGGCTGGGTGAGGACCTTGATGGCGACGCGGCGGCCCATCGCCCGGTGGTGTCCGCCCAGGACGACGCCGAAACCGCCCGCGCCGACCTCGTCGCCGACCTCGTAGTCGGGCAGCGCGGCCTGGACCGCGGCCTGAACCGCCGCCTCGTAGATCGACATCTGTCTGCTCCCCCGGCGGCGTCACATCGCCCGTGCCGACGACCCTACGACCTCCCGGATCGCCGACCTACCAAATCGGCTTCCAGACCTCCCCGATCGCTAACCTCCCAGATCACGACCTCCCAGCAGACCTCCCAGTTTGGCTTCGCCAATCCGGCAGGGACCCCGGGCTTCGCCAATCCGGCGGGGACCCCGTCCGTCGATCCGGCAGCGACCCTGTCGCCAATCGGGCAGGAACCCCGGATCCGGCAAGAACCCTGTCGCCAATCCGGCAGGAACCCCGGCCGCGGACGCCGTGCCCCGTCCCGGACCTTCGACCTCCCGGGCGGCCGGGGCTCGCCCATGGGAGCGCTCCGCACCCGCGGTGCCTCGCCCGCGGGCCCGGCCGTCCGCCTCGTGTTCACGGGCCACAGCCACGGGCACGGCCAACGCCGAGGTCAAGGGCTTCCGCGCGCGGAACGCCGAGGTTGCCGCGTCGAGAGCCGGCCGCCGCTTTCCGACCAGCGCCGCGCGGATGGTCGTGTGCGCGACAGTCTCGCCTCCACGCCGACTAAGTTGCGCGGCAGTCGATTCGCGGTAAGCTGTCTCTGATCACCCGTTCTTTCCAGAAGACGCCGTTCTTGCTCGATGGCGCCTCGGCCGCTGTGTCAGGTTCCGAGGCCTGACCGCGTCTGGACATCATATGCCGCTGTTGGGCGAGGGGCAGGTCATCCGCGACACCTATCGCGTGGAACGGTTTCTCGGCGAGGGCGCTTTCGCGGAGGTCTACCGAGTCAGGCATCCGTTCCTCGGCCGGCAGGCCATGAAGGTGTTCCGTCGTCCCGGTCTGTCGGCCAACGACATAGAGAAGGCGCTGGGGGAGGCCGTGCTGCTTTCCCGGCTCGGGCATCCCAACATCGTGCGTGTCTTCGACGCGAACACTCTCTCGACATCGTCCGGGATGTTCGGCTACTTCACGATGGAATACGTCCCCGGTGGCACGCTGGCCGACCATCTCGCTGCTCACCGTGGGTTCCTGCCGGTCGCCGAGACCGTCGACATCGCCATCCAGGTGTGCCGTGGCATCGCCGTCGCCCACCAGAAGAACCCGCCGATCATCCACCGTGACATCAAGCCGCAGAACCTGCTGATGGGGCACGACGGCGACGCCACCCGGGTACTCGTCTCGGACTTCGGCCTGGCCCGGGCGGTGAACCCGTGGACGCTGATGGCCAGCACCCGCGGCACCATGGCGTTCAAGGCGCCGGAGACCTTCCTCGACCCGCGCGGCGACTCCCGTGCCGGCGATGTCTGGGCCATCGGCTCGGTCCTCTACCTGCTGCTCACCGCCCAGATGCCGCACCCGGAGCTGGTGGCGGCGGATCCCCTCGCGGGTGCCTGGTACACGGGCCGCCTGATCCCGCCTCGTGAGCTGCGCTACGTCGTCGACGAGGACCTCGAGAAGATCGTGACCCGGTCGCTGGCGCTGGACCCGTCTCATCGCTACGCCTCCGCGCCCGAGCTGCTCGCCGACCTCGAGGCGTGGCGGACCCCGGCTGCTCCCTCCGCCGTCCCGTCCGCCCAGCCGGCCGCGTCCGAGAGCCCGCACACGCGCGTGCCGTCGCCCCGCGAGAAGTGGGCCGGCCCGGAGGGCGCCGGGCCGGCCGCGGACGGCTCGGCTCAGCTCGCCGAGGCATCGGGCGCTGCCGCCGCGGCGCGGGGCCCGCGCTCCGACGCCGGTCCGCCGGGCGCAACCGCCGCCGCGGCGACTGCAGGCACGGTGGACGCCGACGCCTGGAACGGGGGGGAGGCGGCCAGCGGCCCTGGCCCCGCGGCGGTCAGTGCCGCGGAGTTCGGCACCGCGGAGCCGGGCGTCGCCACCGCCCTGACCGACGTCCCCGCGCGCGCCGCGGCCGACGACGTGGCCGGGGCCGCGGCACAGCTCGTCGACGAGGCGCTGCGGCTCGCGCGGGAGGGCCGGTCCATGGCCGCCGCCAGCCGCCTGACCGCCGCGTACGACCTGGTTCCCGCCCTGCGGGACCGGCATGGAAACCGGGAACGGCTGTCGCGCAGGGGTGTGGTGATGTGACGTGACCTCCGTCGGCGAGGGACGGGAGATCCTCGGCCAGACCAGCCCGCCGTGGCTGTACGACACCAACGCGTTCCGGGTGACGGGCCTGGCGGTGACGGCGAGCCGCCGCGACATCCGCCGGGTCTCCGACCGGGTGAAGATCGCCGAGCGGCTGGGCGAGGTCGCCACCCCAGCCCATGCGCTGGCCCCGCTGGTCCCCGTGACCGCGGCGGCGCTGACCACCGCGCTCGACCGCCTGCGCGATCCCCGGTTGCGCCTCGTTGACGAGTTCTTCTGGTTCTGGCCGTCCGCCGTGTCGCCCGCGCCCGCCGAAGCGGCTACGCCCGCCGAAGCGGCTACGTCTGCTGATGCGTCCGCGGACGACGGCGCCGCCACGGTCGCCACCGCCGACGACCCGGCGCTGGCCGCGCTGGCCGCGGGCGACATCGACGGGGCTCGGCGCCGCTGGGCCGAGGCGGCCGCCGGCGACGGCGCCGCTCGGCACAACCTGGCCGTTCTGGCTCATCTGGAGGCCCTCGACACCGAACGTGCCAGTACCGGCCCGCCGAGCGCCGCTTCCGGGAACGCCGGCGCGCCGGCCCGGCCGGACTGGCGCGAGGTGTACTGGCTGTGGGCGGCCGTGCTGCGCGACGAGGCCTGCTGGGAGGCGTTCGAAGCGCGCATCGCCGCCGCCGGTGACGCCCGGCTCGGTGTCGGGCTGGCTGCCGGGATCCGCTCCGCGCTCCCGGACACCCTGCTCGCCGGCGGCGCGACGCTCGTCGCCGCCGCCGTGGACGCCGCGGACCTGCCGGCCGCCCGTTCCCACCTCGCCGCGCTTCGGGAGCTCGGCGCGGGGGACCTGGACGCCGCGCTGCGGGCCGCCTGCGAGCCGTGGCTTACCCGAGTCCGGTCACTGTGCGCGGACGCCGACCGGGCGGCCCAGAAGACGCCGGCGACCGGTCCCGACATCGCCGAGCGCCTGCTCGCCGACGCCGAGCCGACGATGGCCCGGATCGACGAGCTGCTGCCGCCGGGCAACCTGACCCGGATCGGCATCCGCGACCAGCTCGGCCAGACGGTGCTGACCGCGGTGCTGCTCTATGACCAGACCTTCGTCGACGCGTCCGGCGAGCCGTCGACCACCGAGGTCCCCGACCACTTCCGCATGGGCGAGCTGCTGCGCCGGGTCGCCCCGATGGTCGAGTCGGCGGCCCTCACCCAGCGCATCAGCGAGAACCTTGGCATCGTCGAGCGCCAGGCCACCGCCGCCGCCTGCTGGTACTGCCAGCGCCGCCGCTACGACAAGGCCTCCTCGATATCGCGCCCGCTGCACCGTGTCAGCCACACCGAGACGACGTGGAACGGCCGGCGGATCCACTACCAGTCGGCGACGGTGACCATCCCCCGCTGCCGCGACTGCGCGCGCGGGCACGAGGAGCGACGGATCTTCTCCTGGCTCGGCGGCATCTCGGCCTTCGTGGCGATCGTCGCGGTGGCCACGGTGCTCGGGGCGGCCGGATGGGGCGTCCTGGCTGGCGTGGTCGTGTTCTTCATCTCCATGATGTGGGTGCGCATGACGATCAAAAGCAAGACGGATCATTTCCCGCCGCTGGTGGAGCTGCTCGTCGACAAGTGGCAGCCGGGCGCCAAGCCCGCGGGGCAGTGATGGCCGCCGCTCGTGACGGCGCCCGCCCCAAACAGCCGCCGCGACCCGAGCGCCGGGTCACGGGCATCGCGGCCACGGCGCGCCAGTGGCGCTACCCGCGTGAGTTCCGGATCCCGCCGCCGCGCTGGCCGTCCGCACTCGCGGCCCTGTCCGACACGCTGGCACGCCCGGCGGTCTCACCCGGGCGGGACGCCGCTCCCGCCGCGGCCCCCGACGTGGCGGCGCTCGAGCCCAGGGACATCGCCCGGGTCGCGACCGAGCTGTGGCGGCTGCGCCGCCAGCTCACTCCGGCGGGTGCCCCGGTCGCCCCCGAGGCCCGCCGGGCGCTGCGGCGCCTGGACGCGGTGGGCGACGTGCTCGCCGCCGCCGGCGTCGAGGTGCAGGACCACGACGGTGCCCCCTACGACAGCGGCCAGAACCTGATGGTGCTGGCGTTCGAGCAGACCGACGGCCTCACGGACGAACGCGTCGTCCAGACGCTGCGTCCCTCGGTCTACCTGGGCGGACGCCTGGCGCAGGCCGGTGAGGTGATCGTCGGCACCCCGCCGCGTCCCGATTGACCGCCACGACGGCCCCGGACACCAGGCGGGCAGACCACCCAGACAGACCACCCGGACAGGCCAGCAAAGGCGGCGCGGACGGACAGCGCCCCAGCGCCGACGCGCGCGGGATCAGCAGGAGAGGACCTGATGGCACGGTCAACCGTGGACTTCGGGATCGACCTCGGCACTACGAACAGCGCGATCGCGATGCTCGTCGGCACCGAGGCTCAGATCATCAAGAACGCGGCCCAGCGTGACACCACACCGTCGGCCGTCTACGTGGACCGGCATGGCCGCATCCACGTCGGCGACCGCGCCCGGGAACGCGTCGAGCACGACGTCGACAACACCGCCGCCGAGTTCAAGCTCCAGATGGGCCAGCGCGGCTCGGAGAAACGATTCCGCGACGGCCAGCTGACGATGACCCCGGAGTCGCTGTCCGCGGAGGTGCTGCGCCGGCTGAAGGCCGACGCGCAGGCTCGGACGGGCGAGGACATCCAGGCGGCCGTCATCACCGTCCCGGCGGCGTTCGACCTCAACCAGTGCGACGCGACTCGCCGCGCCGCGCGGGACGCCGGCCTTGCCCACGCGCCGCTGCTGCAGGAGCCCACCGCCGCCGCCCTCGCCTATGGCTTCCAGCGCGACGAGGACAACATCTACCGGCTGGTCTTCGACTTCGGCGGTGGCACGTTCGACGCCGCCGTGGTGCACGTCCGTGACGGCGAGTTCGACATCGTCAACCACGAGGGCGACAACTTCCTCGGCGGCAAGCTGATCGACTGGGCGATCGTCGAGCAGCTGCTGATTCCGCCCCTGCTGGCCCAGCACCCGCTGACCGGCTTCGCCCGTGGAAACCCACGCTGGGCGGCGGCCATCGCCCGGCTCAAGCGTGCCGCCGAGGAAGCGAAGATCACGCTGTCGACGGCCGCGGCCGCGACCGTCGAGCTGGACGACCCGCCCCTGTGCGTAGACGACCGGGGGCAGCCGGTCGAGTTCGTCCACGACCTGCGCCGCGACGAGGTGGAGCGGCTCACCGACCCCTTCGCCGCCCGGGCGGTCAACATCTGCCAGAAGGCGCTGCGGGACGCGAAACTCGCGCCCCGCGACATCGACCGGGTGCTGCTCGTCGGCGGCCCGACCCTCATGCCCTACCTGCGCGAACGGGTCTCCGAAGGACTGGGCATCTCGGTCGACATCACCCAGGACCCGATGACGGTCGTCGCGCGCGGCGCGGCGATCTTCGCGGGGACCCAGCGGCTCGACGCCGCCGTTCCCGCGCCGGCCGTCGCCGGCGCCTACACGGTCGAGCTGGAGTACAGCCCGATCGGCGCCGACCCGGAGCCACAGGTCGGCGGCATCGTCCGCGGCCCGGCCGGCGCGAGCCTGGCCGGCTTCACGATCGAGTTCGCCAATGCCGCGGCGCGCCCGCCGTGGCGCAGCGGCAAGATCCCGCTGTCGGCGGCCGGCGGGTTCATCACCGCGCTGTCGGCGGCGCCCGGGGTGCGCAACGAGTTCGCCATCCTCCTGGAGGACTCCACGGGGCGCTCCCAGCAGGTCGAGCCGGACAGCCTGCCCTACACCATCGGCACCGTCGCGCCGGAGGCGGCGCTGACCCACTCCGTGGGCATCGCCCTGGAGGGGAACAAGGTGGTGTGGCTGCTCACGAAGGGCTCCCGGATCCCGGGCCGCGGCAGTGACGTGCTGCGTACGACGGTGGCGCTGAGCCGGGGCCAGTCCGGGGGGCTCCTGCGCATTCCTGTCCTGGAGGGCGAGTACGACCGGGCCGACCGCAACCGCCACGTCGGCGACCTGGAGATCCTGGCCAGCCAGGTGCGCCGTGACCTCCCGGTCAACACCGAGGTCGAGGTGACGATCGAGATCGACGCCTCCCGCATCGTCGCGACCAGGGCCTACGTGCCGCTTCTCGACGAGGAGTTCGAGACCCAGCTCGACCTGCGCGCCGAGTCCGCGCCGAACGCGGGTGAGCTGCGGGGCGCGGTGCGCGCCGAGCAGGTCCGCCGCCGCGAGCTGGAGGACGCCGCCCGGCAGGCGGACGACGCCGAGTCGTTGGCCCGGCTGGCGGAGCTCGACAACGAGCGCGTCGCGGAGCAGCTCGAGGACGACCTGGCCGCGTACAGCAACGGCGACGCGGACGCGGCGGGCACCGCCGCGAAGCGGCTCCTGGACCTGCAGGCGCGGCTCGACCAGGTGGAGCGGGCCCTCGCCTGGCCGCGGGCGACGCGCGACGCCGAGGAACTGCTGGCCCAGGCTCCCCGGGTCGTCGAGGAGTTCGCCGACCGCGGCGACCGGCGTCGCTATGAGCTGCTCGTCTCCGACCTGCGCGCCGCG
The DNA here is from genome assembly GCF_032027725.1 of Pseudofrankia coriaricola. Classification (NCBI taxonomy): domain Bacteria; kingdom Bacillati; phylum Actinomycetota; class Actinomycetes; order Frankiales; family Frankiaceae; genus Pseudofrankia; species Pseudofrankia coriaricola. The sequence goes on along the minus strand of NZ_JASNFO010000002.1, from coordinate 54,784 downwards.
ATGGGTTCCAGCGACGTCGAGCTGCTGCGCACCCGGACCGATGAGCTGCGCGGCTTCCTCATGGTGCTGTTCAACAAGAAGACGGGCGGCCTCGACGTGGCCCGGTTCGAGGCCCTCAAGGAGCACCGCGGCAGCATGCGCGACCAGGCCCTGGCAACCCGGCTGTTCGAGGACGGCGAGCGGGCTCTGGAGAGCGGCAACCTGGACCGGCTGCGCAACGTCGTCCGTCAGCTCATCGACCTGCTGCCCAGGACGGAGGGCTCCGATGACCCGTTCGGCCACTTCCGGCGATAAGGCCGACATACCCGATGGAGCGGACCCGTTCGCGGCGCTCGTCGACGAGGCCGCCGTCGCCCGGGCCACCGACCTCGCCCGCGCGGGCCAGCACACGCGGGCCCTGGCCGTGCTCGACGATCTTGGCGCCCGGCGTGCCCACACCGCGCCCGAGCACGACCTGCTGGCCCGGATCCACGCCCAGCAGGGCCGGCTCGCCGCCGCCGCCGAGCACTGGCGGCGCGCCGCCGAGCTCGGCGGGCACGAGGCCGAGGCCGTCGCCGGGTTGCGCAGGATCGCGGCCCTGGAAGGCCGGCACGTCACGACCCGTGGCCGGGCCGCCATCGCCGTGCTCGCGGCCGTCGCGCTGCTCGGCGCCGGGGCGGTGACCGGCTGGGCGGTCACCGACGCGACGGAGAGCGGCCCGGACACCATCACGATGGTGGGTGTGGTGCCGACAGCCATGCCCGCGTCGGCCGGCCCCGGCACAGCGTCGACCGGTCCCGGGACGTCAGCGGAGACGGCCGCCGCGTCGGCGGCACCGTCCGCGGGGCCGGCGGCGGCCTCGCCGCTCCAGACGCTCGCCGCCCGGGTCGCCGGCCCCGAGGTGACGGTGACCAGGGCCGGCGGCCAGGTCGTCCTGCTCTTCAACGGGCAGCTCTTCACGGGCGGCGCGACCCTGAGCCCGGACGGCGCCGCGGCGCTCGCCGGGGTCGGCGCCCGGATTGCCGGCATCCCCGGAGTGGCGGTTGAGATTGTCGGCCACAGCGACGATCTGCCGGTTCCGCCGGGCGGCCTCTACGCCGACAACACCGCCCTCAGCCAGGCCCGCGCGGCGGCGGCCGCCACGGTGCTCACCGGCGCCGGCCTGTCCCCAGCCCAGGTCACCGTCTCCGCCGCCGGCAGCGCCGTCCCCCTCCACCCGAACACGCCGGCCGACCGTGCGCGCAACCGCACCGTCACTCTCCGTCTGACCCCGTCGGCCGCCTAGGGCGCCGCTGGGCCGGAAGATCGCTTGCGCGATCGCCGTCCCGCGGCGCCTGTCGGGCGCCAGGGCGCCCTCCCGGCCTGGTTCCGGGGCTGAGGTGTACGGCCGGGGCTGGCGTGGGGCGGGGTCCAAAGCTGGGTCGCGTTGGCGGTGCGCCAATGCGCTGTCGCTAGTGGTGGCTAGGTTGCGTTGGCGCCTCACCAGAACGGGGGCTCTTGACGGTTGTGTCTAGCAGTGTCCGGGCCCAGGCGGTCAGGCGGGCGAGGTGGGCGGCGGCCGCGGTGCGCGCGTCGGCGAGGCTCCCCGGCTCGCTACCGACCCGCTCGGTGGTCTCGAGGTAGATCTTGATCTTGGGCTCGGTGCCGCTGGGACGCAGGACGGCGCGCGCGCCGTCGGCGAGGCTGAGGACCAGGACGTCGGACGTGGGCAGGCCGTCCCGCACCGGAGCCAGCAGGTCGCGGACGGCCAGGACGGGCAGGCCCGCGACCTGGCTAGGCGGGGACTCGCGGAAGCGGCGCAGGAGCGCGGTGCTCGCGGCGAGGCCGGGCATGGGGATCGAGACCTGGGTGGTGGCGACGACGCCCAGCTCGTGGGCGAGGTCGTCGAGGCGGTCGAGCAGAGTGCGGCCGCGGGCGCGCTCGGCGGCGGCCATGCGCGCGACGGCGACGGCGGCGGTGATGCCGTCCTTGTCACGGACCAGATCGGGGCGGACGGCGTAGCCGAGAGCTTCCTCGTAGCCGAAGACCAGGCCAGGGTCCGCCCGCATGATCCATTTGAAGCCGGTGAGAGTCTCGGTGTAGGGGACGCCTCGGCGGGCCGCGAGCATCCGCGGCGCCGTGGAGCTGACGACGGTGGCCGCGAGCGGGCCTGGGCTGTGGCGCAGCATCTCGTCGGCGAGCAGCAGGCCAAGCTCGTCACCCGTGAGAACCCTTGGATCCCGGCCGACGGCCACGGCCAGGCGGTCCGCGTCCGGGTCGTGGGCGAGGACGACGTCCGCCCCGATGCGCCGGCCCAGCGCGAGCACGTGATCCATCGCGCCCGGCTCCTCGGGGTTCGGGAACCGGGCCGTCGGGAAGTCCGGATCGGGCTCGGCCTGTTCGGCGACGGCGGCCGGCTCGGGCAGGCCGGCCGCCGCGAACACCCGCCGGAGAACGTCGTGCCCGACCCCGTGCAGGGGGGTGTAGGCGATCCGGAGGCCCGCGGCGGCCGCGCCCGCCCGGCTCGGTGGGAGCGTCGGCGTCACCTCCGCCAGCGTGGCCGCCGCGGCGGTGACGTAGGCGGCCACGATCCCGTCGTCGAGCCGGGTCCAGGTGTCCGCGAGCGGGACCGCCGCGGCGGGCGGGGCGGCGGCGATCGCGGCCTCGATCTGCCCGTCCGCGGGCGAGACGAGCTGGGCGCCGCGGCCTGGGTCGCCGGGCGGAGCGCCGAGATAGACCTTGTAGCCGTTGTCGGTCGCCGGGTTGTGGCTGGCGGTGACCATGACGCCGGCGTCCGCGTCGAGATGGCGGACGGCGAACGCGAGCACCGGCGTCGGCAGCGGCCCCGGCAGGAGCAGCGCCCGCAGTCCCGCGCCCGCGAACACCCGCGCACTGTCCACCGCGAACGCGTCGCTGCGGTGGCGCGCGTCGAACCCGATGACCACGGTCCTCGGCCCGGCCGCCGAGCCGTCGGCCCCCTCGCGCGTGCCACCACGCGAAAGCGCCGGCTCGTCGGCCCGGCCCGCGCTCCCCGCGAGCCAGGCGGCGAGGCCGGCGGCGGCGCGGCGGACGACGGCGGTGTTCATCCCGTTGGGACCGGCGCGCAGCGGGCCGCGCAGCCCAGCCGTCCCGAACCGCAGGGGCCCGGCGAACCGGTCCGCGAGCTCTGCCCGAACCGTCGCCGAGGCCCCGTTCCGGCCGGCCTCGTCCGCACCCGCCGCGGCGTCGGCATGGGTGTCGGCCGCCGCCGCCCACAGCAGTGCCTCGATCTCGGCGCGGTCCGCCGGGTCAGGGTCGCCGGCGAGCCAAGCCCGCGCCGCCGCGATCAGCGACTCGGGCAGGGAACCGGGCTCCGAACGTGCCGCGCTGTTCTCCACGGTCCCCATGCTGCCGGCTGGGTCCGCCGGGCGGTCGCGACGGTCGTCCGGACAGTCGGCTGACCGATGGCCTGGCCGCTTCCGCGAGCCTACGGTGCCCCCACGCGCGGATCCGCGTGCCAGAACGTATCGACGCAGCGTCAGGGGAGACATCGTGGACATGGGACTGCGGGGCAGAACCGCCGTCGTCACCGGCGCGAGCCGCGGGATCGGCCTCGCCGTGGCGCGGGCACTGGTGGCCGAGGGCGCGATGGTCGTGGCGGGGTCGCGGGCGTCGTCCGCGCAGCTTGACGAGCTGGTGGCGGGCGGCCAGGCCGAGTCGGTGCTGGTGGACCTCGCCGGCCCGAAGGGCCCGGCGGAGCTGGTCGCGCGCGCGGCCGAGGTGGCCGAGCGGGCCGGCGGGCGGATCGACGTTCTCGTCAACAACGTCGGCGGGGCGCCGCCGCGGCTCGACGGGTTCCTCGCCGTCACAGACGAGCAGTGGCTCGACTCGATCAACCTGAACCTGATGGCGGCGGTCCGGATGACCCGCGCGGTGCTGCCGCACATGCTCGCCGCCGGGCGCGGCTCGATCGTGACGGTCAGCTCGGTCAACGCCTTCCTGCCCGACCCGGCGGTGATCGACTACAGCGCGGCGAAGGGCGCGCTCACGAACTTCTCGAAGTCCCTGTCCAAGGAGGTCGCCGCCCACGGGATCAGGGTCAACACCGTCAGCCCCGGCCCGGTGGCCACTGACCTGTGGCTCGGTTCCGACGGGGTCGCCGCGCGCATCGGGCGCAAGAACGGTGTCGCGGCGAAGGACGTGGCTGCCGGGGCGGCGGCCGACGCGGCGACGGGCAGGTTCAGCCGGCCCGACGAGGTCGCCGATCTGGTCGTCCTGCTCGCCGGCGAGCGCGCCGGCAACGTCACCGGCGCCGACATCACCATCGACGGCGGCCTGATCAAAACCCTGTGACGACTCGCCCGGTCCGACGACCCGACGACGCGGCGGCGGCCCGAGAAGACCTCGTGAGAGTTGATCGGGACGGCGCAGACAATCCCACCGGATCATGGGCCGGCTCATGATCCGGTGGGATTTTCGGGGCAGAACTCCGAGGATTCCACCAGATCACCGGCGGCCTCCCGCGCCGCCGGCCGCCGGTGACCTTCCATCGCCACACGTGGCCCGGCCAGGCCGGCACTGATCGCTAGAGGCGGGAGACGACCTCGGCGAGGAGGGCGCCCATGCGGGTGGCCGCGGCCTCGCCGGCGGCGAGGACCTCGAGGTGGTCGAGCGGTTCGCCGGTCATGCCGGCGGCGAGGTTGGTAACCAGGGAGATCGCGAGAACCTCGGCGCCGGCGTTGCGGGCGGCGATCGTCTCGTGCACGGTCGACATGCCGACGAGGTCGGCGCCCAGCGTGCGCAGCATCCGGATCTCGGCCGGGGTTTCGAAGTGCGGGCCGGGAAGCGCGGCGTACACCCCCTCGGCGAGCGTCGGTTCGACCTCACGGGCGAGTGACCGCAGCCGGGGCGCGTAGGCGTCGGTGAGGTCGGTGAACGCCGGGCCGACGAGCGGCGAGCGGCCGGTCAGGTTCAGGTGATCGCTGACGAGCACCGGCTGGCCGACGTGCATGTCGGCGCGCAGGCCGCCGGCCGCGTTGGTGAGCACCACCGTGCCGACACCCGCCGCGCAGGCCGTGCGCACGCCGTGGACGACGTGGGCGAGGTCGTGGCCCTCGTAGGCGTGCACCCGGCCGAGGAACAGCAGCAACCGGCGGCCGTTCACCTCGACGGAGCGGACAGCGGCGCCGTGCCCCGGCACGGTCGTCTCCGGGAAGCCACCAAGCTCGGTGAACGGCACCTCGGCGAGCACCCGGCCCTTGGCCGCGAGGGTGTCGGCGGCGGGCTTCCAGCCCGACCCGAGCACCACCGCCACGTCGTGCCGGTCGGCCCCGGTGGCCGCGGCGAGGCGGGCGGCGGAGGCGGTGGCGTCGGGTCTGGCCGTTGCCGTCCCGGCTGATGAAGGTGCGGGGATGTTCCTGCTCGCGCCCTCGGAGGCCGAATGGTCAGCATTGCCGGCAAGCTGCGTCACGGGCCCGACTGTACGGCGTGACCGCGGCCGCGCAGGCGACGCCGTCTACTGGCGCGACAGGTCGCCTCAGGCCATAGGCGTTATGTAAAACACAGAGGGTGACGCTGGGGACACCGCTGAAATGGCCGCTGACGGCCGGTCAAGGGCGGCTGGACTGATCCCCTGGGTCCGACCGACCGCACCCCGAGGCACCGCCCCGCCGAGGTCTTACCTGACGGCCGAACTGTGGTGTCTCAGCCTGTCTATAGACATGGTCATCTGACACACATCCGAAGGCGATCGGTGAAGCGTGTCAGCTGGCCCTGCCAATAGGCAGGCCCAGCTGCCACGGATCGACCTTCAGAGGCCGTGGACGGGACCGCTTGGCCGGCCAGGCGTCGCGGATTGCCGTGGCGAGCCTCGGCGGAGAGCACGGGCAGGTAAGTACCTGGTGGCGGCGGCCTCGTTGCCGCCGCCACCAGGAGTCAGGGCGATACGCGGCGCCGTGGCGCGTTGGGCGGTACCGCGTGACGCGCCACGACACCCCGTCAGGAGCGGCTATCTGGCGGCCGGCAGCTGGTTCGACCAGAGGACGGTGCCGGCAGCGTCCCGCAGCTCGACGGTAAGCGCCCGCGACCAGCCGTCGATCGCGACACGCCCGAAGAACTGGTACCCGGCCGACGGCGGCAGGTTCGACTGACCGGCCGGCGGCACCTTCTGGAACACGATCTCCGGCCCGAACGTCCCGTCTGTGCCGTTGGGCCCGAAGGTCCCGGCGTTGGCAGGCCCGGCGACGAACTCCCAGAACGGGTCGAAATCCTTGAACGCGGCGCGGTCCGGCGTGTAGTGCAGGGCCGCCGTGTAGTGCACGTCGGCGGTCAGCAACACGGTGTTGCGCACCTTGTTGTGCTTGATCGACGAAAGGATGCGGGCGAACTCGACCTCGCGGCCGAGCGGGACGCCGTTGTCGCCCTGCGCGACGCCCTCGATGGCGGCGCCGTCGGGGACGACGATGCCGAGCGGCAGGTCGTTGGCGATGATTTTCCAGGTGGCTCTGCTGCGCCCGAGCTCCCTGATCAGCCAGTCGGTCTGCTCCTTGCCGAGGATCGCGGCGCCGGCAGGGTCGTTCTGGCCGACGTTGTTCGGGTTCTTGTGGCTGCGCATGTCGAGCAGGAACACGTCGAGCAACGGGCCGTAGGAGATCTTCCGGTAGATCCGGCCGGCCCGGTCGGGCGAGGCGCCCGAGATCGGGGCGTACTCGCCGAATGCCTGCCGAGCGCGCGCGGACAGAACATCGACCCGCTTCTCGGTGTAGTTCGCGTCGGTGAGGATCTGGCCCGGGTACCAGTTGTTGTGGGTCTCGTGGTCGTCCCACTGGTACAACCAGGAGATCTCCTGGTTGAAGGCCTTGAAGTTCGCGTCCAGCAGGTTGTAGCGGAAGGCGCCGCGGAACTCGTCCAGCGTCTCGCAGACCTTCTCCTTGCCCGGCGCGACGACGTTGTACCAGGTGCTGCCGTCGGCGAGCGGGACGGTTTCCTTGAGCGGGCCGTCGGCGTAGATGGTGTCGCCCGACCAGAGCCCGAAGTCCGGCCGGAGCCCGCGCATCGTCTCGTAGATCGTCATGCCGCCGAGGTGGGGGTTGATACCCCAGCCCTGGCCGCACATGTCGCCGGACCACACGAAGGAGACGTCGCGCGGCTTGTCGGGGGCCGTGCGCAGCCTGCCGACCGTCGTCTCGCCGACGCGGGACGGATCGTCGGCCGACGCGAGCAGCACCCGGTAGTAGACCTCACTGCCGGATGGAAGGCCGTTGACCTCGACCATGCCGGTGAAGTCGGTGGCGCTCGTCAGTTTCTTGACGCCGGCGCGCCGGGCGTGCCGGAAGTCCGCCGAGGTGGACACTTCGACGATCATCTGGGCGGCCCGGTCGGCGCGTGCCCAGATGGCCCCGCTCCTCGTGGTCACGTCCGCCGACTGCACACCGGAGGTGAACGACGGCAGGCCACCGAGGTTCGTCCCGCCGGCCCAGGCCGGCGCGCTCGACAGCACACCCGTGCCCGCGGCCGCCCCGGCCGCGGTCAGGACGACGCCACCCCGGAGGAGATCTCGTCGGCTCATGGCGGGAATGTTGGGCAGCTGCGGCATCGCAGTTCCTTTCGGTCCGGTATGGCTCGCGTTCAGCCGTTCTGGGTCCCCCAGCCCGTCCCCGTACTCCTCCTCGACAGGCTTGTAGACCTGCCTGACGGCGGACGGTCCTGACCTGGGCCAACCGGTGAACGTTCGCTACCGTTCGCGGGCCCCTGTGGACCGCCCAGGTGGTGCCGCCGCTGACCGACCCTGACGCGCCCGCCACGCGGACAGCGGGGGCGCCCGCCACGCGGACAGCGGGGACAGCACGTGCCGGCCAGGGGGGAGCAGACTGGCGACGTGGCCATCCCGCGTCGCTCACTCCCACCCGACGTGCCCCTGGAGCCTGGGGAGTTCACCGAGGTGGTGCTGCGCGGCCGGCTCACCGACCCGGCCGGCGGCGGCCGGATCACCGCCAAGGCCGAGCGGTTCATCGGCCACCGGCTCGGCATGTCCCGCTGGATCCTGCTGACCAGCCGCCGGCTGCTCGTCGTCGCGCCGTTCCCACGTGAGGGGGACTGGTTCGACATCGTCTGGGACCGCCGCGAAGTGATCGCCGCCCAGGGCGTCAAGCACGGCGACGTGATCCGCGTCCAGCTCACCACCCCCGCCGGCCCCCAGGTCCTGCGCGTCCCCGCGAAGATCCGCTCCGAGGCTGCCCGGTTCATCAAGGCGCTCAGACGCTAGCCACCTGGCGAACTCCGGTCGTCGGTGCGCGGCGCGTGTGGCCAACTGCGGTGCGCCGGCCGGCCGGTAGGGTCATGACTATCTAGATAGTGGTGGGCCGCCTGTCTGGATAGCGGCAGTCGGCCGACGAGTCCATATGCGGAACCGAGCCTCGCGTGACGGCTGGCAGGAATGTCCGAGGGCGGCCGCGGTGCATTTGGTATGTCCGTAGATCGACGGTGGACAGGACGGCAGGGCGATGGTGACGGCAGACGGGCACGGCGAGCCGGGGACGCCGCGGGTGCGGCAGACCGCGATGCGTACGCATCGGTGCGGGGACCTTCGGCTGGCTGATGCCGGGGAGACCGTGACGGTGTGCGGATGGGTGGCCCACCGGCGCCAGCATGGGCAGTCGCTGCAGTTCCTGGACCTGCGGGACTACTCGGGCGTCGTGCAGTGCGTCGTCGACGGCACGGTCGACGTGCGGTCGGAGTACGTGCTGAAGATCACCGGCACGGTCACGGAACGGCCAGAGGGCACCGTCAACCCGCAGCTCGCGACCGGTGGGGTCGAGCTGCGTGACTGCAAGGTCGAGGTGCTCTCGGTCGCGAAGCCGCCGCCGTTCCCGCTGGACGACCGGGCGGACAACGTCGACGAGTCGACCCGGCTCGCCTACCGCTACCTGGACCTGCGCCGCGAGCGGATGCAGCGCAACCTGCGGATCCGCTCGGCGGCGCTGTCGGCGATCCGCGCGGCGCTCGCCCCGCTGGGGTTCGCCGAGGTCGAGACGCCGCTGCTGATGCCGTCGACGCCGGAGGGCGCGCGCGAGTTCATCGTCCCCTCCCGGCAGTTCCCGGGGAGCTTCTACGCGCTGCCGCAGTCGCCGCAGCTGTTCAAGCAGCTGCTGATGGTCGGCGGGATGGACCGCTACTTCCAGTTCGCCCGCTGCCTGCGCGACGAGGACCTGCGCGCCGACCGGCAGTACGAGTTCACCCAGCTCGACCTGGAGATGAGCTTCGTCGACCAGCAGGACGTGCTCGACGTCGTCACCGCGGCCGTGCTGGCCGCGACCGAGGCGGCCGCCCGCGTCCCGGTGCCCCCGGTCGTGACGATGACCTGGCACGAGGCGATGGACCGCTACGGCGTCGACAAGCCGGACCTGCGGTTCGGCATGGAGCTGGTCGAGCTCACCTCCGTCTTCGCCGGCAGCGGCTTCAAGGCGTTCGCGGGCGCCGGCGCCGTGAAGGGCATCCGGGTGCCGGGCGGGTCGGCGACGCACAACCGCAAGGCGCTGGACACCCTGACCGACACGGCGAAGAAGCTCGGGGCCAAGGGCCTGGTCTGGATGCGGGTCGGCGCCGGCGGCGCGCTGGAGTCGCCGGTGGCGAAGTTCCTCTCGCCCGAGGAGCTGGCCGGGATCGTCGCGGGGACCGAGGCGGCCGAGGGCGACCTGTTGCTGCTCGTCGCCGACGAGTGGATGACGGCCTGCGAGGTGCTCGGCCAGCTGCGCAACCAGCTGGGGCGCCCGCCGGCCGGCGAGGGCGGCTTCCGCTACGTCTGGGTGGTCGACTTCCCGCTGTTCGTCGGCATCGACAAGGAGACAGGGCGGCCCAAGCCGGGGCACCACCCGTTCACCCGGCCGCACCCGGACGACGTCGACAAGATGGAGAGCGACCCGCTGGAGGTCCGCAGCCGCGCCTACGACCTGGTCCTCAACGGCTGGGAGCTCGGCTCCGGCTCGATCCGGATCCACGAGCCGGACCTGCAGCAGCGGATCTTCGGCCTGTTGGGGATCACTCCGGAGGAGGCGAACGCCCGGTTCGGGTTCTTCCTGACCCCGTTCGGGTACGGCGCCCCGCCGCACGGCGGCTTCGCCTTCGGCATCGACCGGCTGGTGGCGATCCTCGCCGGTGAGGACAACATCCGCGAGGTCATCGCGTTCCCCAAGACGCAGTCCGGTCTCGACCCGATGACCGGCGCCCCGACCTCGGTGGACGAGCGCCAGCTGCGCGAGCTGGGCGTCCGTGTGGTGGACGCTCCGCGCCCGCCTGTGGCGGACGCTCCGCGCCCGCCTGTCGGGCGCTGAGCGCCCTCTCCGCGTGATTCGGGGCTGAGGCATATGGCGGTGGTTGGCCTGGTTCGGGGCGCCGAGGTGGTTGCGTTGGCGCTGCGCTGATGCGCCGTCACCAGCGATGGATGGGCTGCACGAACGGATCGCCAGTACAACGTCACACCCACATCGCGGCTTGGCAGTGGCCCTGGGATGCCTGCCGGACGCTCCGCGCCGGGGTGCGCACGGCCTGTTTCGGTGAATTAGTCCCGAAACGAGGCTGGGGCGACTTACCGTTACCTCATCGGGGGTGATGTCTGACCGCTGTTGTGCATATCGACGGGTCAAGCGGGTAATTCGCCGGCAGCCGGGCCGGCCGGACCGACCTCGTCTGTCCGTCGGCGCGTCCGCAGGGGTCCCTGATGACCCGCGTCAGCAGGTCATCAGGGGTGCGTGGCCCGCGGTGGGGGCATCGCCTCGACGAGGCCCCCACCGGGCACAGCTCTCCCGTCGCGGCGTGATGCCACCGACGCGCCATGACCGCCTACCTGTCCTGAAGCCCCCACGTCGTTAGGAGATCCCGGACGCGCAGCGACCCGCGTGATCGCGTGATCGCGTCGTCTCGGTTCCCACGCCGACCGCTGACACAGGAGGAGGCAGGGTGCACATTCCCTTCTCGTCGTCGCCGCGCACCAGCCTTGGCATCGAGTGGGAGCTGGAACTGGTCGATCTCCGGACCCGCCAGCTACGCGGCGCCTCGACCGAGATCCTCGAGGAGCTCGCGGCCAAGGTCGGCGAGGAGGACGCGGCCAAGGCCAAGCACGAGCTCTTCGAGTCGACGATCGAGGTCATTACGGGTGTCTGCGATTCGGTGCCGCAGGCGCTCGCCGACCTGACCGGGACCATCGACGTGGTGCGCGGCCTGGCGGAAAGACGCGGTATCGGGTTGATGTGCAGCGGCACGCATCCGATTAGCGAGTACACCGCGCAGGAAATCAGCTCGAACGAGCGCTACTACCGACTCGTCGACCAGATGCAGTGGCTGTCACGCCGGCTGCTGATCTTCGGCGTGCACGTCCACGTCGGTGTTCGATCGAAGGAGAAGGCGTTCCCGATCGTCAACGCGCTCATGAGCTACATCCCGCACTTCCTGGCGCTGTCGGCGTCGTCGCCATATTGGCTCGGGCGGGACACCGGTCTTGCCTCCAGCCGGTCGAAGGTCTTCGAGAGCCTGCCGACGGCCGGGCTGCCCTACCAGCTGGCGGACTGGTCGCAGTTCGAGCGGTTCATGGAGACTCTCGTCGCCTCCGGAACGATCGAAACGATCCGCGAGGTGTGGTGGGACATCCGCCCGCACCCGAACTTCGGCACCGTCGAGCTGCGGATCTGTGACGGACTGCCGACACTGCAGGAGGTGGGTGCGGTCGCCGCGCTCGCCCAGTGCCTCGTCGACCGGATGAACAACCAGCTCGACCGTGGCTACACGCTCCCAGTGCCGCGTCGCTGGGTCGTCCAGGAGAACAAGTGGCGGGCCGCCCGTTATGGGCTGGACGCGGAGATCCTGGTGGACGACCGCGGCACCACCCGTCCGGTCCGGGCGGAGCTGACCGACCTGGTCGACGACCTGCTGCCGGTCGCCCGCCGCCTCGGCTGCGCCGCCGAGCTTGAGGCCGTGCCGGAAATCATGGCGACCGGGGCGAGCTACCAGCGGCAACGCGCCGTCGCCCGGCGGGCCGGCGGCGACCTTAGCCGGGTCGTCGATACTCTGCTAGAGGAGATGAACACCGGCCGTCCCCTACAGCTGGACAGGTCGGCTGGCTGACCTTCGGGCAGTTCCTGGCGAGTGCGCCGGTGTTTGTTCAACGGACAAGCCGGTGCAGCCGGGGGAAGGTCTTTTTCGGGATGTCGGACAACGTGAGTGCGATGCCGATGGCGCCGGCCGACGCGATGTCGGCTGACGCACCGTCGGGGGACGCGGAGCCCGCCGATTCGACGGCGAGAACCGTGCAGGCAGCCTGGCAGGCGCGCGCGCGGGGCGAGGGCGCCGCGGACGTCACCGGATTCGTCCGGGACTGGTTCGCCCGGCACGAGGACGAGCTCATCGCCTTCCGCCGCGACCTGCACATGCATCCCGAGCTTGGCCGCCAGGAGCACCGCACGGCCGAGCGGATCACCGAGCGGCTGACCGCGGCGGGCCTGGTCCCCCAGCGGCTTACCGACATCCCGGGCATCTGGTGCGACATCGCCACCGGCGGCCCGGGCGACGCGAGCCGGGCCTCCCGGATCGGCCCCGATCCGGGCGGGACCCCGGGCGAAGGCCCGGTCGTGATGCTGCGTGCCGACATGGACGCGCTGCCGCTGCAGGACGCCAAGGACGTCCCCTACGCGTCCACCGTCCCCGGTGTCTGCCACGCCTGCGGGCACGACGTCCACACGACCGTGGTGCTCGGGGCGGGCCTAGCGCTCGCCGAGTACGCCCGGACCCACCCACTGGCGGGCACCGTGCGGCTGGTGTTCCAGCCGGCCGAGGAGACGATGCCGGGCGGCGCCCTGGAGGTCATCGACGCGGGCGTCCTCAAACCGGTCGACGCGGCGCTCACCGTGCACTGCGACCCGGCCCTCGACGTCGGCACCGTCGGCCTGCGGCCCGGCCCGATCACGTCGGCCGCCGACCTCGTCGAGATCATGCTGGCCGGCCCCGGCGGCCACACCTCCCGCCCGCAGAACACCGTCGACCTCGTCTATGCCATGGGAGCGCTGATCACCCAGCTGCCGGCGGCGCTGAACCGGCGGATCGACCCACGGTCCGGGTTCGCGCTGGTCTGGGGCCAGGTGCAGGCCGGCTCGGTGGCGAACGCCATCCCGCGTGCCGGGCAGCTGCGCGGCACCGTGCGCACCCTGTCCCGCGACACCTGGGAGACGGCCCCCGAGCTGGTCGAGGAGCTCGCCCACCAGATCGCCGCGCCGTTCGGCGCGGACATCGTCGTCGACTACCGCCGGGGCGTGCCGCCGGTCGTGAACACCGCGGACATGGTCGACGTCCTCGACGCCGCCGTGTCCGAGACGTTCGGGCACGACGCCGCGACGACCGTCGCCCAGTCGCTCGGCGGCGAGGACTTCGGCTGGTACCTCACCTACGTTCCCGGTGCCCTGGCCAGGCTTGGCACCCGCACTCCCGGCGGCCCGACCTACGACCTGCACCAGGGCGACTACGCCGTCGACGAGCGCGCGATCGGCGTCGGCGTCCGCCTCCTGGCCGGCGCCGCCGTAGAGGCCTTCACCCGGATTCAGGGGTCGGTGTTGGGGAGCTAGGCATAGCCCCGTGGATTATCCGTTGGGGCGGATCGAATCCACGGGGACCCCTACGTGCTGGCACGGTAGCCGGGTTCCGTGGTCGCCTAGTACGCGAAGCCGTCCCGGCCGTCTTGGTCGCGCCGGCCACCTCGGCTTGCCAGGCCTGACCGCCGGTCTTACCGCCGGGTCTGAACGGACTGGTGCCTGCCATGATCCGGTGGAATCTTCGGCGCCCAGGCCCCAAAATCCCACCAGATCATGGATGAAGGTCTCCGCGGGCGCGGCCTACTGGCGCGGGCCGGTGGCGAGGCGGCCGGCCGGCGTCCCAGCCGGATCGCGAAGCCGGGGTCCCTGCCGGATCGCGGAGCGATCTGGGAGGTCTGCTGGGAGGTCTGGGGCGCGAAGCGTCTGCCGCGGGACGGCCTCACAGGGTGTCGTCGAACGCCGCGAACAGGTCCTCGGAGCGCATCATCCGGGCGACCTCGGTGATCGAGCCGGACAGCGACGGGTAGATCGAGAAGGTGTTCGCCAACTGCTCGGCGGTCAGGCCGTTGGAGACGGCGAGCGAGATCGACAGGATCAGCTCGGAGGCCCGCGGGGCGACCACGACCCCGCCGAGCACGCTGCCGCTGCCCGGCCGGCAGAACAGCTTCACGAACCCGTCGGCGATGCCGAGCATCTTCGCCCGCGGGTTGCGGGCCAGCGGCAGCGTGACGACCTCGGCGGCGATCGTGCCCGAGTCCTTCATGCGCTGGGTGACGCCGACGGTGGCGATCTCCGGATCGGTGAAGATGTTCGACGACACGGTGCCCAGCCGCAGCGGCGTCACCGCCTCGCCGAGCGCGTGCCGCATGGCGATCCGGCCCTGCATCGCGGCGACGGAGGCCAGTGGCAGGACGCCGGTACAGTCGCCCGCCGCGTACACCCCGGGCACCGAGGTCCGTGACATCCGGTCGACCACCACATGCCCGCCGGAGCCGAGCCGGACCCCGACCTCGGTCAGCCCGATGGTCTTGGTGCGCGGTACCGATCCGACCGCCATCAGCGCGTGCGAACCGGTCACCGTCCGTCCGTCGGTCAGCTCGACGAGCACGCCGTCGCCGATCCTGCGGACGGAGGCGGCCCGGGAGCGGTTCAGCACCTCGATGCCGCGGCGGCGGAACACGTCCTCGATGACCATGGCGGCGTCCGGGTCCTCGCCGGGCAGCACCCGCTCCCGGGACGAGACCAGCGTCACCGCCGAGCCGAGCGCCCGGTAGGCGCTGGCGAACTCGGCGCCGGTGACGCCGGAACCGATCACGATGAGGTGCTCGGGAATCTCCGGGAGCTCGTAGAGCTGCTGCCAGGTCAGGATCCGCTCGCCGTCGGGCTCTGCCGTCGGCAGGATGCGCGGGGTCGCGCCGGTGGCGATGAGCACCACGTCGCCGATGAAGCTGTCACCGGTGTCCGTCTCGACCGCCGTAGGCCCGACGATCCGGCCCTTCGCGCGGATGACGTCCACCTTCTCGCGCTTGAGCCGGGTCTCGATGTCACGTGACTGCGCCTGCGCCAGCTCGATCACCCGGCTGTTGACGCGCTTCGCCTCGAACGTGAGCACCTCGGGCGGGGTGAGGTGCGGCCCCTCGCCCTCCCAGCTGGCGGGCCGAGGAGTCGGCATTCCCCTGCGGGAGAGCCCGAGTGCTGGTGCCGCCGCGACGGACGTCATGGTCTCCGACGTGGCGATCAGGGTCTTGGACGGCACGCAGTCCGTGAGTACGCAGGCACCGCCGACCCCGTCCGAGTCGACCAGCGTGACGGTTGCGCCCAGCGATGCCGCGACCAGAGCCGCCTCATACCCGCCGGGCCCCCCGCCGAGGATGACGATCCGGCTCACGGTCCCCTCCTTGCTGCTCCTGGTCCCTGCCACGCGCTTCCTGCCCTGTCGAGTCTTGTGCCCATGCCATCGTGGCCGCTCGCCGCGCCCGGCGTCCGGGCGGCCGCCTGGACGCCGCGGGCACTACCGGTTGACGGCCGGCCGTCCAGTTGTCCATCCTGCCTGCCGCTCTGCCCGCATCCGCCATCGAGCCGGGTCCGGTGACCGGGCACCGACACCCGAACCGCGCCCGCACGTCCCTCGGACGCGGGACCACCGAGGAGCGGACGACGACCGCTCGGCGAGCGGTCCGCGAGCGCCAGGTGAACGGAACGTGAGTGGTCTCGCCTGTCTCGCGCCTGGTGCTCGACTCGCCCATTCCCCGGCAGGGCCATGCTTAGCCGGTGTGGTCAGGCTCTACGGAAAGGCCCGTGTGATCAAGGGGGTCATCGGTCGCATAATGGCGAGGCGAACCGGCCCAGCCGTCACGCGCATTGGCGGTGCTCACGCCGTGCGCAACCGGCCTTGCACCGGCCCCCGCGCCATCCAGGCTCGGGCCATGGGATGAGAGACGCCGACATGAACCTGTACGCAGCGTATGCCAGCAATCTTGACCCGGCGAAGATGAAGGAGCACGCTCCCCACTCGCCGGTGACCGGGACCGGCTGGCTCAGCGGCTGGCGGCTCACCTTTGGCGGGGAGAACTTCGGCTGGGACGGCGCGCTCGCGACGATCGTGCCGTACCCGGCGGGGCGGGTGTATGTGATGCTCTACGACATCGACCGCTACGACCTGGAGCGGCTCGACGTCTGGGAAGGCGCTGACACCGGCCTGTACACCCGCATCCGGGTACGCCTTTCCACGCTCGACGGTGACGTGCTGGCCTGGACCTACGTGCTGGACGCCTACGAGGGCGGCCTGCCCTCCGCCCGCCACCTGGCCGGGATCGCCGACGGAGCTGAGAAGGCCGGCGCCCCCAGCGACTACGTAGCCGACCTGCGCGCCCGCCCGACGGCGTAAGGCCAGATGACTGGCGGGCTGGCGACCAGTCAGCGTGACCCGCTCACGTGTGGTGACGGCGCCTTAGGCGCAGCGCCAGCGCAACCACGTCCTCGATCTGCGCGCCCGCTCGACGGCGTAAGGCCAGATGGCTGGCGGGCTGGCGACCAGTCAGCGTGACCCGCTCACGTGTGTGGTGACGGCGCCTTAGGCGCAGCGCCAGCGCAACCACGTCCTCGACCCGGCTCCACGCCAGCCACGGCCATACGCAGATACCCCGTACCACGTAGGGAGGACGCTCAGCGTCCGACAGGCAGTGCGGCGCGTCCCGGACCTCCCAGATCGGCTCCGCAAGCTCCGCCGATCCGGCAGGAACCCCGGCCCGCACGCCTTACGAGTACTCGATGACGACCGGGCCGTCGAAGGTGTAGGTGTTCTTCACCTTGCGGAGGTCGCCGGTGACCGTGACCGGCTGGCGCTGCCGGTGGGCGACGATCGCGAGGTCGTACTGCTCGCCGCGCACCGGGATGCGGACCGTCCGTCGAGTCGATCTTCCGACGACGCCGCTGATGGTGACCACCCCATCGTCGTCGTCCTCACCGCGCTCCAGGCGGGTGACCCGGCCGTAGATCGTCGACTTCACCTTCTCGGGAGCCCGGCGGAGGCTCCTGCCGATGGCGCCGATTCCGGCGATGACATCGCGGTCGAAGACGACCTGGTTGACCGTCGGGGGCGGCACGGCTTCCGCCGGTGCCCACCGGAAGGAGACGTCGAGTGCTCGCAGACCCTCGAACCGCGTCATGGTCAGCAGCGACTCGCACAGGTTCGCGCTCACGCCCCGCGACACGGCCAGGTCCAGGTCCGCGTCGGCGGTCTGCCGCAGGCTGAGGTCGCGGGTCTCGCTCAGCGCCAGCGCCAGGGTGGCCATGACCCGGCGTTGAAAGGGTGGGATTCGCACCATGGCCGGTCCGCCGCTAGGACCCTGCGCGTACTGGCGGATGCCGTTACCGGCCCGCGCGGCCGGAACCGTCCACGCTCGGCCGCGCTGAGAGCGGGGAGCCTCCGCCGCGTCGCCGAACTCGTCCGTGTGGATGACGTCGTCCTCGGCCAGGCGGGTGAGCACGGTGACGACGAAACTGCCGCGTTGGGTGTGCCCCATCCGGACGTCGCCGTCGACGAAGTCCCGCACCGCGTTCGGCCGCTGGCCCACGTACTGGGCCCTGGGCTCGAGCGACGCTCTGGCCGCAGCTTCCATCATGTCGACGGCACCGCTGATGACGTCTCGGGCTTGGACCAGCGGGATCGATTCGTCCTGCATGGCCTGGTCTGTCCTGATGAGCACCACGTCTGTCCGGGCGCTCAGCACGTTGGCCGTTAGCTCCTCGACGTCCCAGTCAAAGACCCTGCAGAGTCTTTCAACCGCTTCCTGAAACCGGATGTCGTAGTCGATGTAGGTCGGGTCCAACGGGAGCAGCAGGCGCGCGCGAGGGCTGCCGTTTTCGCTGAGACCCCAGATCTCCTTGGCCTCGTCTGCGTTCTGCAGGGTCCATCCGGAGGTGCCGAGGAAGCTGGCGATGCTTTGCGGGGAGATGTCCCAGTCTTCCGGTCGACGCAATGCGCTCATGGATTTTCTCCCCTCCCGACCCGAGCAAGGATGCCGAGGAGCTGTTGCACGTTGAAGATGTTCGATCGGGGCAGATCGACCGTCCTGCGGCCCACGTTCGGCGGCAGTTCGGGCTCGCCTAGGAGGTCCCGCCAGTACGCGCACCTGACCACGCGCAGCCCGTCCTCGTCTTGTGTCACCCACGATTCCAGGTCCGGCGGGACGACCATCAGGACCAGCAGTCGCGCGCAGAGCCGCTTCGGGCTGCGCAACCGGTTGTACGTGTCGCGCTCAAGCGGCCACCTCGCGTCCTTGGGACCGAGCACGGCCTGCGACGTGCACTTGAGCTGGATGTCGATCTGGATACCGTCATACAGGTCGTGCTCGGCAACCTGCCGAATGACGGCGTCCACCTTCTCGTCGTCAATGCGAACATGCTCAAGCTTGCAGCGCGCGGCGGTCACGACCGCCTGAGCGTAGGCGATACTGATCTGCTCGCGGCAGTTCGTTTCGAATAGCTGACCATATGGCGCACCGGAGGCGTGGACCGTCGGGAAGACGCCGGTGGTAGCCGCTGGCACGGGACCACTCAACCACAAGTTGACGTTCGTGGTGGCCATCATGCCGCGATCCGTGTCTCATTGACCACATTTAGCATCGGCATCAGGCCTCGCCGCCATTTCGGCGGGTTTGGCGCGTGATGTGGTGGGAGTCGGTCAGGCGTTGACGCCGTCGGGGTCGTCGTCGGGGTCGGTGGACGGCGTCGTGAGGCGGGCGGGCGTGACGCCGGTCTTGTCGCCGGAGCTGGCGGCCGGCGCGGGCTCCCCGTTCTCGACGTCCTCTGCGTTCGGCTTGATGACGGGCGGGAAACCGTGCTGGACGAGCCGGCGGTTGCGGAAGTGGCCGCTCAGCCCCACCCCCAGCCCACCGGCCGCCACCAGCAGGAAGACGACCAGCAGCGCCCGGGTGCCGACCGGCCCCGGCAGCAGCGCGAAGACGACCGCGAACGGCAGCATCATCAGCACCGGCCGCAGCGCCTGCCGCCGCCGCCACCCCGGACCCGTCAGGTCCCGTGACACCCACGTGCTGTACCGCGCGGGCAGTGCCACGCCGAACACGTACGCGACCCGTCCCGTCAGCGGCGGGGCCTCGAGCCCGCCCGCGGGTGCCGGCCTCGAGGCCGCGCCGACCGGCCTCTCGGCCTCGGCGGTACCCGTCCGGGCTTCGTTGCCAACGTCCATACGTCCGAGCCTACGAATCGTGCGCGGCATCGGCGCTGCCGGCCGCGTCACGCGACCAGGGCCCCGGGCGCTCGTCGTCCCGGAAGGGGCCAGAAAGCATGGAACCCTGGGGACCGTGCCCCCAGCAGAGTCCCCAGGGTCCACCCCCAGCCGCCGCGAGTGCCCCCAAACGCATCGAAGCGGCACACAAATCCTGACCGCCCCGCGCCGGCTCGTCAAGCCGGAGCGTGACGAAGCGGCAGTCGCCGCAGTTGCCGCAGTTGCCGCAGTTGCCTCTCCGCTCTCGATGGCGCGGCTCGTGTTCGAGCGTGATGGACGCGGCAGGACGAAGCCCTGGGCCGATGGGCGGCCCAGGGCTTCGGTCTGACTGACGGATTTCGGTGTGTGGCGCCTGTCAGTCCTTGATCTCGCAGAGGACGGTGCCGCTGGGGACGACGGCGCCGACGGCCGCCGCGAGGCCGGTGATGGTGCCAGCGCGGTGGGCGGTGATGGGCTGTTCCATCTTCATCGCCTCCAGGACGACGATCAGGTCGCCCTCGGCCACGGTGTCACCGTCGGCGACCGCGACCTTGACGATCGTGCCCTGCATCGGGCTGGTCAGCGAGTTGCCGGTGGCCGCGCCGGCCTTCTTGGCGCTGGCCCTGCGCTTCGGCGCAGCCGCGCCGCGCCCGCCGCCGGCACCACCAGCCACGGCGCCGAGGCCGGCCGGGAGCACGACCTCCAGCCGCTTGCCGCCGACCTCGACCACGACGGTCTCCCGCGCGGCCTCGTCGGTGTCGGTGTCGGCCCCGCCGGTGAACGCCGGGATCGTGTTGTTGAACTCGGTCTCGATCCAGCGGTTGTGGATCGTGAACGCCTCGGCGGCGGCGGGGGCGAACGCCGGGTCGCGTACCACGGCCCGGTGGAACGGCAGCGCCGTCGCCATGCCGTCGACGACCATCTCGTCGAGGGCCCGGCGGGCCCGCTCCAGGGCCTGCTGGCGGGTCGCGCCGGTGACGATGAGCTTGGCCAGCAGCGAGTCGAACGCCCCGCCGATGACGCTGCCGCTCTCGATACCGGTGTCGACGCGCACGCCGGGGCCCGTCGGCAGCACGAGCTTGGTGACGGTGCCGGGCGCCGGCAGGAACTTGCGGCCGGGGTCCTCGCCGTTGATCCGGAACTCGATCGCGTGGCCGCGGGCCGGCGGGTCGGTGAAGTCGAGCACCTCGCCCTCGGCGATGCGGAACTGCTCCCGTACCAGGTCGATGCCGGTCGTCTCCTCGGTCACCGGGTGCTCGACCTGCAGCCGGGTGTTGACCTCGAGGAAGCTGATCATCCCGTCCTTGGCGACCAGGAACTCGCAGGTACCGGCGCCGACGTAGCCGGCCTCCTTGGCGATCTTCTTGGACGCCTCGTACAGCGACGCGTGCTGGGAGTCGGTGAGGAACGGCGCGGGCGCCTCCTCGACCAGCTTCTGGTAGCGGCGCTGCAGCGAGCAGTCGCGGGTGCCGACGACGACCACGTTGCCGTGGGTGTCGGCGAGGATCTGGGTCTCGACGTGGCGCGGCTGGTCGAGGTAGCGCTCGACGAAACACTCGCCCCGGCCGAAGGCCGCGACCGCCTCGCGCACCGCGCTGTCGAAGAGCTCGGGCAGCTCGTCCATCGTCCAGGCGACCTTCAGGCCGCGGCCGCCGCCACCGAACGCCGCCTTGATGGCGACCGGAAGGCCGTGCTCCTCCGCGAACGCGACGACCTCGTCGACGCCGGCGACCGGGTCGGCGGTGCCGGGCGCGAGCGGGGCGCCGACGGCGAGCGCGATGTGGCGGGCGGCGGTCTTGTCGCCCAGCCGGCGGATCGCGTCCGGCGTCGGGCCGATCCAGGTCAGCCCGGCGGCGATGACGGCCTCGGCGAAGTCGGCGTTCTCCGAGAGGAAGCCGTAGCCGGGGTGCACCGCGTCGGCGCCCGACTTCGCGACGGCGTCGAGAATCTTGTCGATGCGCAGGTACGAGTCGCCCGGGGTGGAGCCGCCGAGTGCGTACGCTTCATCGGCCACGCGAACGTGCAGGGCGTCGATATCGGGCTCGGCATACACCGCGACGCTGGCATAGCCCGCGTCCTTGCACGCCCGCGCCACCCGGACGGCGATTTCGCCGCGGTTGGCGATGAGGATCTTGCGCACGTTCCTCCCGTCCTCGTTCGGCCTGCCCGAGTCTAGGGCGACTACGGCCGCTGAGGTTGCTACCTGGAATGTCCTGCTTGCCCGTCGATGTGCCTGTTGATCTGTACCCGCGCCGGGGGCTGATGAGCACCCTGCGTCCTAGCTCCATCAGGAGCATCCGGTTGCCGGCCCCCGCCGGCCGGCGGGCGGGCCGTCGGTGACGACAATCACCCGGTCCGCATGCCGCCGAGGATGCCCGCGCGCCGCCAGCCGCCCGCACCCGGACCGCTCGCGACCCGAAGCCCCTGGCTCCGGTCGGCCCACACCGACCGGGGAGCGCGCGGTGCCGGCACCGCCGCCGCGGCGGCGTGCGCCGCGAGCACGGCGACGATGGCCGCGATCTCCTCCGGCGTCGCGTCGCCGCGCACCAGCTTCAGCAACGGCCGGCGTGGCTCGGCCGGTTCGCTCTCGGCCACCAGCACCTCCTCGAAGATCTCTGCGTCACTGTGCGGATCTCTGTGTCACTGTGCGATCCGGGTGGCCGACCCGCGTGGCCGTCAGGGCCGGCGCGGTTGGCATCGCGGCCGAGGCCACGCGCCGTCAGTGCTTCCGGGGAGCGGGCCGCCGGAGGTGCGAGGGAAGAGCATTTTCGCACCTCCTTTGGCCCTCTGGTGCTTCCGGGGAGCGGGCCGCCGGAGGTGCGAGGGAAGAGCATTTTCGCACCTCCTTTGGCCCTCTAGAGCGGGATGTTGCCGTGCTTCTTCGGCGGCAGCGTCTGGCGCTTGTTGCGCAGCAGCCGCAGCGCGCGGATCACCTCGCGGCGGGTAACCGACGGCGGGATCACGGCGTCGAGGTAGCCGCGCTCGGCCGCGATGTACGGCGTCGCGAAGTGGTCGTTGTAGTCCGCGATCAGCTCGGCGCGCCGGGCGTCCGGGTTGTCGGACTTGGCCAGCTCGCGGCGGTAGACGATGTTGACGGCGCCGCGGGCGCCCATGACGGCGATCTCGGCGGTCGGCCAGGCGAGGTTGATGTCGGCGCCCAGGTGCTTGGACCCCATGACGTCGTAGGCGCCGCCGTAGGCCTTGCGGGTGATGACCGTGACCTTCGGGACCGTCGCCTCCGCGTAGGCGTATATGAGCTTCGCGCCCCGGCGGATGATGCCGGTCCACTCCTGCGAGGTGCCGGGCAGGAACCCGGGGACGTCGACGAACGTCAGCACCGGAATGTTGAACGCGTCACAGGTCCGGACGAACCGGGCGGCCTTCTCGCTGGCGTCGATGTCGAGGGTGCCGGCGAACTGCATCGGCTGGTTGGCGACGACGCCGACGGACCGGCCGTCGACCCGGCCGAAACCGACGATGAGGTTCATCGCGAACTGCGCGTGCACCTCGAGGAAGTCCCCGTCGTCGAGGATCTTCTCGATCACCTTGTGCATGTCGTACGGCGTGTTCGGCGAGTCGGGGATGAAGGTGTCCAGCTCCGGGTCCACCTCGGCCTCGACGTCGGCGACCTCGTCGTAGACCGGCGCGTCGTCCATGTTGTTCGGCGGCAGGTACGACAGCAGCGCCTTGGCCAGTTCGAAGCACTCGGTCTCGTCCGTGGCCTGGAAGTGCGCGACGCCGCTCTTGCTGTTGTGCGTGTGCGCGCCGCCGAGCTCCTCGAAGCCCACGTCCTCGCCGGTGACCTCCTTGATGACGTCTGGCCCGGTGATGAACATATGGCTGGTCTTGTCGACCATCAGGGTGAAGTCGGTGATCGCCGGTGAGTAGACGGCGCCGCCGGCGCACGGCCCCATGATCAGCGACAGCTGCGGCACGACCCCGGACGCCAGCACGTTGCGATAGAAGATCTCGCCGTACAGGCCGAGCGCGACGACGCCCTCCTGGATGCGGGCGCCACCAGAGTCGTTGATCCCGATGACCGGGCAGCCGGTCCGCACCGCGAGGTCCATGACCTTGACGATCTTCTCGCCGAAGACCTCGCCGAGGCTGCCGCCGAAGACCGTCGCGTCCTGGCTGAACACGCACACCTGGCGGCCGTCGACCGTGCCGTAGCCGGTCACGACGCCGTCGCCGTAGGGCCGGTTCGCCTCGACGCCGAAGTCGTGCGCGCGGTGGCGGACGAACGCGTCGGTCTCGACGAAGGAGCCCGGGTCAAGGAAGGCGGCGATCCGCTCGCGGGCGGTCATCTTGCCCTTGGCGTGCTGCGCGTCGACCGCTCGCTGCGAGCCGGCGTGCACGGCGTCGTCATTCACCCGTTGAAGCTGCGCGAGCTTTCCCGCTGTGGTGTGCGGGTCGGGCGTGGGGTCGGAGGCGGGCGACGGAAGTGCCATGCGCGGCAGCGTACGGCCACCGTGGTCTGAGGTGCGAGCAACAGTGCACTCTGTCTCACACCCTCGGCGAGCGGTTGTGGCCCCGGTGGGCGCCGGCGGCGGGTGCTGGCAGGCTGTGGCCGTGGCTGACCCCAGAAGCGCGGCATCGGGTGGGCCGGGCCCGTCCGCGGCGAACAGGCCCGCGCTGGGCGGGCCCGCGCTGGCGGACCCGCTGGACGCCGCCGTGCTCGCCGAGGCCGGGCGGCCCGTGGGGCTGCGGGTGGTCGTCGTCACCGAGACCGGCTCCACCAACGCCGACGTCGCGGCCAGGGCCCGCGCCGGCGAGCCGGCCGGGCTGGTGATCGCCGCCGAGCGGCAGAGCGCCGGGCGGGGCCGGCTCGACCGCTCCTGGGTGTCTCCGCCAGGCTCCGGGCTGACCGTGTCCCTGCTGGCCCGCCCGGCTGTGCCGGCGGCCCGGCTCGGCTGGGTGCCGATGGTCGTCGGCACGTCGCTCGTCGCGACGCTGCGCTCCCGGTTCGCGGTGCCCGCCTGGCTGAAGTGGCCGAACGACGTCCAGGTCGGTGGGGACAAGCTCGCCGGCATCCTGGTCGAGCTGATCCGCGCCGCGCCGGGCCAGTCGGACGCGTCGAGGCCGTCGGCACAGCCGGGGCTGGTGATCGGCTTCGGGCTGAACGTGCACACCACCGCCGCCGAGCTGCCCCCGGGCGGCACGAGCCTGGCCGTGCTGGCCGCCGCGACGACGGGCCAGGCCGGAAGCCCCGCGGCCACCGGCGTCGACGGCGGCCGCGCCGGACGTGTCGATGCCGCCGCCGGCCCCGGCGAGGCGCCGCGGCGGACCGACCTGCTCGCCGCGCTGCTCACGGATCTCGCCGGCGCTCTCGCCAGTTTCGACGCGGATCCGGCGGCCGCCCGGCAGGAATACCGTGAGGTGTGCGCGACCCTCGGCCGCGACGTCCGGGTCGAGCTGCCGGGCGGCGAGACGGTCGTCGGCGTGGCCGGCGATGTCGACGAGGCCGGCCGGCTGGTCGTTGACGGCCGGGCTTTCAGCGCCGCCGACGTCGTCCACCTCAGGCCGGCGCCCACCACGCCCTGAGCGCCTGCTCTGGGGCATCTCGCCCCGGTGTCACAGGGAGTGCGACGATCGTCGCGTGGCCTTTCCCGAAGACATCCTGACGGATGACGAAGTGGTGGTGCTCGACCTGCACCCGCACTGGATCCGGCTGGTGCGGCCGGTGCTCAGCGCTGTGGTGGTGCTCGGTCTAGCCGTGCTGGCGGTCTTCTTCGCGCCGAACGGCGTACTGCAGAAACCGCTGCAGTACCTGGTGCTGATCGTCGCGGTGGTCCTGCTGGTCTACCTGACCATCAGGCCCTGGGTGCGGTGGATCACGACGCGCTACGTGATCACCAACGAGCGGGTGCTGCTGCGCACCGGTGTGCTCACCCGGTCGGGCCGCGACATCCCGCTGGTCCGGCTCAACGACGTCACCTTCGAGCACACGCTCTTCGAGCGGATGGTCGGCTCGGGCACGCTGACGATCGAGAGCGCGGGGGAACGCGGTCAGGTCGTCCTGACCAGCGTCCCCCACGTCGAGCACGTCCACCTGCGCCTCTACGAGCTCAGCGAGGCCCTCCGCGGTTACTCCGGCTGATAGGGCTGGCACCTCGGGCCTGGGCTGGCACTGCGCGCCGCTCAGGGGCGGGCGGGCAGGATCGCGCCGGTCACCTCGCCGAAGCCGACGCGGGCGCCGTCCGGGCCCGGGGCGGTGGCGGAGATCGTGACCCGGTCGCCGTCGAGCAGGAAGGTGCGCTGCTCGCCGTTGACCGTGATCGGTTCGGTGCCGTTCCAGGTCAGCTCGAGGAGGCAGGCGCGCTGGCCCCGTTCCGGGCCGGAGACCGTGCCGGAGGCGAACAAGTCACCGGTGCGGGTGGACGCGCCGTTCGCCGTCAGGTGGGCCAGCAGCTGGGCCGGGGACCAGTACAGCTCGCGGGCAGCCGGGCGGGAGACCGTCTCGCCGTTCCAGCCGACGGCCAGGTCGACGTCGAGGCCCCACGGCTCCCAGCCCGGCGCGCGCCCGCGCAGGTACGGCAGCGGCTCGGGAACCTGGGCCGGCAGCGGGATACGGGCGGCGCGCAGCGCGGCCATCGGCACGACCCACGGTGAGACGGACGTGGCGAAGCTCTTGCCCTGGTGGGGGCCGAGCGGCCTGGACTCCCAGTCCTGCAGGTCGCGCGCGGACCAGTCGTTGACCAGGACGACGCCGAAGACGTGCTCGTCGAACTCGTCTACGCCGACCCGGTCGCCCAGGCGTGAGCCGGCGCCGATCACGAACCCGAGCTCGGCCTCGACGTCCAGCCGGAGGCTCGGGCCGTAGGCGGGCGCATCCTCGCCCGGCCGCCTGCGCTGCCCGCCGGGACGGACGATGTCGGTTCCGGAGACGACGACCGTGCCGGCCCGGCCATGGTAGGCGACCGGCAGATGCTTCCAGTTCGGCATCAGCGGCGGAGCGCCCGGCCGGAAGATCTGGCCGACGTTCGACGCATGGTGCTCGGAGGCGTAGAAATCCACGAAATCGCCGACCTGGACTGGCAGGTGCGTCGTGACCGCGTCGACGGGGTGGCACACCGCGTCCGGGACGTCCCCGGCGAGAAGCTCCGAGACTCGCCGGCGCACGGCCGCCCAGCGCGCCGGGCCCTGGGCCAGGAACGGGTTCAGCGTGGGCGCCGCGAACACGCCGTCGTCGTTGTCGTCGTTGTCGTCGTCCGCGTGGTCACGCGGCGGGTCGCCGCTCAGCAGGAGGGCGAGGTCGATGACGGTGTCGCCGAGCCGCACGCCCACCCGCTGGCCTGTCCCCGCCGTGGAGAAGACGCCGTACGGAAGGTTTTCCAGGCCGAACGGCGAACCCGCCGGGACCTCGACCACGCTCACTCCTGGCTACCTCCGCGTACCGGACCGGACGTCATCGGAGCTCGCTCCCGGTGGGCCCGGTGGGCCCGGTCCGGCGGGTGGGGCCGCGGCCGGACCAGGTCCAGGCATAGGCCGGGTCCTCGGCCGCGCGCCCGTCCTCGCCGAGCTGGAGCGGGCGGAACGTGTCGACCATGACGGCGAGCTCGTCGACGAACTCCGTGCCGAGCGAGCGCTCGACGGCGCCGGGCTGCGGGCCGTGGCAGTAGCCGGCCGGGTGCAGGCTGACCGAGCCCTGGCCGATGCCGGCTCCCCGGCGGGCGGCGTAGTCGCCGCCGCAGTAGAACATCACCTCGTCCGAGTCGACGTTGGAGTGGTAATAGGGCAGCGGCACGGCCAGCGGGTGGTAGTCGACCTTGCGCGGCACGAAGTTGCAGACGACGAACCCGTCCCCGGCGAACACCTGGTGGGCCGGCGGTGGCTGGTGCACCCGGCCGGTCAGCGGCTCGAAGTCGGCGATGTTGAACGTGTACGGGTAGACGCAGCCGTCCCAGCCGACGACGTCGAACGGATGTGTCTGGTAGACGTACTGGGTGCCGGTGGCTGCCTGGGCGCCGCGGTGTCTGACCAGCACCTCGACGTCGCCGCCGTCGGCCAGGAGCGGTTCGGTCGGGCCGTGCAGGTCCCGCTCGCAGTACGGCGCGTGCTCCAGCAACTGCCCTCGGGGGGAGAGATAGCGCCGGGGCGGCGCGATATGCGAGTTCGCCTCGATCACATAGAGCCGCAACGGCTTGGCCGCCCCTTCGCCGGTGGGTACCCAGCGGTGCGTCGTCGATTGGGGCAGCAGCACGTAGTCGCCCTGCCGGACGGTCAGTGCTCCGAAGACGGTCTCAACCGTCGCGGTGCCGGACTCGACGTACACACACTCGTCTCCGGCGACATTGCGGTAGAGCGGCGAGGAAACGCCGGCCGCGACGTAGGAGATCCGGACGTCGGTGTTGCCGAGCACCAGCCGCCGCCCGGTGACCGGGTCGGCATCCTTCCAGCTCTCCTCCGGGAAGAGCGCGTGTAGCCGCAGGTGCCGGGGAAGCAGCGGTCGGTTCTCGGCGAGCGTCTGGTCCGGCGGCTCCCAGGGCGTCGCGTCGACGATCGCCGATGGGATGCCGCGGTGGTAGAGCAGCGACGAGTCCGACGAGAACCCGTCGGCTCCCATGAGCTCCTCGTAGTAGAGACCGCCGCCGGGTGAGCGGTGCTGGGTATGACGCTTGGGCGGGATCGAGCCGACTGCCCGGTAGTACGCCATGTCCTGTCACCCCTTTCGCGGGCGCCCGGCTTCCGCGCGCGCCCGGCACGCGGGGCCCGGTCCCCGGAACACCCGGTCCCTGGGACACCCGTCCCTAGAAGTTGCCCCGCCTGGCCTGCTCCCGCTCGATCGCCTCGAACAGGGCCTGGAAGTTGCCCTTGCCGAACCCGAGCGAGCCGTGCCGCTCGATCAGCTCGAAGAACACCGTCGGCCGGTCGCCTGTGGGCCTGGTGAAGATCTGCAGCAGGTAACCGTCCTCGTCGCGGTCGACCAGGATGCCGCGGGCGCGCAGCTCGTCGATCGGCACCCGTACCTCGCCGATCCGCGCCCGCAGCGCCGGGTCGGTGTAGTACGAGTCGGGCGTGGCCAGGAACCCGACGCCGCGTGCGCGCAGCACGTCCACCGCGCGGACGATGTCGTCGGTCGCCAGCGCCAGGTGCTGAACGCCCGGGCCGTCGTAGTACTGCAGGTATTCGTCGATCTGTGACCGCTTCTGACCGGCCGCCGGCTCGTTGAGCGGGAACTTCACCCGGTGGTCGAGGCTGGCCACCACCTTGCTCATCAGCGCCGAGTACCGCGTGGCGATGTCGTCGCCGATGAACTCGGCAAGGTTCGTGAAACCCATGACCCGGTTGTAGAAGTCGACCCAGCGGTCCATCCGGCCCAGCTCCACGTTGCCGACGACGTGGTCGAGGGCCTGGAACAGCGGCGCCGGGGTCGGAGCCGCCGGTGGCGTCGCCTCCGAGGGCTGGAGCGCGCGGTATCCGGGCAGGTAGGGGCCGGTGTAGCGGGAACGGTCCACCAGGCTGTGCCGGGTGTCGCCGTAGGCGGCGACGGCGGCCAGGCGCACGGTGCCGTGCTCGTCGCTGACGTCGCGCGGCTCGTCCAGCACGACGGCGCCCTGCGCGCGGGCATGGGCGACGCACCGGTCGACGTCCGGCACCTCCAGGGCGATGTCCCGGACGCCGTCGCCGTGGCGGCGATGATGCTCCAGCAGCGGGCTGGCCGGGTCCACGCCGCCCGTCAGCACGAACCGCGCCGCCCCCGAGCGCAGCACGTAGCCGACATGGTCGCGGTTGCCGGTCTCCGGGCCGGAATAGGCGACCAGCTCCATTCCGTACACCAGCTGGTAGTAGACGGCCGCCTGGGTCGCGTTTCCCACGACCCAGACCAGCGCGTCCCATCCGGTCACCGGAAACGGGTCGTCGGCGGCGTCATGCTCCACCAGCCCGACCAGCCGTCGCAGCTGCTCCGGATCCAGCCGGGCGAGCCGCTCCTGCTCGGTGAGGGTCTGCTGGATGCCCATGGCCGCCTCCTGCACCGTTCGCCCGTGATCGTCGCGTGGCTCGCCAGGCTCCGCGCTCCCCGGACCGCACCGCGGCGCCGGTTCGCCCACGCTCACGCCGACGCCCGTGCGCGCCTTGCCCGACGCCACCGTCCTACGCCGGCCGCCGGGCCGTCCACTCCGACGCGAGGACAGTCCGGCCGACGACCGCGGTGATCCCCCGAGAAGTGGTTATGGCTTCGTGAAGTCGCGCCACCAGGCGATCAGGCCGGCGGAGTCGGGGGACGCCGCGGACAGGGCCGTCTGGTCGGCGGTGACCGTCCAGAAGACCGCGAAGCGGGCATCCGGTGCGCCGGGGGCGACACGGTCGCAGAGGAAGGTGCCGAGCTGGCGCGTCGAGCGGCCCCAGGTCTCGGTGCTCGGCTCGCCGGCGGCGCAACTGCCGACGTCGTTGATGGCACTGGCGCGCCGGTCGGCGTCGGCCTTGAGGGCGGCGGCGTCGCGGTAGTGCCGCGCGACGACCTCGGCCGGGCCGGGCTCACCGGCGATGACGTTGGTCTGGCACAGGATCGCGGCGTCGACGCCCTGGTCCGGGCTCAGCCCTTGGCCTGGCGGCTCGGTGACCCGGTCGGGCGGCGCCGGCACGCAGTCGCGCACCCGCAGCGGCCCGAGCGTGGAGGCGAGCGCCCGCTGCGCCGGCGTCAGGTTGTCGGCCGGGGAGCTCGCGGCCGGCGGCGGCGCCCCCTGGGTGGTCACCGCCGCGGGGGACGTGCCCACTGCCGGCGTCGGCCCGCCGCCGCCCGTGGTGAGCAGCAAGGCCGTCACGCCGGCCGCCACCACAACCGTCCCGCCGGCCGCCAGCGCCGCGACCTGCCCACGCCGCATCGCGGTCCCCCTCCCCGTGTCCGGACTTCCCCATGCCCAGTGCGCGTGGTGTGCGACGCCCGCTGTGCGCGGTTCGTTGTGCCAGGCCGCCGGCCTACGGGCGCGGCGAGTGAGCCGGCCGGTCCTCGCCCGCGGCGGCCGGTGGCTCAGGCCGGCCGGGGCGCGGCGGTGGGGCCGGCGCGGTCCGGGAAGGGCTCGAACGACTCCCACCAGTTGACCAGGGCCCGAGGGTCGGTGTCGTAGGCGAGGAAGGAGACGACGTCGGCGTCCGAGCTCCAGAACAGGAAGGCCCTGCCATCGCGGTGATGGCAGACCACCGTCCCACCGGCTGGTGTGCCGGGGCCGGTATCCCAGGAGAAGACCTCGTTCTCGCCGCGCTCACACCGGCCCTCGCTGGGCACGCCGTTGGCGCGCTCGGTGACGTCGGAGCGCAGCGCGTCCGCGTCCTGGTAGGCGTACACCGCCACCTGCCGGCCCTCCGGCGTCGCGCAGAACAGCGACGCCGTCACGCCGGTGCCGGCGGGGCTGGTGTTGGGCCGGCAACCGAGCATCACCGCCGGGTCGAGCCGGTCGGCGAGGGCGCGCTGCGCGGGCGTCCAGCCCCCGCCAGCCGTGGGTGACGGGACAGCGGCGGCGGGCGTGGCCCCGGCCAGAGGCGCCGCGGCGCCGTCCGTGCAGCAGCTTGGCGCGACCGCGACCCAGGCGATCCCGACGGCTACGAGCAGCATGACCAGGCTCAGCAACGCCGCGCTCAGGGCGGGCCGGCGCCGCCAGAACGGCACAGCGGGCGTCAGCGGGCCGGCGGCCGCCGCCCAGGCGCCGTGCGTCGTCCCGACGGGTGCGCCGGGCTGGGGCGCTGGCCAGCGCCACGGCCCCGGTCCCGCTCCGGCGGGCGGCGGGCCGGCTTGGCCCGCCGGCATCGCGGACCGGCCTGACAGGGGAGTGGCGACTGGCGTCGAAGGCACGAATCGCCGGGGCGGCAACCTGGCGGACAGAGGAGTAGCGGTTGGCGCCGGAGGCACGAATGGCCGGCGCGCGGCCGCTGGCGGCGCCATGGGCACGGGAGGGGCAGCGCCCACTGGCGGTGCCGATGGGCCGAACGGCGCCAGCGGGGTGAGCGGGGCCAGGCGCAGGCCGCCCCGCGGCGTGGTGTCGGGGTCGATGTCCTCGGGACGCAGGTTGGTCGGGGTGATATCGGCCCAGCCGGCGAGCGACGTCCAGCGGGCTTCCTCGTCGGGGGCCTCGGCCCGCGCGGGCACCGCCTTGCCGGGAAGTGAGGCTGGCTCGGCGGGCGCGGCGCGGACCGCCGGGGGACCGGTGGCGCTGGCGGCCGAGGTCAGGCCCTCGGGCCGCGGCGGCCGATCGTCGGATGGGCCTGCCACCGTTCCTCCCCCGGTTGCGGCCGCGGCCACGCGCGGTCTTGATGAAACTGACATCAGGCCCGGCCGGGCCGGCCTGATCGCATTTCCACGGGCAGGCCTCCGCCACGGGTTTGCCCATTGTCGCGCGGCCGTCGATTTTCAACCACTGGTGCCCTATGGGTGGAACGGGCCGATCGGCGCCGAGACCCGCCCCGGCCCCTCTTTCAGGCCGACCCGCCCGTGACGGTCCCCAGGTCCCGACTGGCCGATGGGTGCGGGAGGGGCCGATCAGCGCGGGCGCGGGTCGGCCCCTCGGCCAGCCAGAGGGTGTTGACGGGTCAGGCCAGCGGGTCGAAGTCCACCCACCACTGGTAGAGGGTGACCCCGTCGTTGTCGGTGGCGAAGAAGGCAAGGAGGTCGTCGTCGTAGGTCCAGTGCATGTAGAACGAGCCGTCGTCGAGGTGGCCGCAGAGCAGCGCGCCCTCGTCGACCTCGCTGTCCGTGAAGTTCCACGTGCCGACCTGGTCCTTGCCGTCCTTGCAGTCGCCCTTGTCCGTGATCGTCTTGCTGCGCGCGTCCGTATCGCGCTTCAGCGCGTCCGCGTCGAAGTAGCTGAACGCGAAGATGCCGCGGCCGTCACCGGTCGCCGTGCACAGCACCGCGGCCTGGACATCACTGTCCTCCTGGTCGGCCGCGGACTCGCAGTCCGAGACCTCGTCCGGGTCCAGCCGTCCCACCAGTGCCTGCTCGGCCAGGCTGAGCGCGCCAGAAGCCGTGGGCGACGGCGACGGCGACGAGCTGGTCGGCAGCGGTGATGGGGTCGTCGTCGCGGATGCGGAGACCGTCGGCGTCACGCTTGGCGTGCCCGACGCCACCGGCTTCGGCTTGTCGTCGCCGCCGGCCAGGGTCACTCCCAGCACGACGATGAGGATGATCAGCACGACACCGGCCGCCACCCCGCCGATGATCAGGTTGCGGCGGTTGTTGTTGCGCGGCGGCTGCGGCTGGCCGCCGCCGGGATAGCCGGTGCCGCCATAGCCCTGCTGCTGCGCGTAGCCCTGCTGGCCGTAGTCGTAGCCGGGCTGCTGGCCGTACCCGGGCTGCTGGTAACCGCCGTAGCCCTGCTGGGCCTGTTGGGCCTGTTGGGTCTGCTGGCCGTAGTCATAGCCTGGTTGCGCGCTGTAGTCCGGCTGCTGGTAGCCCTGCGGGGTTCCATAACCCGGCTGGGTATATCCCTGCTGTTCGTAGCCCGGCGTCGGCGCCGGAGTCTGGCTCGGGTACCCACTCGGCGCGGGCGTCTGGCTTGGGTATCCACTCGGCGCGGGCGTCTGGCTCGGGTATCCACTCGGCGCGGGCGCCTGCGGCGGCGGGGGGTAACCGGCCGGCGTGCCGTAGCCGCCCTGCTGCGGGTAGGGCGTGGTCGGCTGGTAGCCGGGCGCGCCGCCTGGCGGCGTGGCCCCTGGCGTGCCTGCCCGGTAGGGGTCGGCGGTGCCACCGCCAACCAGCCGGGTCACCGCGTCCGCGTCGTCCGCCGGCGGGCCGCCCGCGGCGGGCGTGGATGGGCCCTGCCCGTATGGCGACCGGCCCGGCGCCGCCCCGGACCCACCGACGAGCTGGGTCTCGTCGTCCGAGTTGTCCGGCTCGTGGCCTGTTGGCTGCATGACTTTCCCTCCCAAAGGGTCCCCGGGTGCCCCACTCTCCATCCCCGGGGCCGGTGTCCGATGTTAGGAGGTCGTGCCGTCTTGCGGCATCTCGCGGTCGGTTGTCGGACATCGGACGTCGTGCGTATGACATTACGGTGTGGTGGCGGCGGGTGGAACCGGGCCGGCTAGCCCGTCACGCCGGCATGCCATGGCCGGTCGGCACCGACGAAAAATGACGGTCGACCGGCGTATGGAGCCAGTTATGGATTCATCCCGACCGGGCGGGCCGCGGCGCCCGCGACCAGCCGGAAGTTGATAGTCGAGTGACCCTCTTGGGCGTCTGTTGCGTCGTGCCGCGCCTGGGCTGGTATCGCCGGGCAGCGGAGGAGGCGGGCCGGCCGGGGCCCGGCCTGGTTGTCCCAGCGCCGCGGGTGACGCGGGGATGGTGGCCGTGAAGGCGGGAGGGGGCGAACTCCGGAAGTGGCGCTGCGGCCGCGGGCCGTGGTTGGGGCCGCGCCGGCCATCTTCCGTCAGGGGATTACCAGGAGGCGACGGAACGTAAGCCCTTGCTCCCGATACTCGATCGGTCGGCAATCGTGCCCTGGTTCTCGAGTCGCCGGGTACCCGAGTCGCCGAGTATCCGAGCCGTCTGGATGTCCCTGTCAGCGCCCGGCTGGCTCGGGCACGCGGGCCGACCGCTGGTTGGCGGGGCTGGAGACGGCTCGGGGGTGATCCGGGTGCAGGAACACCCAGCGCTTGTAGGCCCAGAAACGGAAGACCGTGCCAAAGCCAGTGCCGAGCACGTTACCGAACAGGTTGAACGCAAGCGCGCCCTGCAGCCCCAGCACATACTTGCCGAAGCCCAGACAGGCAAGGGCGATACCAAGGCCAATCGCGTTCAAAATGATGAACAGCGTGTACTCGCGTCGCACACCGGTACGTGCACGGTGGGTGAACGACCACTTCCGGTTCCCGATGTAGGCGATCGTCGCCGCCACGATCGTGGAAACGGTCTTCGCGGTCAGTTGCTCCATGTGGAACTGTGAGTGGCACAGATTCGAGACGAGTACGTCGACCACATAGGCGAGGGCACCGACGACGCCGAACTTGCCCAGCTCGTGGATGAGCAGCGTCAGCCGTGAAGGCCGTGCCCGATGCTTCATGACAGGCGACCCTGGTTGATTTCTGTCACCCGCTGAGACTACCGACGCCATCCGGCGGGCCTTCGACCGCCCCCGCCCGCGTCGCCGGGCACGGTGGGGGGCCGACGCGGAGGCGGTCGGATCGACGACGGAAGGCAAAGATCCTCCTAGGAGCCACGGGGGGACTGTGTCGACAGACGGTCTGCCCTCGTTTGCTGTCGGTGACACCGTTCCCCTTGTCCCCTACCAGCGGACGGCCAGATGTCCTTGTGGGCCGGCATCTCGTCGGTCTCTTCACTGTAGAGGGAGCCCGCGGCGGCCGGGCCTGCCCCCAGGACCAAGCTCCCGCGCCGCCCGTCGGACCCGGTCCTTCGTCCCGAACCGGGCGCCGCATGTCCCCATGGACATCCCACCTAACTGTCAGGCCACGCGGTCGGACGTGCCCCGTTCTGGTGAGCCGCCAGCACAACCCAGCCATCAGTAGTGACAGCGCATTGGCGCACCGCCACCGCTGGTGGCCGGTGCTGGCGTTCAGCGATCTGGACGGGAACGTCCGCGCCTCGGTCGAGGCCCTGGCCGCCTCGCCCTACCTGCGCCGGTCGACGTCGGTCCGCGGCTTCGTCGACGACATCGCCACCGGCGCCCCGCGTGAGGTCGTGACTGGGCGCTAACCGGCGGTCACCGCGGCGGGCTACCATACGGGTTCCTGGCCCGCCGGCTTCTCGGCCGCCGGCGCTCCGGCGTCGCTGGGGCGGCCGAGGCTGTGGTACGCCCAGCCCGCGGCACGCCAGCGCGCCGCGTCGAGGGCGTGCCTGCCGTCGACCACCACCGCGCCGGCGACGTAGGACAGCAACGCCGCCGGGTCGAGCTCGCGGAACTCGCCCCACTCGGTGAGCACCAGCACCGCGTCGGCACCGGTGACCGCCTCGCGCACCGAGGACGCGTAGTTCAGCGACGGGTAGCGCGGGCGCGCGTTCGGCACGGCCGCCGGGTCGTACACGGTCACCAGCGCGCCGTCGGCCGCGAGCGCCGCGGCGATGTCGAGCGCCGGCGAGTCGCGGATGTCGTCGGAGTTCGGTTTGAACGCGGCGCCGAGCACACCCAGCCGCCGGCCGTCGACCCTGCCGCCGAGCGCCGACCGGGTCAGCGTCACCGCCCGCCCGCGCGCCCGCAGGTTCACCGCGTCGACCTCGGCCAGGAAGGCCAGCGAGTCCGACGCGCCCAGCTCGGTCGCCCTGGCCTGGAACGCGCGGATGTCCTTGGGCAGGCAACCGCCGCCGAATCCGATGCCGGGGCGCAGGAACCGGCTGCCGATCCGGGCGTCGTAGCCGATGCTGGTGGCCAGCTGCAGCACGTCGGCGCCGGCCACGTCGCAGATCTCCGCCATCGCGTTGATGAACGAGATCTTGGTGGCGAGGAAGGCGTTCGCGGCGACCTTGACCAGCTCGGCGGTGGCGTAGTCGGTGACCACGACCGGGGTGCCCGCCTCGATCGTCTGCGCGTACACCGCACGCAGACGGGCCTCGGCGGCGCCATCCGGCATGACACCGAAAACCAGCCGGTCGGGGCGCAGCGTGTCGTTGACGGCGAAGCCCTCCCGCAGGAACTCCGGGTTCCAGGCGAGCTCGACGTCGGGCGCGGCGGCGTGGATCCTGGCCGCCAGCGCCGCCGCCGTGCCCGTTGGCACGGTCGACTTGCCGACGACCAGCGCACCGGGCGCGAGACCCGTGTCGATCAGCGTGTCCACGACCCCGTCGACGTAGGTGAGGTCGGCGCCGCCGTCGCTGGGGCGCTGCGGGGTGCCGACGCAGATGAAGTGCACGTCGGCCCAGGTCGCGACGTCATCGATCTCGGCGGTGAACGACAGGCGCCCCGACTCGAGGTTCTTGCGCAGCAGCTCCTCGAGACCGGGCTCGAAGAACGGCACCTCACCAACCGACAGCCGGGCCACCTTCGTCGCGTCGACGTCGTAGCCGATCACGGTGAAGCCGAGTTCGGCCATGCACACGGCGTGTGTCGCGCCGAGGTAGCCGGTGCCGAGAACGGCGATCCGTGGCCCGGTCTCGCCTGCCGCGCCGGCAGGATCCCCGGGCGGCGTCGTGGGCCGCTCGGATGTGCTCGACCTGCCCACCCTGGACCTGCTCACGGTTCGCTGCCTCTCTGTGTCATCGACGTGCCCGCCGCGCCTGGCGGGCCCGCTCGGCTCGCCCGTCAACCGCCCCGGGCCGTGGTGCCGCCGTGCCGGCCGCCGGGCCGCCGAGCTGCCGCGCCGCCAGGCCCGCCTCCCGGGACCAGGCGGGCCCGCCGCGGGCCTGTCCGCCAGTCATGCCGGACAGTTCCGGATCGTCGTCAATCCGGCAGGTGCACCCGTCCGTCCGTCGACGGTAGCCGGAGCCGCCGGGCCTGGCCGGACTGGTTTGCGCCGTCCGTCATCCTGTCCGCTGGTAGTAA
The DNA here is from genome assembly GCF_032027725.1 of Pseudofrankia coriaricola. Taxonomy (NCBI): domain Bacteria; kingdom Bacillati; phylum Actinomycetota; class Actinomycetes; order Frankiales; family Frankiaceae; genus Pseudofrankia; species Pseudofrankia coriaricola. The sequence goes on along the minus strand of NZ_JASNFO010000002.1, from coordinate 18,125 downwards.
CCCCGTGTTACGGAATCATTCGCCCAGGACGAACCTCGCCGCCCGAAACGGGATGATCCGGGCGCGGAGGCGGGCCGGCGGTCACGCTGTGAAATACCCACTCGGGAGTGCCCGCCCACCTTCCCGGGCCGTCGCTCAGCCCGCTTCCGGCACGTGCCCCTGGACCGCCGCGGCGTCCGCGAGGAACAGCCGACGCACACCCGCGGGCAGCGGGCGGCTCGTGCCGCAGACAGCCGTCACCCGTTCCGCCGCGATCCGGCGGGCGAGCGCACCGTCGTCGAGGTGAGTGTCGAGGTGGCGGCACACGACCACCGACGCGCCGGTCACCAGCGGCGCGAGCACCGTGGCCAGCAGGCCTTCGGCGCCGCCAGGCCCGGCGGTGGACAGCAGCCGGTCGCCGGGGCCGAGGCCGGCCGCCTCGGCGGCGCCGGCGGCGCGGGCGAGCAGGGAGGTCTGCGCGGCGGGCGGCGCGGGCGCGGCGAACCGGTCGCCGTGCGCGGGCACCTCCGCGGCGAAGTCGAGCACCCCGGCCACCGGGTGGGCCATCCGGGCGCCGAACGGGCGCAGCGACAGCGCGACGACCTCGTCGGCGCCGAGCGCCAGCGCCGCGTCGATCCGGCTCTCGGCGACGAAGACCGCCTGGACGTCGCCGGCCGGCTCGTCGTCGTCAGGCCCGTCCGCCTCGTCGCCCCCGTCCGCCCGGTCCTCGGAGCTGGGGGCGACGAGCACTTCGAGACCGGCCGACCAGGCGGCCAGCAGGATGACGACGGCGAGCCAGTGGGCCGGCAGGTCCACGCCGACTCGGTCGCCCGGGCCGAGGCCGAGGGTGTCGACGAGCAGGTTCGCCGTCTTGGCCACCCAGTTGTCGAGGGTCACCCCCGACAGTTCGACCCGCTCGCCGGTGGCGTCGTCATAGAACGTGACCATCGGGCTCGCCCCGTCGGCGCGCAGCCGGGCCGCCAGCGCCGCAGCCACCCCCGGGAACGGCGCCGCGCCGCCCGCGCCGCCCGGCCCCGGCGGGCCGAGCAGCTCCTCGACCGTGGTGAGTCGCGGCGCGCCGTTCGTCACGGCGTGCACGACGTGTCGGCCGGGATGCCTCCGGACCCCAGCGGCGCGGTGGTCGTCGGCGCGGCCGTCCCCGCCGCGCCGGCCGCGGGAGCCGCGCCGGTAGCGGCGCTGGCGGCCGTCGGCCCGGCGGCGCCCGTGACGCCGGTGAACGACGAGCCGAGCACGAGCTCGAGGCCGCTGCCGGTGAGCGTGGCATCGGCCACCGCCCGCGCGCCCGGGATGCGGGCGACGAGGGTCTTGGCGGCACTCTCCTGGCCCGGCGCGTAGTGGACCTCGGTCGCGCTCTGGTCGGCCGTGGCCGTCTTGGCGGCCATGAAGCCGCCGAACCCGAGCTTGCGCAGGTCGGCCGCCGTGGCGGCGGCGAGCCCCTGGCGGCCCGACGCGTTGGCGATCGAGGCGACGACGACCTGGGCGGGCGCCACGGGCGCGGCACTGGCGACCGCCGCGTCCTGCGGCGACGCGGGGCGCAGCGGTGCGAGGATCTGCTCGAACTCTTCGGTGTTGATGAACAGAACGGCGCCGTGGTAGCTGACCGTGCCGTTGCCGCCGGTAGCGCCGCCCTCGCCGTCGACCGGGATGTGGGTCGGCACGGTGACGAACTTGACCTTGCCGGAGCCGAGCTTGCTGACCCGGTCGGCGAGTTTGATCAGCTCTGTCTGGTCGAGGCTCGAGTCCATCTCGATCGCGCCACCCACGGCGCCGAGCAGCGAGGTGATCTTCGCCGGGTTGGTGAGCACGCCGGTGCTGGTCGCCTGTGTCAGCAGCTTGGACAGGAACTGCTGCTGCCGCAGGATCCGCAGCCGCTCGTCACCGAGGGCGTGCCTGGTCCGCACGAAGGCCAACGCCTGATCCCCGTTCAGGTGGTTCTCCCCCAGCTGGCCGTGCCACTGCGAATAGTTGTCATTCAGATTGGTGGTGCTGCCGTTAGGCATCCGCGTGACACAGACAGTAACACCACCGATCGCATCCGTTATCTGCTTGAAGCCGGCCAGGTCGATTTTGACGGTGTGGTCGATGTGCAGGTCCGTCAGCGCCTCGAGGGTGGTGATCAGGCCGGGCACGCCGCCGTAGGTCATGACGTTGGTGAGCTTGTCCCTGCCGTCCCGCGGCACCTCCTTCGCCGCGGATGCCGGGACGACCACTTTGATCAGCTCGTCACGGGGGAACGACAGCAGCGTCGCGGTGCCGTCCTTGTCGAAGTGGGCAATGATCGTCGTGTCCGACCGGTTACCCTCGACGGCCTCGCCGCCGTACTCGTTGCCCGTGCCATCGCGGCTGTCGTCGCCGAGCAGCAGGATGTTGAGGCTGCCCGGCACCTCCGCGGGCCTGTTCCCGCCGACGTTCCAGCCGCTGTTGCGGGTGATGTTGCTGTCGAACTGGTTATAGAGGAACCAGCCGACCCCGCTCAGCGCGAGCACGAGGGTCGACAGCAACGAGCAGCTGACCAGGGAGAGCCGCCGCAGGGAGGAGCGGCGGCGGCGGGGGGCCCGGGGGTCGAGCTCCGGCGGCAGGGCCGGGCGCGGCAGGATTGCGTGGCTCACCGGCGGTGCGGCCCTCCTTGGCGGGTCGGACAACCAGACAGACCGGACAGACCAGATGGCTGGGACGGCCCCGTCGGCTGGGCCGACGGGACATGTCCGCGGGCTGCCCGCGTCCCCCATGCGCGGGGCGGCCATCGCTCCGGCGCGCCGTGGGCGGAGCGACCCCAGACCAGTGTCGTTGTCCCGAGTTAGGACGCGTCGCTCCGCTTGGGCGTTGCCGTCCGGCCGTGCGAGCAGAAAGACAACGGACAGATGTGACGTTGTTGCTACACACCGCGACAACATTGGTGCTTCGGCGCCGGGGCGCAGGCGGTATCGCGCCGTGGCGCGCTGGTGCGCAGGTCGGCCGGGCGGGTGCCGAGTGTGGCCGGGCTGACTCGTCGTGAGGTCCATCACAGACTCGTACGGGCGGCCTTGCGCTGGCCCATGGCTGGTGGGAGCGCGCTCTGGCTCCCGTTGGTGTCCACTGGCTGGCTGCCGAGTCTGTTGTTCCTTTGGTGTTTCTGTGGCGTCTACCTGGTCTCGTGGCGGTGGTAGCGGCCGCGAGCGGCCTCCGGAGGGCCACCGCGCGGAGGCGCTGACAAAGCGGGGCCGCTCGAGGCCGGACACCGGGATGGCGGACACCGGGATGGCGAGCGTCGGCGCTGGAAGCCAGGCCGAGGCGCCTCGGCCTGGCGACGGCGCCCCAACCCCCGCGCGGCCGCGGCCCCGCCGGCGGGGGTCAGTACGTGCAGCTCGTGGTGAGGTCGGAGGCTGTCCGCGGCGGGGCGGCCGGCGCCGGGGAGCCGGTGCCGCCCGCGCCAGCGGCGCCCGGCGCCGTGGATGACGCCCCGGAACCCGCGTTCGCGACGATGGCCGCGCGGTCGAGGCCGGTGAAACCGGTGCCGAGGATCAGCGTGACGGTCCCGGCGCGCAGCGCCGAGTCCACGGCCAGGCGTGCTCCGGGGACGACCGCGGCGACCGCCCGCGCGTCCGCCTCCCGCCCCGGCGCGTACCGGATCTCGCTCGCGGCCAGGGACCCGCCGGTCCAGGTGCGCGCGGCGCTGGTCTCGAAGCCGGCGCGGGCCAGCGAGGTCGCCGTCGTCTCGCCCGTCCCCGCGACGCCGGTGCCGTTGTACACGTTCACCCGCACGCCGGAGCGCGGCGAGACGGGCCCCGCGGGGGCGCCGCCGGGGCCGGCGGTCGCGGTGGGGGAGCCGCCCTGGGCTCGGTCGCCGCGCAGCGGGGCGAGGAAGGCGGCCAGGGCGCTCTGGTCGTAGATCTGCACCGACCCGTACACCGGTAGTTCGCCGAGGGCGTTCGCGCCCTCCGCCGGCGTCGGCGGCCGGACCGGGATCGTCTCGAAGCGGATCTGGTCGGCGCTCAGGCCGCGCAGCCTGGTCGCGAGCCGCTGCAGATCATCGATCTTGGTGGAGTCGTCGACGGTCAACGAGCTGAGCGCCGCCTGCAGCAGGCCTTCCAGGCGGGCCGGGTTGGCCAGTACGCCGGTGCTCGTCGCCTTCTCGAACACCGCGCCGATGAACTGCTGCTGGCGGTGGATCCGGTCAAAGTCGCCATTGGGTAGCCCATGGCGCTGGCGGACGAACGCCAGGGCCTGCTCGCCGTCGAGATGGTTGGCGCCGACCACCCCGCGCCACTGCGACCACGGGTCGCGCAGGTTCGCCGTGGAGCCGTCGGGCAGCTGCCGCAGGCAGACCGTCACCCCGCCTATCGCGTTCGTCATCCGGCGGAAGCCGTCGAGGTCGACCGAGACGTAGTGGTCGATGCGTATCCCGGTCATCCGCTCGATCGTCCTGATCAGCAGCGACGGGCCGCCGGTCGTGATCGCCGAGTTCAGCTTGCCCCTGCCGTGGCCAGGGATGGCGACCAGCGTGTCCCTGGGGAAGGAGACCAGCGTGGTCGTCCCGTCCGGGGCCAGGTTGGCGATCATGGTCGTGTCGGACCGCTCGCCGTCGACCGCGCCCTCACTCTCGAACTGGTTGCCCGTGCCGGCCCGGCTGTCCGAGCCGACGAGCAGGAAGTTCACGGCGCCGCCGGCGTTCTCCGTGGGGCGGTCGCCGCCGAGGTTGAGCTTGATGCGGGAGATCTGCCCGTCGAAGTAGCGATAGACCGTGTATCCGCCGGTGGCGGCGACGAAGATCAGGCAGGACAGCGTCGTGGCCAGTACCACCAGCGCGCGGCGCGCCCGCCCACGGGCGGCGTCGGCGCGGCGCGCCGGTGGCCGGCCGCGTGGGTTGAGGTCGGGGGGAAGACCAAGAGAAACGTCTATGGGGGGTTTGGGCGGTGCTTCGGTCACCGTGCCAGCACCTCCCACCCCCGCCCGGGTGATTACACGGGCAGGTAGATACCCTCCGAACACATGTTGCTGCTCAACGTACCCGCTCATGGCCGCCCGTACTCGCCATCGCTACGTTCGGCGGCTTTACCGGAGACCCTGGGTGACGGTCGTCGGGAATTGTGACGGTTCCGTGGGCGTCCCGGGTATCCCGGGTGCGACGCGTCCAGCCCGAAACGAGAACGGCGTGGGGGGGGCGCCCCCCCCACGCCGTTCTCGCGAATCGGGAGCTCAGGCCGCTGGCACGTCCAGGGCCTTGGGGTCCAGCTTGGTGAACAGGGCGCCCGACCACTCAAGGCGGCGGCCGGCCGGGACCGGCTGGCGCCGCCAGACACCCAGATCGACGCCCAGCACGGCCGCCAGACGCTCGGAGCTGAACGGCAGGAAGGGAGCGAGCGCGACGGCGATACCGGCGATCGCCTGCACCGACGTGGCGAGGCTGGCCGCGGCGGCCTCCCGGTCGACCTTGATGGTCTTCCAGGGCTCCTCACGGTAGAGGTACTGGTTCACCTCGCCGGAGATCTCCATCGCGGCCCGCAGCGCGGCCCGCAGCTCGACCTTCTCCAGCAGCTCGGCGACCCGGGCCAGGCCCTCGTCGACCTTCGCCAGCAGCTCGGCGTGCTGGCCGCCCAGCTCCGCCGGGGCGGGGACGTCCGGCAGCACCCCGTCGAAGAACTTGTTGATCTGAGCCATCACCCGGTTGACGAGGTTGCCCCAGTTGGCGATCAGTTCGTCGTTGACCCGGCGGATGATGTCCGCGTCGGAGACCTCGGTGTCGTTCTGCTCGGGCAGCACGGTCGAGACCGCGTACCGCAGCGCATCCGGCTGGAGGACGTCGAGGTAGTCCGGGACCGTCCGCCCGATCCCGGCCGACTTCGACGCCTTCGCCCCGCCGAAGGTGACGTACTGATTCGCTGGTACGTCGGTCGGCAGGTTCAGGCCGCCGTAGCCAAGCAGCATCGCCGGCCAGATCACAGTGTGGAACGGGATGTTGTCCTTGCCGACGAAGTAGTACGCCGCCGCGTCCGGGTTCTCCCACCAGGCGCGCCACGCCTCCGGGTCGCCGGCGATCGTCGCCGCCCACTCCTTGCTCGCCGACAGGTAGCCGATGACCGCCTCGAACCAGACGTAGATCCGCTTGCCCGGCCCGAGCTCGTCGGTCGGCAGCGGCACACCCCAGTCGAGGTCGCGAGTGATCGCCCGGTCGTGCAGGCCGTCCTTGACGAACTGGACCGACCAGTTGATCACGTGCCGGCGCCAGCCCTGCCGGCTCTGCAGCCACGCCAGCAGCTCGTCGGACAGCGCCGACAGCCGCAGGAAGAAGTGCGACGTCCGGCGCTGCTCGGGCACCGCGCCGGTCATCTTGCTGCGCGGGTCGATGAGCTGGTCCGGGTCGAGGGTGCGGCCGCAGTTCTCGCACTGGTCGCCGCGCGCGTTCGGGTACGCGCAGTACGGGCAGGTGCCCAGCACATAACGGTCGGGCAGGAACCGCTGTGCCTGGGGGTCGTAGAACTGCGTCGTCTCCTGGATGGAGATGTAGCCGGCGTCGCGCAGCCGGGTGAACACATCCTGGGTGACTCGGGTGTGGTTGTCCGTCCGGGTGGAGGTGAACAGGTCGAAGGAGATGCCGAGCCGCTCCCAGATATCCAGGAACACCGGGTGATAGCGGTCGACGACCTCCTGAGGAGTGATGCCCTCCTCCTCGGCGCGTACCGTGATCGGCGTGCCGTGGGTATCCGACCCGGACACCATCAGCACGCGGTTGCCCACCATCCGCTGGAACCGCGCGAAGATATCGGCCGGCAGGTAGGCGCCGGCGATATGCCCCAGGTGCGGTGCGCCGTTGGCGTAGGGCCAGGCGACCGCCACCAGGGTGGGACGGCCCTCAGGCCCGGGGTTGGTCCCCGGTGGTGGAGACGGGCTGATCTGCGCGGTCACGGCTTCACGTTACCCCCGGGGCACAGCTACCCCACCGATCCCCCAATGCGTCGCATCGACGAATTCCATACCTGCTGCTCGGTCGGCGCCGGTAGGCGGATCGGCGGGGACCCCTCGCCTGGCTTAATCAAGAAGAACCGCCGGCTCCCAGGCATTGTGGTCAGCCGCGCAGCTCCCGCGGATGGGCGGCGAAGGCGGCGTGAAGCGCGTCGCGCCAGGGGCGGGGCGGGGTGAGGCCGGCGTCGGTCCAGCGGCGGGCGGACAGTACCGAGTAGGCGGGCCGGGGCGCGGGGCGCGGGAACGCCGCTGTGGTCGTCGGGGCGACCTTGACCGCGTCGGGGCCGAGCTCCTCCATGATCGCCTGCGCGAAGTGGAACCAGGTGGTGTCGCCGGCACTCGTGTAGTGGTAGAGCCCGGGTGAGGCGCCGGAGAGCGCCAGCTCGACGATCCCGGCGGCGAGGTCGGCTGACCAGGTGGGTGAGCCGCGCTGGTCGTCCACGACCGTGAGGCAGTCGCGCTCACGGGCTAGCCGCGCCATCGCCTTGACGAAGTTCTTCCCTACCGCGCCGTATACCCAGGCCGTACGGATCACGTATGCCGACGGGCACAGCGCGAGCACGGCCTGCTCGCCGGCCAGCTTGGTCCGCCCGTAGGCGGAGACCGGGCTGGTCTGGTCGTCCACCTCGTACGGCTTGTCGGCCGTGCCGTCGAAGACGTAGTCGGTAGAGAGGTGGATGAGCGTCGCGTCGGCGTCCGCGCAGGCGGCGGCCAGGTGCGCGGGCCCGGCGGCGTTGGCGGCGTAGGCACCCGCCTCGTCGGTCTCCGCGCCGTCGACGTCGGTCCAGGCTGCGGTGTTCACGACGGTGAGCCCGCCCTGGATCTTCGCCGGTCTGGCCTGGTCGCGGATTACCGCCCGGACCCTGGCCGGGTCGGTGATGTCACACTCCGCCCGGGTCAGCCCAGCGGAGGCCGGCAGCCGGGGATCAGCGGCAAGCAGCCGGCACAGGTCGGAGCCGACCTGGCCACCAGAACCGATCACGAGTACGCGCACGGTTCGCAGTCTGGCAGACCGTCGAACAACCCGGCACCCACGTCAGGTAGGCACCCGCCGTGCCTTCCCGGGCGGGTTCCGACGCCGGCCGCCACGGCTCAGGGCGGGTGTGCCGGTGACATCGGCGCGTGCCTGCCCGCCACCTGCGGGAGGCCCGGGTGGATTCACAGGTATTGCACAGGTTTGTGCGGTGGCGTGGTGGGACTCCCACGGCGCCTGGCCGCGTGGGGCGCCCGCGCCGTGCGGCGTCCGGCGGTGAGCACCAAGCACCCGGCACGGCCGGGCACCGTGGCGCGGCCCACACCCAGGCAACACCATCGCGCCTGGGCATCGCATAGACCTGGGCAGCACGGCGCGCGGCGCGGGGCGGCACGGCATGCGGGCGGCACGGCATGCGGGCGGCACGGCATGGGCACCGTGGTGCCCGGCGGCGTGGCCTCCCGGGCCGCCGGGGCGCCGGAACCGGTCGTCTAGGCTTGACGGGCGGGTCGCGGGCCATATCGGGCCGAATCGCAACGGACCACGGCCCACATGAGGGGCCGTTCGGCCACGAATGGGCCGCGGAGACCCGGCGGAGCCGGCCTGGCGGCCGGCATGGCCGGAGGAGGGCGCGACGCGCCCGCGACGAAGCAACCACGGAGCCAAAGATCAGCGAGCGCACCGACACCGCGTCCCCCCCGCCCGAGGCGGGCGGCATGGGGATTCCCTCCCAGCCGACCGCGCCCGACCCATCCGGCGGACCAGCCGCCGCCGGCGCGCCGGACCACCCGCGGCGCGTGCGGCGCCCGCGGCGGGCCCCCGGGAAAGCGGCCGGGGCCGCCGGGGCGCTGGCCCGGCGGGTGCCGGCGGCCGTGCTGCTGATCACCGCGCTGCACGTCGCGCTGCTTGCTACCTACTCGGTGATCTACCCGACGTGGGCCGGCTACGACGAGGCGCAGCACGTCGACATGGTCTATGGGCTCCAGCACGGCGCCGGCTGGCCCGGCCCGGGTGACAAGACGATCTCCAAGGGGGTCGCGGCGACCTCGGACGACTTCGACCGAGGCGACTACGCCGACATGTTCCAGTCCGGCGGCAAGCGACGCGGCTCGCCGTCGTTCGCCGAGATCACCCCGACGCCACGCCCTGAGCGTGGCTCGTTCGACGAGCTCGGTGGGCCGGACCCCGTCACCGACGGCCGGCTGTCGAACCAGATGGTGCAGCACCCGCCGCTGGTCTACGCCGTCGGTGCCGGGCTGCTGTCCGCGCTGCCAGGCTCGGACGACTGGGCCTACGACGAACAGGTCTATGTCCTGCGGCTGCTCAACATCCTGCTGGTCGCGCCGCTGCCGTTGCTGGCCTGGGCGACGGCACGCCGCCTCGGCCTCGCCGAGATGGTGGCGCGGGGCGCCGCGGTGCTGCCGCTGGCGGTTCCCGGCCTCACCCGGGTCGGCTCGTCGTTCAACAACGACGGCATCCTCATGCTGTCCGCGAGCGCCCTGACGTTTGTCCTCGCAGGGGTGCTGCGAGGCGACCGGCGGGCGCGCACGGCGGTCTGGGCCGGGCTGTGGCTCACGGTGGCCCTGCTGTCCAAAGGAACGGCCCTGCTGCTGCCGCTCATGGTCGCCGCCGCCTACCTGGTCGGCTGGCTGCGCGACCGCGACGCGAGGCCGGCCGGCACCGAGCCGCGCCGTGCCCGCCTGCGCGCGGCGCTCGCCTCGCTGCCGTGGCGGCCGGCGGCCATCGCGCTCGGCGTGGGGCTCGCCGGCGGCGGCTGGTGGTGGGTGCGCAACTACGTGCTCTACGGGGCGGTCCAGCCGAACGGCTGGGGGGTAGACCCGCCCCGCCGGGAGCCGTTGCTGCTGCCCGACTCGTTCTGGACCTGGCTGTGGTACTTCGTCCAGACCATGTTCAACCGGTTCTGGGCCGGGCTGGGCATGTTCGAACCGCCGCAGCTGACGCCGATCGCGATCGTCTCCGCGACCGTCGTCGTCGTCGCGGTCGGCCTCGTCGGGCTCGCGACCGGCCTCGCCGGTCCACGCGGGCGTGGACGCGGGCCCGCGGAGTCGTCCGTTCCGCCGATCCCGGCGCGGGCCGCGGCCGACATGGCGGCGGCGCCAGCCGGGCGGCGCTGGCTGGGCCGGCTGCGCACGCCCGCGGTTCCGGCAGTCCTGCTGCTGCCGGCCGTGTTCGCCTATGTGACGGTCGGCCAGCGCAGCTGGGCCGACTACGAGCGCTACACCCGCGGCATCGCCGTCCAAGGCCGCTACCTCTATCTCGGCGTCGTCGGCATCGCCGTGGTCGCCGTGGCGGGTCTTGCCCGGCTGCTCGGCCGGCGCGCGTGCTGGACTCCGGTGATCCTGCTCGTCGGCGCGGTGCTCATGCAGGCGTTCGCGCTGCTGGCCATCTGCAGCTACTACTGGCTCGGCCGCGGCGTCGCCTTCACCCCGGCGCGGATCCCGGACGCCGCAGCCGCGATCGCCCGCTGGGCTCCGTTCCCTGTGGGCGTCACCTGGACGATCCTCGCGGCCACCGGCGCGCTGGTCGTGGCGGCGCTCGTCGTCGTCTCCCGCTCGTCCTTGCGCGACCTGCCGGCGGGGCTGGCCGGAGACGACCACGCGAAGCCATCCGCCGCGGGCGCCACCAGCCCTGAGCCCGGCGGGGTCGTTGGCGCGGACGCGGCGGATGCGGTGGCGGGTTCTCGATAACCCCGACCATGGTGCGCGGGGTCGCGGCTGTGGTTCCGCCCGCACGCCCCGCCGCTGTCGGGGTGGGGCGTGCCGCGGCGGCTCCGAGGTCTCGTCCCTTGCGGCCGGGACGCCCGAGCGGGTGCTGGATGTCGAACTGTGTCATTTAGGCCGGCCTATAGGCCTGCTCATCCAACACACATCAATGGCGGTGCCGCGAAGTGTGTCAACTCAGCCTGTCTATGGGCTGGCTGACGTGCCACGGATCGGGTTTCCGGTGAGACCCCGGCGGCCTGGTGCCTCGGGCGTGGTCGCCGGGCACCCAGGGGATCGGCCAGGGCTCCCGTGATCGGCCGCCAGCGGCCCGTTCAGCCGTGTGCGCGCGATCACTTTCTGTGTTCTACCCGGTGGTCGACCTCGCGCCCGCCGTGCTGGCAGCGCCGTCGCTGGAGGTAGCGCCCGCGGTGACGTCGCCGTCCGCCGCGGCGGCCTCGCTCAGCGAGGCGGCGCCGCTGACCGGGGCTTCCACCCCGGCGCCTAGCGCCGCCGGGGTGGTCTCCGCGACATGCCTGCTCGAGCGCATGCTCAGTTGGGGCAGGAAGCAGCTGAGGACAAGGGCGATCGCCGCGACCGGAGCGGCAACCCAGAACGCGACCTGGATCGCGTCGGTGTACGCGCCCTCGAAGCCCTGGCGAACCGCGGGCGGAAGGCCCGAGACCAGCTTCGGGCTCACCTCCGATGGGCTGAAGTTCTGCGGCAGCGCGGCGCCGTGGAGCGATGTCGCCAACTTGCTGGTCAGCTGGTTCGCGAAGATCGCGCCGAGGATGGCCGTGCCGAACGAGCCGCCGATCGATCGGAAGAACGCCGAACCAGACGTGGCCGCCCCGAGGTCACGGAACTCGACGGCGTTCTGCACCGACACGACCAGCACTGGCATGACGCCGCCCAGCCCAAGACCCAGCAGCAGCATGTAGATGACCAGCTCCGCCGAGCCGATACCCGGGGTGATCCGCGCGGCGAGCATCACGATCGCGATCGCCATCAGCGCGCTGCCGACGATCGGGTAAACCCTGTATTGGCCCGTCCTGCTCACCAGCCGCCCTGTGAGGGTCGACGACACGAGCATGCCGCCCATGACCGGTATCAGGTGCAGGCCGGACATCGTCGGCTCGATGCCCTGGACCACCTGCAGGAACAGCGGCAGGAAGGTGATGGCCCCGAACATCGCGAAACCGCACACGAAGCCCATGAGGTTGGAGACGTTGAAGACCCGGTTGGCGAACAGCCTCGGCGGCAGCACGGGCTCAACCACGCGCTGCTCGATGAAGCCGAACGCGACCAGCAGCACCACGCCGCCGACGACCAGGCTGATGCTGGCCGGGGAACTCCAGGCCAGCGTTGTGCCACCGAGGCTGGTGAACAGCACCAGGCAGGTGGCGGCACCGCCAAGTGCGAGCGTGCCGACGTAGTCGATCGATCGCTTCACCCGGTTGCGGGTCGACGGCAGCGCCGAGGCGACGATGATCAGCGCGATCGCGCCGAGCGGCAGGTTGATGTAGAAGACCCACCGCCAGTTCAGATGGTCGACGAACAGGCCGCCGAGCAGCGGGCCGACCACCGACGCGAAGCCGAACAGGCCGCTGAACACGCCCTGGTAGCGGCCCCGTTCCCGCGGCGACAGCACGTCACCGATGATCGTCTGAGCGCCGATGATGAGGCCGCCGCCGCCCAGGCCCTGCAGCGCGCGGAACGCGATGAGCTGGCCCATGGACTGGCTGAGCCCCGCGACCGCCGATGCCACCAGGAAGATGACGATCGCCGCCTGGAAGAAGATCTTGCGGCCGTAGAGGTCGCCGAGCTTGCCCCACAGCGGCGTGGACACCGTCGAGGCCAACAGGTACGCGGTGACGATCCAGGACAGGTGCTCCGCGCCGCCGAGGTCGCCGACGATCGTCGGCAGCGCTGTCGACACGATCGTCTGGTCGAGCGCGGCGAGCAGCATGCCCACGCCAAGGGCGAGGAGGATCAGGCCGACCCGGTGTCCTCCCGGCTTGTCCAGGACGTCCGCCGCCGGTGGCGAGGCGGGAGGGGTGGGCTCCGGGGACCGGCTCGCTGTGCTGGGTGACGCCATCACGTTCTCCCTCGGCGGCTGGGCGGGGCATGGTCGGCGGGGTTCGCGCGCCGGGCGCGGCGCGGTCCGTCCTCAGTCGGTCCGTGCTCAGTCGGGCCGGGCTCGATGGGTTCAGGCGGGCGTGGCGTCGGCCGGCGTCACGAGCGGCGGCGTGGCCGGCGGCGGGTTTGGGGCCGCGCGCGGCTGCCCGGACGCGGCCGGCTGCCCGGACGCGGCCGGCTGCCCGGACGCGGGCGGCGCGAGGCCGCGGGCGACGCTGTCGAATCCCGCCCGCAGGTTCGCCGACAGCGCCGCCGCGGACGGGTTCTGGGTTCCTTGCCAGTGGGAGATCGTCGACCGGACGACGGCCATCGCCACGGCGACGACGGTCGCCGGGTACGGGTCCTCGTCGGCCGACAGGCCGGTGCGCTCGCCGATGACCTCGGCGAGGCGCCGCTCGAAGATGCGCCAGGTGGCGGCGTGCGCGCCGAACAACTGCGGGTGGCTCTGGTGCATCTGCACCCGTGCCTGGTGCATCCGCGGGTCGAGCATCCTGCGCTCGAGCCGGGCGGTCAGGATCGCGGCGAGCGCACGCAGCGGCGGTTCGTCGGCCGGCCGGGCGCGCAACGCGGCGCACGTCTCCTCGATCTCGTCCTCGTCGATCCCGGCGAGGGCGTCTTCCTTGGACCGGAAGTAGTTGAAGAACGTGCGCGGGGAGACGTTCGCCGCCTGGGCGATCTCGTCGACGGTCACGCGCTCGAGGCCACGGTCGGCGACGAGGCGGACGGCGGCCTCCCGGATCGCGTCGCGGGTCTGGCGCTTCTTGCGCTCGCGCAGCCCGAGCTCGGTGGGCTCGGCCACACCGGCACTCACTCCCATCGCCCGTTCCTCCTCCCTCGCGCCCGCTCGCTTCGTGGTGCTCGTCGGCGTTCGTTCGTCGCTCCGGCCGCCGCGCGACCGGTCGTTCTCGGCCGGTCGCCGCCGGCGCCGGTGGTCGATCGTCCGCACCGTATCTTGCGTACTCTACAAGTTTGCCGTCAATACAAGTTTGCAGCCAGTGAAAAGATTTGATCGCGGGCCGCTGGGCCCGGTCGGCCTGGCCACGGGGCCTGCCCGGCAACCCTTTCGGGTGTCCGGGCAGGACCCGTGGCCAGGCGCCTCGCTCAACCGTCGTGCCTGGGCGAGCGGCCGCGCCTGGCCAGGTCACCGGAGAGCATCAGGTCCGCCGGAACCGTGTCCGGGATGGTCAGCTCCGGCTCGTCGCCGCTGGCCGTGCGCAGGCCGAGGTCGGCCAGGCGCGGAGCCGGGACGACCGTTCCACCGGTCGTGGTCCGCGGCCGGGCGTGCCCCGCCGTGGCGGCCTGGCCGGCCGTCGCGCCGACCAGCGCGGCGTCGGCCGTGCCGACCAGCCCAGCGTCGGCCGCCGCGGTGGCCTCAGTGCGGGCGTCGAGACCGCTGCTGCGGCGCATGCGCAGCTCGGGGAGCAGCCAGGCGGTCAGGAACCCGAGGAACGCGATCGGCACAGCGACCAGGAAGACGACCTGCAGCGAGTCGGTGTAGGTCTGGATGAAGCCGGTGCGCAGAGCCTCGGGCAGGCCGGCGATGAGCTTGGGGCTCACGTTCGAGCCGGTGACCCCGCCCGGCAGCGGGGCGCCGCCGACCAGGTGCGCCAGCTTGCCGGCCAGCACGTTCGCGAAGATCGTGCCGAACACGGCGGTGCCGAACGAGCCACCGATCGAGCGGAAGAACGTCGCGCCCGACGTCGCCGCGCCCAGGTCCCGCGGGTCGACCGCGTTCTGCACCGACAGGGTGAGGACCGGCATGACCATGCCCATCCCGACGCCGAAGACGAACATCGACAGGCTCAGCCGCAGGGTCGAGACGTCCGGGGTCAGCAGCGAGAACAGCGCCACGCCGACCGTCATCAGGCCGGTGCCGATGATCGGGAAGACCTTGTACCGGCCGAAGGCGGAGATCAGCCGCCCGGTCGTCATTGAGGCGATCATCAGGCCGAGGCTCATCGGCAGCATCTGCAGGCCGGACACGGTCGGGTCGATGCCCTTGACGACCTGCAGGAACAGCGGCAGGAAGATGATCGAGCCGAACATCGCGAAGCCGACCACGAAGCTCATCAGGCTCGCGATGTTGAACACCTTCAGCGTGAACAGCCGGGGCGGCAGGATCGGCTCGGCCGCCCGCCGCTCGACCAGCGCAAACAGGCCCAGCAGCGCCACACCGCCGGCCCCGAGGCCGATGCTCGTCACTGAGCTCCACGCGATCGAGGAGCCTCCGAGGCTGGTGAACAGGACCAGGCAGGTCGTGGCGGCCGCGAGGACGGCGGCTCCCAGGTAGTCGATCGAGGTCTTGGCCCGGTTGCGGATCGCGGGCAGCACCGCGGTGACGACGGCGAACGCGGCCACGCCGACCGGAACGTTGATGTAGAAGATCCAGTGCCAGGACAGGTGATCGACGAACAGGCCGCCCAGCAGCGGGCCGAGCACCGACGAGACGGCGAACAGCGCGCTGAACACGCCCTGGTAGCGGCCCCGCTCCCGGGGCGAGACCAGGTCGCTGATGATCGTCATCGCGCCGACGACAAGGCCACCGCCGCCCAGGCCCTGCAGCGCGCGGAACGCGATGACCTCTGTCATCGACTGGCTGAGGCCCGCGAGCATGGACGCGGCCACGAAGATCACGATGGCTGCCTGGAAGAAGCGCTTGCGGCCGTAGAGGTCGCCGAGCTTGCCCCAGATCGGTGTCGAGACCGTCGAGGCCAGCAGGTAGGCGGTCACCACCCAGGACAGGTGCGAGGCGCCGCCCAGGTCACCGACGATCGTCGGCAGCGCCGTCGACACGATCGTCTGGTCGAGCGAGGCCAGCAGCAGGCCGGTGCCGAGAGCGGCGACGATCAGCCAGATCCGGCGGCCATCGCCGGCGGCGCCGGCCGCTGTGCCGCCGGTGAGGTTCGAGGCCCGGGTACCGCCGGTTCCTGGAGTTCCCGCTGGGCCGGCGGGTGCGAGCGTCGAGGTTCGAGCTGCGTCCTTCGTCCGGGTGAGCCGGGTGGTCATGGCCCGGGCGGCGCTGCGTGGCGAATTCATCTGCGTGTCTCCAAAGGGTGCGCCTCCGGGCCTTGGGGGTCCGTCGTTCGCGGTTCTCGTTTCGCGTTTCCGCGCCCTGCACGGTCGCCGGCCGCGGCGGCGGGATCAGGGTCCGCGTCGGGGCTGGACGCGGTGCCGGGCCGGTCGATCGTGCGTGCACTACAACTTTGCCTCTCCTACAAGTTTGCAGTCAACGCAAAAATTCCGAGCCTGCAGAGATCTGGGTCACCTCCACGAGGCGACTTCCGCCAGCGGCGTGCGGGCGGCATGACGTGACGACGCCGGAACGGCGCTCCGACGGAGTGACGCTCCGAGGGGTGACGCTCCGAGGGGGAGGCGACGGCGAAGGGGCGATGAGGCGGGAGGGCGGGAGGCCGGGAGCGAAGGCTGCCCGGCGGCGCCTGACGCGCAGGTCATGCCGTGCGAGGGGTGCAGACACGGGGAGACACCGGGGAGGGCGGAGCCGTCACGGCGGGATCGGCTGGGACACTGACGACGATGGCGACGCCGCTTGACCAGCCGGTCACGACCGTGACGACACAGCCGGTCGTGGATTCAACGACCCCTCCCGGCCCAGAGCCGACCGACACGATCGACACGACTGGCGTGGATGGCACGGATGGCGCCCCGAGCCCCGCGGCGTTTCGACGGTCGGCGGCTTGGCGGTCGGCGGCTTGGCGGTCGGCGGTGTGGCGGCCAGGAGCGCGGCGGCGACTGGGCGCGTGGGCGCGGCGGCACGCTTTGTTCGGTGTGGTCGCGCTGGTGGCGCTCGTCGCCAGGGTGCTGGTCGTGGTCACCTACCAGCCGGCGCTGATGTACCTGGGCGACTCGGGCGCCTACCTGGATCAGGCATGGCATGGCCTGTGGCCCGAGGACTGGCGGCCGTCCGGCTACCCGATGTTCCTGCGGCTGGTCGACGGCGAGGCCCACCTCACCCGGCTAGTGATCATCCAGCACGCGCTGACGTTCGCCGTCGGCATCGTGCTGTACGCAGTGGCCGTCCGGGTGACCCGGCGGACGTGGGTGGCCTCGCTGTGTGCCGTGCCCATGCTGCTGTCGCCCTGGGTGCTCGACCTCGGCCAGTTCGTCCTCGCGGAGACGCTGTTCAGCGTGCTCACGGGCCTCGGGCTGCTGCTGCTCGCGATGCCCGGCCGGCCGCGGGTGTGGGCCGCGGCGCTCGCCGGGCTGCTGCTCGGCGCGAGCCTCACCGTCCGGACCGTCGGCTACGGACCGCTCGCCGTCGCGTTCGCCGTCCTGGTCGTGACCGCGACGGCCGCCGCCGTCCGGGCCCGCCGCGAGCAGGGCACGGAGAGGGTCCGCGGGATCATGCGGGTACTCGCCGTGGCTCTCTCGTTCGTCGGTGCGGCGGCGGCGCCGGTGTGCGCGTACAGCGGGTGGAGCCTCTCGGAGGGCAAGCACTTCAACGTCTCGGCGCACTCCGGGTACTTCCTGTACGGCCGGGTCGCGCCGTTCGCCGACTGCGCCGCGCTGCCCGAGGACCGTCCCGTGCTGCGGACCCTGTGTGACACGCGGCCCGTGGCGCGGCGCACCCAGCCCGACACCTACCTGTGGCCGGCGAAGTCGCCGCTACGCCAGGGCCACGCGCGCATCCCCAAGGGCCGAGAGGAGCTCGCCGGCGAGTTCGCGGACGACATCGTCCGCGCGCAGCCGTGGATGATGCTGCGGACGTCGGGCGACTATCTGGTGGGCTACTTCTCCCCGACGCGGCACGAGAACGCCAGGACGTCCCGCGCCGACACCTGGGAGCTGCCGGACACGCTCACCAACGTCCTGCCGGAAAGCGACCCGAGTTCGGCCGACGGCTACTACGTCGTGACGACCCTGCGGACGGGGCTCGCGGAGCGGCTCGCCGACTACTCGCGGCTCGGCTACGTGCCGATGCCCCTGGTCGGCGCCGGGCTGCTCGCCGGGCTGCTCGCCGTCCCGGTGGCCCGGCGCCGCCGCAGGCCCGGCCCTCCTCCGATGTACTGGCTCGCGGGCGCCGGCGGCCTGTCGGTGCTCGCGATCAGCGCGCTGACCGCCGGCTTCGACTACCGCTATCTCTCGTCCGTCCTCGGCGTCCTCGGCGCCGGCGCCGTCCTCGGCGCCGCGAGCCTCGCGCGCGCCCTGCGCGGCGCGCCGGCCCAGACCACGACGCCGGCCGCCATCGGCACCGGCCTCGCCGCCGCCGGCGACATTGCCGCGGCCGGCGACATTGCCGCGGCCGGCGACATTGCCGCGGCCGGCGACATTGCCGCGGCCGGCGACATTGCCGACGCCGATGGCGTCGCCGTGCCGGCCACGGCGAAGGCCGTCCC